>JBGOXS010000011.1:0-85744 GCA_041479245.1 Anaerolineae bacterium
GCAGCGATTCTGCGATCACCCAGATCAAGGCTGGCGCGATTGATGCATTTGCGTATGCCCTGAGCTCAAAGGATCTTCCAGCTATACAGGACGCCGGTTTAAGCTATGCGCAGGTACTCGGCACATATTACGACATCATGTACAACCCGTCGGTGTGCAAGGATACCGCTGTGCTCAACCCCTTCTCGGATCGCAAGATTCGCGAAGCCACCAACATGCTGTATGATCGCGATTTCATTAACCAGGAGATCTATACCGGCGGTGGTCTTCCGAAATTCTTCGCCATCATGACCAACGGCCCCGATTACGCTGACTTGGCTGATGTTGCCCGCGGCCTCGAGGCCAAATATGCATACAACCTCGATAAAGCCAAAGCGGCCATTACGACTGAAATGAATGGCCTGGGTGCGACCCTCGGCTCGGACGGCAAATGGCAATTTTCAGGCAAGCCCGTCACTTTGGCCTTCCTTATTCGCAGCGATGGCGATGGCACCCGCAAGCCTATGGGTGATTATGTCTCCAGCCAGCTCGAGGCTGTAGGCTTCACCGTGGATCGCCAGTACAAGAAGTCCTCTGAAGCTGGTCCGATCTGGCAGAAGTCAGATACCACGTTATGCCTATGGAACATATACACCGCAGGCTGGATTAATCCCGGTATCGAGCGCGATGCAAAAGTCGATTTCCAGCAGATGTACCTGAATACCAGTGGTCAGGGTATTGAGCCTTTCCTGTCCAATGTAGCCGATCCTGCTTTACAGAAAGTGGGCGATGATCTGGCCAATGGTAAGTTCACTACTGCTCAACAACGCCATGATATGATGGTGCAAGCCATGGAGCTCAGCCTACAGGACTCACTCCAGGTCATGATTATCGATACCAGGAGTTATGCTCCTTACGCTAAGAACGTGCAGGTATCTGCTAACATGGCGGGTGGTATTGAAACTGCCCCGATTGCTTTCTATACGCTGCGCTTTGCCGGAGTGGAGGGTGGAAATTTGAAGTGGGGTGAAAACGACCTGTTCACCGAGCCGTACAACCCGGTTTACGGTAGCAACTGGGCCTGGGACCAAGGTGCACTTCAAGCCATTGATGGAGCGCCATTCATGGCTGACCCATTCACCGGCCTGAACTGGCCGCTGCGTGCCGAAAAGGCCGATGTAACCGTTCAGACTGGCCTGCCGGTCTTCAAGTCGCTCGATTGGGTCACCCTGAACACCGCCGACACGATCCCCGTCCCAGCGGATGCCTGGGTTGACTGGGATGCCAAGACCCAGAAGTTCATCACCGCCGGCGATGCCTTTACCCAGACTGTGAACGCCAAGGTGAAGGCTGTCGTTACCTTCCCGGCCGATATGTTCGACACGGTCACCTGGCACGATGGCAGCAAGCTTTCCGTGGCAGACTTTGTTATGTGTATGATCTTGGTCTTCGACCGCGCCAAGCCGGATAGCGCCATCTATGATGAACAAGCTATCCCGAGCTTTGACTCCTTCATGTCGGCTTTCAAGGGTGTTAAGATCTCTTCAACCAGTCCGTTAGTGATCGAGCTCTACACCGATAACTATTTCTCGGATGCTGAGCTCAATGCCTGGATCTATCTCTCCTTTGCTTGGCCGAACTACGGCTTCGGTGAAGCTTCTTGGGACGCCATCGCAATTGCCAATATGGCCGAAGCGGCCGGTGAAGCTGCTTATTCACCCGATAAGTCTGTAGCCAAGAACGTCGAGCAGACCAGTTTCGTCGGTGGCCCGACTCTGGACATCCTGGCCAAGTACCTGGATGAAGCCATTGCAGCTAACACTATCCCGTATTCCCCGACTATGAACACCTTTATCACAGCCGACGAAGCGACCACTCGCTACGCCAACCTGAAAGCGTGGTATACGGCGCATGCCAACTTCCAGCTTGGCACAGGTCCTTACTATCTGGATCGGGCTTACCTGGTTGAGAAATCCCTGGTCCTGAAGAGCTACACCGCTTACCCCGACCTGGCGAACCGCTGGGCTCAATTCACTGAGCCCAAGATCTCCGTGGTTGACATCACCGGCCCTGCCGGTCAGGTGAAGATCGGTGACCAGGCAACCTTTGATATCGCCGTGTCCTTCAAGGGACAACCATACCCGCAAAACGAAATCAAGTCGGTGAAGTACCTGCTCTACGATGCAACAGGTGCTGTCGTGAAGACCGGAGATGCTTCGTTCGTATCGGATGGTGCATATCAAGTAGTCCTGACCGCTGATGATACCAAGGCCCTGACAGCCGGTTCCAATAAATTCGAGGTGGCTGTTGTCTCGACTTTGGTGGCTATACCTACGTTCGCATCGGTACAGTTCGTTACAACGCCATAAGCTTAAAGTTCATGTATGAAAATAGGGGCAAGGCTCACCCTTGCCCCTATTTATCAAAGTTTTTACGAGGCAAATATGGAAGCTGAAGCCCAATCCGGTACTCAGGCTGTCAAGAAGACCGCCACAACGAGCACTTTTGTGCGCGTTGCGAGGTACACGGTCGTGAGAGTGTTGGTGCTTTTTATCACCGTAGTCGTTGCCATTTTTCTGACCATCATGATCGCCAACATGGGGGGAAAAGTCGATACGATGATGAGAGCCGATATTGAATTTTCCAGAACTCAACAGGTGAATGCCAATCCCACCAACCGAAGTATGAGCACTGAGGAGAAAAAGAAACTAGCGGAGCAGTTAATTGCCTTGGATATCAAACGCTATGGCCTTGACCAGCCGCTGGTGGTTCGCGATATAAAATACCTCGTAAATGCATTAACCCTAAACCTGGGCCACGCCCAGAATATGGTCAGTGATACCGGATCACGTACGGTACGGTTAATTCTTCTGGAGCGTTTGCCTGCTACCCTCTTGCTCATGGGTGTATCTCAGCTTCTTCTTTTCTTTGTCAGCCTGTTTTTAGCCCTATCTCTTTCCCGGAAGTATGGGAGTATCTGGGATAAGATAGTCATTGCGCTAACCCCTACTTCGGCTGCGCCGGCCTGGTTCTACGGCATCTTTTTGATCTTAATCTTTGCCTCAGTGGTACATATCTTCCCGTTCGGAGGGCTGGTCTCATCACCACCTCCGGATAATAAATTGGAGTACATGCTCAGTGTACTGCATCATCTCTTCCTACCTGCTTTTGCATTATTCTTTAGTGGTCTCTTCATAGGTATTTATAGCTGGCGCACATTCTTCCTGATCTACTCCAGTGAAGACTATGTGGATATGGCCAAGGCTAAAGGACTGAATTCACGCGATCTTGAACGACGCTATATATTACGCCCAACCCTACCCAATATAATCACCAACTTCGCTCTTGTCCTGATCGCCGTTTGGTCAGGGGCGATTGTGACTGAAACGATTTTTAACTGGCCAGGCCTCGGCCGAATGTTTTACACGGCCATTGGACTCTACGACATCCCCGTCATCGTAGGCGATACGATTATATATGCCTATTTACTCGCAATCACGGTATTTTTGCTTGATTTAACGTACGCTTTGGTAGATCCGAGAGTAAAAATTGGTGGTGTGAATCAAACATGAACGCATTTAGAACTTTCTTTCATGAAATCCGACGCTACCCTTCTGCCATTGCCGGCTTGGTGCTTATTGGTCTATTGGTAGCGATATCGATCTACGCCATCGTCACGATTCCTTATAATAAAGCGATCGAATTGTGGCGCGGTGGCGAAGGAGTCTGGTACGCCAACCCGAAATTTGCTCCGCCAGCCTGGACCAATGTTTTCAGGCGCGATAAATTACCCGAATCGTTTCATGTGAGCAGTGCTGATGGCGGGATGACCAAGGTAGTTACCCCGCTCGACGCAAATACTTCAGCTGTGGATATCTCGTATGAATTTAATTATCAAGCGGATAGTTATCCTCAAGAATTAATGATCTATTTTACGGCTGTCTATACCGATAAACAACCGTTTGCATCGATTTCCTTCCTGACACCCGATGGACGAAACATCCGGATTGCCGACACCGGCATTGAGCCTAAACAAAATATCCGTTTTTCCCAACAGGATAAACTGGTGAAGAAATATGATGGGTCACAGTATGTAATGCAGGGGCTGTTCTCGGACCCGAACGTCACGCCCCCCGTTCCATTAAAAGGTATATACAAGGTTGTAATTAACGGCACCACTTTTGAAGCAGGGTCGAACCTCGATGCTGAATTCGTCCTGCATGGACAGGTGTATGGCCTGGCTGGGACGGATATGATGCGCCGTGACATTATGCTAGCCCTACTATGGGGCACACCGATAGCCCTGGCATTTGGTTTGATTGCCTCGCTCTTCACATTGGTTTTGACTATGATCATTGCTGCCATCGGCACCTGGTATTCTGGCTGGGTGGACGGGTTAATTCAGCGTATCACCGAAGTCAACATGGTGTTGCCATTCCTGCCGATCTTGATCATGATTGGCACATTTTTTAACCGTAGCATCTGGTTAATCCTGGGTGCCACGATCCTCTTAAGTATATTCACCGGGTCCATCAAGGCGTACCGGTCTATCTTTTTACAAGTGCGCGAGTCGATGTACATTGAGGCGGCACGGGCATATGGTGCCAGCGATGCCCGAATTATCTTCCAGTACCTGATTCCACGCATGATCCCATTATTGATCCCGGGGTTGGTGTCTGCGGTGCCAGCCTTCGTATTCCTGGAGGCCACGCTGGCAGTGCTGGGGTTGGGTGACCCGACTCTGCCCACCTGGGGTAAGGTTATTAACGATGCACAATCCAATGGAGCCCTTTATAAAGGATATTACTATTGGATCTTGGAACCAGCCGTGTTATTGATGATCACCGGACTGGCCTTTGCCATGCTGGGTTTCGCTCTCGATCGTATCTTTAATCCGAGATTGCGTGAGATGTAGCACATAGCTGTGAATACATCGCTATGGAGAAGTAACCTGGTACTTGGTTTCCGCTCGGGTACAGGTGATGCTCGGACAGTGAATAGCATGAAATTATATCTAGAATACAACACATCTTCGGCATCCATTGCGTCTTGGGTGCTGGCGTGTAATGAGGTTTTTGATCGTTAGGTTGAGATTTGCTGGTTAAGTTACGATTTGGATCGGATCAATACCCATTGGTTATGAGGTATTTAAACGAATGACAGATACGGAACTTTTACGCATTGAAAACTTGAAGCTTCATTTCCGCACCACACAGGGTATTGTGCAAGCTGTCGATGGCGTGGATTTTAACCTGACTTACAATCGGGCAGTAGTGGTTGTCGGTGAATCTGGCTGTGGGAAAACTTCCCTTGCCAAGGCAATTCTCCGTCTATTGCCTCGTAATGTGGCCGAGTATTCAGGTCATGTCTACCTGGATGGCAACGACGTCATGGCATATGATGACGAACAATTCCGGCAAAATGTGCGCTGGATCAAAATGTCACTGGTGCCCCAGGCAGCCATGAATGCATTAAATCCAGTCATCCGGGTAGGTGACCAGGTGGCGGAACCGGCCATGATCCACCTTAATACCAACCCGGAAGAAGCCATGGCTATGGCTCGAAAAATGTTTCAAAACGTAGGCGTGCCGGCCGATTTTCTTACTCGCTATCCTTTCGAACTGAGTGGTGGTATGCGTCAGCGATCTGCCATTGCCATGGCACTGGTGACTTCACCCATCCTGATCGTTCTGGATGAACCCACCTCGGCTCTGGATTTGCTGACCCAGGCTAATATCATGAACGTGCTCAAACGCATCAAGCATGAATTCGAGACAAGTTATATCCTGATCACCCATGACATTGCGACTTCCAGTGAGCTGGCAGATGATGTTGCCGTGATGTATGCCGGTCAAATCGTCGAGGTCGGTGATACCCCACGTTTCTTCCCCAATCCACTCCATCCGTATTCCAAGAAGCTGATGAATAGTGTGCCCCGACTGCATGGGGATAAAGAACCTGAGTTCATTATTGGCCAGCCTCCCAGCCTGATCAATCCCCCCACGGGCTGCCGGTTTGCTGCACGCTGCCCGGATCGATTTGGGAAATGCAGCGAGGAACCACCCACATATACGATTGACGGTCGCCGGGTAAAATGTTGGTTATACGCGTAACACAGGATAAGTGATTGTATGATTGAGAGTAAACCCGTTACAACAGTTATGGAAACAGGCAGCGTTCCTGATACGGATGGAGCATTATTATCCATTCAAGACTTAAAAGTGTGGTTCGAGCTCCGCCGTTTCGGGTTTGGGCACGCCGGCAATGTTCATGCCGTGGATGGAGTCACGTTTGATGTCAAGCATGGTGAAGCCATCGCTGTGGTTGGCGAGAGTGGCTGCGGAAAATCCAGTCTGATGAAGACGATTTTGGGGTTATACAAGCCGACCCAAGGGCGTGTGCGATTTGAGAATCAAGATCTGAGTACAATGGAACCAAAGATATTGAAATGGTATCGTACCCAGGTCGGTTATGTGCAACAAGACCCCTACGGTGCCCTGCCTCCGTTCATGTCCGTCCAGCGGATACTGTCAGAGCCACTCATCATTGGCGGGGTTAAGAATAAAGAAGAAATAAACAATAGGATCAACAAAGTGATGACAGAGGTTAAAATGACTCCTGTCAGCGACTTTCTGACCAAGTACCCCCACATGCTTAGTGGGGGTCAGCAGCAGCGCATGGTCATTGCCCGTGCCATGATCATGGCTCCGAAATTACTGGTGGCTGATGAGCCAGTCTCAATGCTGGATGCTTCAGTTCGCGTTGAGATTTTAAAGCTTCTGCGCGGCTTACAGGAAACTTATCACCTGTCTGTCATTTACATCACCCATGACCTGTCTACCGTACGCTATTTCTCGGAGAGGGTCTTCGTCATGTACGCTGGCAATCTCATTGAAAAGGCAAGGATTGTGGATTTATTGCGTAATCCGCTTCATCCGTATACCAACGCTTTGCTGGCCGGGACTTCTGAACCGGATGCCAAAAATGCACTCACTTACAAAGAAGTTCCCCCCGGAGAACCCCCCAGCCTGGTCAACCCTCCCATTGGCTGCCGCTTCCACCCTCGCTGTTCTAAGATTATCAAGGGTTTGTGCGATATAGAGGTGCCTCCAGACTTTAACATTGAGCCCGAACACACTGTATTATGCTGGCTCTATAAATGAGAACTGTACGTGGTGAATATCTACTGCTGATCGGCTTTTTGATGATGGTGGTAGGAATCATCCTGCCTTTCTTGATGGTTACGAAAATTATTGAGTCGACTTTTTTCTTGAACTTCTTCTCATACTTTATTCAAGTGGGCGGATTGTTTCTGAGCATTGTGGGCATTGGGTACGTGGTGAGCTTCCGTAAGAGCAAAAACAGAGGCATGCAGCCTCCACCAGATGTACCTCCCGACAATCATCACGAGTGGTAATCGTCGCGCTCTTTTTTGTCATTGCGCCTGCCCCCGCTGATTTTCGGGGGAGGCGATTTTTACCCAAGCCGTGCGAACATTTTTATGAGCGAGGGAAGCAAACTTCCCCTAACACATAGTAGGGACACGACATGATTGTGCCCCTACTTTTTATTAAGCACCTTACCACTAGCCTTCCTTACCGATTTTTCCAATTTTAAAACCGTGATAGAATGATTCATCATGGGTCCATATCGAGTATTGGTGGTTGAAGATAACCACGAAGTCCGGCGGATGGTCACTGCCAGCATCAAAACCCTCGGCGAGGAGATTGAGGTGTTGGATATGCCTTCGGCGGAAGAAGCGCTGTTCATCGGCACATCCCAACCGCTGGATCTGGTAGTGCTGGATATCCGCCTGCCCGGAATGTCAGGATTGGACGTGGTTCCCAGGCTGCGGAAGCGTAAGCCTGAGACTAAGATCATCCTGGTTACCGGGGTGGACGATATCCAGGTGCGCCAGCAGGTATCTGAAGCTGGCGTGGACGCATTTTTCTTTAAGCCCATTGATATCACGGCTTTCCTCGAGGCGGTAAAGCGCTGCCTGGATTTCACATCCGAGGCAGCCGGGCCGCTGCCCACAGTAAAGGATGAAGCTCCCACCATTCCACATGCTGGTGCGGTGCCTAGTAGCGTGTCAAATGTGAATCCGAGCGAGGAGGCCACCAAGGCTGAACCGCCATCTACTCTCCACGATCGTTTGGTGGAGCTGAAGAAGCAGGTGAAGGCGGTGTCGGTGCTGGTGGTGAACAGTTCCGGTCAGATTGTCGAGGAAGCCGGCAGTGCGACGGATATTGCAACCGGCTCACGCCTGCTCTCCGCCTTGATGCATGCCTTCCTCGCCAGTTTGCAGGTATCCCAGGCCATGGCCAAGGGTACCAACGAAAGCTTGCAGTATTTCGCCGCCCCGCGGCAGTGCATCTACGTGGCACCCGTCGGGATGAACCACAGCCTGTTTGTGGTCACATCCGGCTATTTTGGACCCGACAAGCTAGGCATGATCTACCACACCATCCACCTGGCCGTCCATGATCTGCAGATCATCATCACCAACGAAGCGGCCGAAAGTAAGGAACCGCTGCATCCCAATCATGACCTGCCTGCCGATGTAGTAGTCGATAAGGAGACCCTGGCAAAAGTGGAAGACATTTTCGCGCAGGCTGCAGGCGTAGAACAGGCGGACGGTTTTTGGGAGAGTGTGGGTGAGAGCACTCCCCCTGAAACCACGCCCACCAAGGAAGTGCTTTCCTACGATCAGGCGCGCCAGCTGGGTTTGGCGCCCGATGACGATAAGCCTGCATCAGCGTAGTCTTCGATCAGCCCCTCCCGAGCGGATTAGCTGGAAAATATGATAAAATACCCCTCGCCCTGAAAACAGGGTGTTGGATTTGGGGCATGGTGCAATGGCAGCACAGCAGACTTTGGATCTGTTTATTCTGGTTCGAGCCCGGATGCCCCAGCTGGTTAGCATTGAGACTTCTGGTATGATTAACGCAAAGTCACCTGGATGGTCAGCATTCGCCGCTGACGCCCACACGGCTTTGCGTTTTGCTTTTATGGAGGGCTGATGAACCTTTCCGCTGTTATCCTTGCCGCCGGGCAAGGCACCCGCATGAAATCATACTTACCCAAGGTGCTGCACAAGCTTTGTGGCAAACCGATGGCCTGGTTTGCCCTGGAAGCTGCCCGGCAGGTGACATCTAACAAGCCGGTGATGGTCATTGGACATATGGCTGAGCAGGTGCGCCAGGTGCTGGGCGACCAGGCGGAGTATACCCTCCAGGAGCCCCAGCTGGGTACCGGGCACGCCGTGATGCAAGCTGAAGCGCTGCTCAGCGGCAGATCTGACCTGGTGCTCGTGCTGTACGCCGATATGCCCCTGCTTACCGCCGAGACGTTTCAAAGGCTGGTGGATCTGGCCCAGTCACATACTGACCCGATCAGCATGCTCACAGTCACCGCGGATGAGACGCGTGGCTTTGGGCGCATCATTCGCGATCCACGCGGGCAGGTGAGTGCGGTGGTCGAGGAGGCCCAGGCCTCGCCCGAGCAGCTGGGAATCCATGAGCTCAACCCGGGGGTGTACTGCTTCAGGGCAGGCTGGCTGTGGGAGGCGCTCAAGCGCATCACCCTCTCTCCCAAAGGCGAGTATTACCTGACCGACCTGGTGGGCATTGCCAAAGCCGATGGTTACGCCATCCACACCATCACCATCGAAGACCCAGATGAAGTCATCGGCATCAACACGCGCCTCCACCTGGCACAGGCGGAAGCCCTGCTCAGGCAGCGCATCAACCAACAATGGATGCTTTCCGGTGTGACCATGATCGACCCCGCCAGCACGTACATCGAGCCGGAAGTAAGCCTGGGACAGGATACCATCCTGTGGCCCGGGACTTACCTGCACGGCAGCACCCAGGTTGGAGCGGGCTGTGTTATCGGCCCTAACACCATCATCATTGACAGCAGGGTGGGCGACAACTGCACGCTGCTGGCCTCAGTGCTCGAGTGTGCCGTGCTCGAAGATCACGTGGAGATGGGCCCCTACTGCCACCTGCGCAAGGGCGCCCACCTTTCAAACGGGGTGCACATGGGTAACTTCGGTGAAGTGAAAAACTCCACCCTCGGCCCGGGCGCTAAAATGGGGCACTTTTCATACATGGGTGATGCCACCGTAGGCGCTGACGTGAACATCGGTGCCGGTACCATTACCTGCAACTTCGATGGCAAGCATAAGTTCCCCACCGAGATTGGCGAGGGCGCTTTCATCGGCTCTGACACGATGCTGGTAGCGCCTGTGAAGGTGGGTGCAGGCGCCAAGACCGGGGCGGGAGCGGTGGTTACCAGAGATATCCCTGCCGGCATGCTGGCAGTGGGTGTGCCTGCCAGGGTGATCAAAGAGCTCAAGAAGTGAACCCTTATCTGATCATCCTGGGACTGCTCTTGCTGTTCTGCCTGGACCTGTTCACCATTGCCTTCAGGGCGGCCTTGCTGAACGCCAGCCTGGCGCGCCTTTTATCACTCAGGGAAGAGATGGAGACGGAGGTCAACCGGGCGGTCAGCCTGCTACATACCCCCCAGGAATGGCTGGCTGCGAGCAACCTGCTCCTGTTGCTGACCCGCTTTTTGGCTGCCAGTTTACTGCTGGCGCTTTTCTTTCCAGCGCAGCTCACCTTCCCATCTATGCTGATGATTTTAGGGGTGCTGCTCCTGGCGGCGGTGCTGGTGTTTTGGCTGGAGTGGGTAGTGGAAGCTGCCATCAGCCGCCACCCGGAGGCCTGGGCCATGCGCCTGGCGCCTTCAGTGCGGCTTATCACGGCGATCCTTTCGCCGCTCCTGCTACTGCCACTGGTTTTCAGCCGTAAAAAGGGTGAAGCCCAGGAACCGGTGGCCACCGTCACCGAAGAGGAGCTAAAAAGCATGGTGGACGCCGGGCACGAGGGCGGGGTATTGGAGGGGGATGAGCGCCAGATGATCTATTCGATCTTTGAGCTTGGTGACACGCTGGTGCGTGAGATCATGCTGCCGCGCATCTACATCACCGCCCTGGATGTATCCACCCCCCTGCAGGAAGCGGTAGATGAGCTGATCAAGTCGGGTCATTCGCGCGTGCCGGTTTATGAAGAATCGGTGGATAACGTGCTGGGTCTGTTGTACGCCAAGGATTTGTTGAAAATCTGGCGCAAGGGAGACAAGATCGAATCCCTTCGCAGCCTGCTGAGGCCGGCGACCTTCGTCCCTGAGGCTAAAAAGGTAGATGAGCTATTAGAGGAGATGCAGTCGGGGCACGTACACATGGCGATGGTGGTGGATGAGTATGGCGGTATTGCCGGGCTGGTCACGCTGGAAGACATCTTTGAGGAGATCGTGGGTGAGATCCAGGATGAGTATGACCAGAGCGAGGAAGCCCCATTTGTGCAGGCGGGTGACGGTGAATATGTGTTCCAGGGCAGGGTGGACCTGAGAGATTTCAATGAAGTGATGGGCAGCCAATTGCCCACCGAAGAGACTGAAACCCTGGGGGGTTTCATCTACGAGCAGGTGGGGCGCGTGCCCACCAGCGGAGAAAGCTTGCAGGTGGGTGATATCCACCTGACTATCGAGCAGGTGACCGGGCGGCGCATCCGTAAAGTGAGGGCAAGGAAGGCGCCCGAAACAGCCCAGGAGGAGAAACAGGATGGAGACCAAACTGACCGATGATCTGCGCTTGATGCTGATCGAGCTGGCACAGGAGGCGCGGAAGAAAGCCTACACCCCTTACTCGAACTACCAGGTAGGGGCAGCTTTGGCGACGCCCTCGGGCAAGTTCTTCACCGGCTGCAACGTGGAGAATGCCGCCTATCCCACCGGGCTGTGTGCCGAGCGTGTGGCGATCTTCAAGGCTGTATCGGAAGGAGAGCGTAAGTTTGCCGCGCTGGCAGTAGTCACCAGCAACGCTGGCCCACCCTGCGGCGCCTGCCGTCAGGTGATGGCCGAGTTTGGGCTGGATACCATTGTGCTGATCGCCGACACAGAGGGGAAGATCAGGCAGGAGGCGACGGTGGCGGAGCTGCTCCCAGGTGCGTTCGGTCCGGGTGATTTGGGGAAGTAGGTAGCTAGAGCGTAATTAGCCACAGTTTTACACAGATAAACACAGATAATATCGGTTGGGTTCAGCGAAGACCCGGACTATAGCCGGGTAGATACTCCCTTATTACAATAAGGAAAGGACATATTCACAAGATGGTTATGAAGATTTAAGAATGCTCATATATGTTACACCGGATGCCTTATGATTTTCCCGCGCAGGTTCTAAGCTGAAGGTAAGCCAAATACTTATTGGATGGGATTCAATTGAATGATAAGTACACCAGCACCAGGTACTTCAGGCATGGGTTGATAAGAATCGAACCCACCATTCTCGTTGGAGGTTAAATTCTGTAGGACGGCATCTTTACCATAGAGTAGTTGCGCCTGGTAGGTTCCTACGAGTGAGCCTTCAATCAAAGATAAGTCGTAGTCACTCGTTGATTGCTCTCCCAGGTTAATGATCACCAACACATTATTTTCACTATCTGAACGTAGATAGGCCAGTACAGCGTTGTCCTTGCTATCAACAGGTAGGTAATCGCCTAGCTGCAATACTATATGGTCTCCGCGTAATCGGATCAGTTCCCGATAGCAAGTTAAAAGCGAAGTCGGATCCTTTGATTGTTCAGCGACATTTTTCGCCTTATAGTCCTCATTGACAGACTCCCATGGTACGCCCGCAGAAAAGCCTGCATTTTCCTGTACCGCCCACTGCATTGGGCTCCGGATAAACTCGTCTGGTTTTACCCCGGTCATGCCAATCTCTTCACCGTAATAAACGAATGGAACACCAGGAGCAGTCAGTAGCACCGATGCAGCCAATTTCGCTTTGTTAGTATCCATACCTAACTGGCTCATGACCCTAGTCATGTCGTGATTGGTTAGGAAGGTCGCGGAAAGCATACTCCCATACAGGTCATAACTCGAGGTCAAAGCCTTCTGAATTCTGTTGGCATCGCGAAATTGCACGCCACTGACGAGGGCTGACGCCAAGTCAAAGTCGAAAGCTAGATCGAGCTCATCACCTTGGACATATTTCACTACATCGGAACCTCTCGACCAGATCTCGCCAACAGTCATAGCCTCAGGGTTTGAGGCTTTGTATATCGTGCGAAAAGTCTTCCACCATTCATGAGTGGCTTCGGTGTCCACCTGGATAGGACCTTCTTCAATCAAGTGACGGGCTCCATCCAGGCGAAAACCATCCACACCGATATCTTCCAGCCAAAAACGGGCTACATTCTCCATCTCTGACGTCACCTGTGGGTTTTTAAGGTTTAAATCTGGCATACCCGACGAAAAAATGCCATAGTAGTAGCCGGTGGGTGAGTAATGCCAGACTGTTTCTCCCCAGGGTCCGAGGTAACCAGGGTTGTTTACCGACCAGATATACCAATCACGCTGTTCAGACTCAGGATTATCCCGTGCCTCTATGAACCACGGGTGTTCGGAAGAAGTGTGGTTAAGTATCAAGTCGATGATGATCTTGATACCGCGCTTGTGCGCTTCTGATAGCAGGCGCTTGAAATCTTCGTTAGTACCATAGTCCTTGTTTATGATGTAATAATCGAAAACATCGTATCCATGATAGCTGGGCGATTGCATGATCGGCATTAGCCACAATCCTGTCACACCAAGATCATCAGTGGTTGCAGGATTGCCGTCATTCAGGTAATCCAATTTCTCAATCAGCCCCTGCAGGTCACCTATGCCATCGTTCGCCAGCGGCCCGGTGGTGGAATCGGCAAAAGAACGCACAAACACCTCATAGAACACTGTGTAATTCCACCATGAGGCTTTTGTTGTGGGAGGTGTTCGAACTGGGGTCACAGTGGAAAACGCTGAAGGCGCGGCCAGGGTCAGGTTTACTACCGATTCCAATATTCCGGGTTTGGTGACGGAGAACCCGTCATTAACTTCCTGATTAACATGGATTAAGTAACGCAGAGTGTGTTTACCTTCGGTGGCGTTCACCAATTTTAGATTCCAAATGCGTGAATTAATGAATGTCCCGTCTCCTGTCTGCATATATGCATCAGAGGTGCCGAACTCGTTCAGGTCGACCGCATGATCATCGATATAAAGCTCCCAAGTAAGTCCTTTCCAGCTCGAATCGAGCAGCGCTTTGTCCTTTGCGCTCCAGGGTGCTCCGATTTCGAACTCCGAAATCAACGGCATGTTGCAATCAACTGCCTCTCCACCGGCCTTAGCTGAGAATACAGGACTGCAGTAATCCAGCCAGCTTGGAACAAAGCCTTGGGAGAGCGCTATACTCATCTGGCCGATCTTGTCGCCCGGTATAAGAACGGAAAGTGTAGGAGTTGGAACGAGGGTAGGTGTTGTAGTTGGTAGAACAGCAGTCGATGCCAGCGTTAGAGCGGCGCTGGGTACGGCTGAAGACGTGGTACACCCAGCCAGGAATAGGAAGAACAGCGTGACTTTTATAACCTGCACAATGAATTTTGAAACGTTCATTCCCGCACCTTTCCATTCGACTACTTACAGGCACGTGATATTTTCGGACCGATGTAGCAAAATCAGCCAATACTGAAGTCCTGTGCAACGCCTCTTTCATCAATCTGAGTTGATAAACATTATTTTATGAAAGTAACTCCATAAAAATGGTTGTTGATCAAGTATACAAGATTTCCCTGCTCAATTCATAATAGATTGGGTATTTTACTGAAAGAACGATGACTATACTGCGTCCTATCTTAATGAACAATTAAACCATGGACGATTAACCACACTAGCTACATTTTCCAATGTGTTTTGCCTGGCATTTTTATTCTTTCTTGACCTTTTTCGCCCTTTCTTTGCCGTTAAATTAACTTTGATAGCGATATATTAGCAAGGGAATTTATCTTTTGCAGGTCGCTTATGACTGATATCGTTTATCTCGTTATTGCTTTTATTCTCTTCCTCGCATGCTGGGGATTGCTGGTTTTGTGCGAGCGCCTCATGGAGAGCTGATATGAACCTCTTATATCTCCTTGCCGGGCTTATCTCGCTAGCTCTGTTGATCTATCTGGTGCTGGCGCTGCTTAAACCTGAGCGGTTCGACTGATAAGTTCATAGGATGCGTCCATGACACTCTATAGTTATCTTCAAATCGGGATCTACTTTGTTGTATTGATTCTGCTGGTTAAGCCAGTTGGCCTGTACATGGCACGCGTGTACGAGGGAGAATCCACCTTCCTGGACCGTCCCATAAGACCAGTAGAGCGCGTCATATACCGGTTGATCGGTGTCGATCCCCAGGATGAGATGGATTGGAAAACCTATGCCATCGCCTTGCTGGTGTTCAGCGCCCTGAGCGTGTTGGTTGTCTATCTCCTTCAGCGCATACAGGGTCTCTTGCCGCTAAACCCACAGAAATTTGGGGCGACCACGCCCGACCTATCTTTCAATACCGCGGTCAGCTTTGCCACCAACACCAACTGGCAGGCTTATGGAGGCGAGACCACCCTGAGTTACCTAACCCAGATGGTTGGCCTGACCGTGCAGAACTTCGTCTCTGCTGCAGCCGGGATGGCCGTTTTGGTAGCCTTCATCCGTGCCCTGGCTCGCAGACAGACTACGAAATTAGGTAACTTCTGGGTCGATCTTACCCGAGGCACGCTGTATATCCTTCTGCCATTATCGATCATCTTAGCCCTTGTTCTGGTCAGCCAGGGTGTGGTGCAGACCTTATCCCCCTATAAGCAGACAGCCCTCCTACAGCCTTCCAGTTACCAACAGCCAAAACTGGACGCCAGTGGCAACCCGGTAACAGATTCCCAGGGGAACCCTGTGATGGAAACAATTACGCATACTACACAGTTGCTAGCAGTCGGGCCAGCCGCTTCCCAGATCGCCATCAAGGAGCTTGGGACGAACGGTGGAGGCTTCTTCAACGCCAACTCAGCTCACCCATTCGAAAATCCCACACCGCTCAGCAATTTCCTTGAAATGCTGGCAATCCTGCTTATCCCTGCTGCACTGACCTACACCTTTGGGAAAATGGTCGGTTCCACCCGCCAGGGGTGGGCTATCCTGGCTGCCATGTTGATATTGCTGTGGGTACCTTTCGGTCTGGCTGTGGCTGCTGAACAAACCGGTAACCCTGCTCTCACCAGCCTGGGAGTGGATCAGACTACCAGCTCAACCAACCTGGGCGGGAATATGGAGGGCAAGGAGGTTCGTTTTGGCATTGCCAATTCCGCCTTATGGGAGACCACGACTACAGCAGCCTCCAATGGATCGGTCAACAGTATGCATGACTCATACACCCCGCTTGGGGGTTTGGCTGCATTGTGGATGATGATGCTGGGTGAAGTCTCTTTTGGAGGGGTGGGCTCAGGATTATATGGAATGCTTGTCTTCGTCATTGTGGCGGTCTTCGTCGCAGGACTTATGGTCGGGCGAACCCCTGAATACCTGGGTAAGAAAATCGAATCCTACGAGATGAAAATGGCTTCACTATTAATTCTGATCATGCCCATCACCGTACTGGTGCTTACCGCAATCTCCGTGATGACGAATCCAGGCAGGGCAACTATCTTCAATCCCGGTCCGCATGGTTTTAGTGAGGTGCTCTACCTGTTTACTTCTCAAGGGAACAACAACGGCAGTGCATTCGCCGGCATCGGCGCCAATAATCCGTTTTACAACCTCAGCGGGGGTATAGACATGATTATCGGGCGATTTTTCCTGGCTGTTCCGACTCTGGCGCTTGCGGGCTCGTTAGTTAAAAAGAAAAAGACGCCTGAAAGCGCCGGTACGCTGCCCACCCATACACCACTCTTTATCGTATGGTTGATCGCCGTGGTCATCCTGGTTGGAGCTTTGAACTTCTTCCCAGCCCTGGCCCTGGGACCAATCGTAGAGCATTTGATGCTGAGATAAATAATGACGTTTTGTGCATAACCGGTATCTCGCACTTAGCGGGTTAAACAGGTTTATTGTATGACTACTCAACTTCAATCAAGGAATTCTCAGTATCTCAAGCGCCAGCTGTATCTGCGTGCGGTGTCTGATGCATTCATCAAGCTTAATCCCCGCCGCATGGTTCGGAACCCGGTGATGTTCGTCGTGGAAGTTGGCAGTCTGCTAACCACCTTATTGTGGATCCAGGCTCTGACAGGTAACGGAGAAGCCCCAACAGGTTTTATCGGTGTGGTCGCATTATGGCTATGGTTCACAGTTATATTTGCCAATTACTCTGAAGCCGTTGCCGAAGGACGTGGTAAGGCCCAGGCAGAAGCCCTGCGTAAAACACGCCGGGAAACACTTGCCAAGAAACTGCGCCAACCTTCTCATGATGCCGGTTATGAAACGTTGCCATCCACTTCTTTGTATAAGGATGACCTGTTCCTGGTTGAAGCGGGCGATATTATCCCAGTGGATGGAGAAATCATCGAGGGGATTGCCTCGGTAGATGAAAGCGCAGTAACAGGTGAGAGCGCCCCGGTGATCCGCGAGTCGGGCGGCGATCGCAGCGCAGTCACCGGGGGTACGCGCGTGTTATCCGACTGGCTGGTGGTGCAGGTCACCGCCAATCCGGGTGAGGGCTTCCTGGACCGTATGATCGGGTTGATAGAAGGGGCCAAGCGCCAGAAGACGCCCAACGAAATCGCCTTGAATATTCTACTTGCCGCCTTCACTATTATCTTTCTCGTGGTTTGCATGACCCTTTTACCCTATTCCGTTTATAGCGTGCAGACTGCTGGCCTGGGCACCCCTATCACGATCACCGTTCTGGTGGCGCTGCTCGTCTGCCTCATCCCAACCACGATCGGCGGCTTGCTTTCTGCCATCGGCATTGCCGGAATGGACCGTATGATCCAACATAACGTGATCGCACTCTCGGGTAGGGCGGTGGAAGCCGCAGGCGACGTGGATGTGCTCCTGTTGGATAAGACCGGCACTATCACACTGGGTAACCGTCAGGCAGTCGAGTTCATCCCGCTCAGCAATATTGACCCAAAACATCTGGCGGATATTGCTCAGCTTTCCTCACTGGCAGATGAGACCCCGGAAGGTCGAAGCATAGTAGTATTGGCAAAAGAAAAATACGGGCTACGCGGTCGGCCTGTCGGGGCAAATCCCGAAACACCTGCAGGAGCCCGTTTCATACCCTTTACGGCTCAGACCCGCATGAGCGGAGTGGATATGGATGGAGCTTCCATCCGCAAAGGTGCCCCCGATGCTATGGTTGCCTATATAAAGGAAAGCGGAAAGCCAGTCCCCGCGGAGCTTGACCGGCTGGTAGAAGGGATCGCCCGGAATGGCGGCACACCGCTGATTGTGACACACAACGGGGAAGCCTTGGGCGTGATCCACCTCAAGGATATTGTCAAAGGCGGGATCAAGGAGCGCTTCACTCAGCTGCGCAAGATGGGTATCAAAACCGTGATGATCACCGGTGACAATCCTCTCACCGCGGCTGCCATCGCAGCCGAAGCCGGGGTGGATGACTTTTTGGCTCAAGCAACCCCTGAGACTAAGCTGAAGCTGATCCGCGAGTACCAGGCTGGCGGAAGGCTGGTTGCCATGACCGGTGACGGCACGAACGATGCCCCGGCCTTGGCGCAGGCGGATGTGGCTGTGGCGATGAACACGGGCACCCAACCTGCGCGAGAAGCCGCCAATATGGTCGACCTGGATAGCAACCCCACCAAGCTGATCGAGATCGTTGAAATCGGTAAGCAATTGCTGATGACGCGTGGATCGCTGACTACCTTTAGCATCTCCAACGATGTATCCAAATACTTCGCCATCATCCCGGCCGCATTTGCCAGCACCTACCCACAATTAGAAGCACTTAACATCATGCGTCTGGCCACCCCTGAGAGCGCCATCCTGTCGGCAGTGATCTTCAATGCATTGATCATCGTAGCCCTGATTCCCCTGGCGCTCAAAGGAGTACCCTATCGTGCCAAAGGCGCGGCCCAGCTCTTGCGCGACAATCTGCTTATTTATGGACTGGGCGGATTAGTGGCGCCGTTCATTGGAATAAAGCTGATTGATATGCTGCTAGTTTTTTTACATCTAGTTTAGGGAATGACAGGTTTTTGATACTTAACATGATTATATAACTCATCTAGAAGAGGTAAATTATGAACAGATATCGCTTATCTTTTTCATCCACAATCTTCTTCAACTGTATCTTCGCCTTTTTAAGTGTGGTAATCCTGACAATCCCAATGCTGTTAATTGGTCGGAATACACTAGGTGAAGCCGTGATTGCCTTGCTGTATCTGGTACCGGTCGGTTGGAGCGCAGCACGCTGGGGGCAGGGGGCAGGCGTCTGCGCTGCGGTAACGGCAGCATTGGTGTTTGACTTCTTTTTTATTCCACCGTTCTATACCTTTGCTGTGGGCAGGCTTGAAGGCTGGTTGGTGTTGATTATTCTCCTGGTTGTATCGATCGTGGTCATCGGCCGGATCCAATCCGGTCTGACCAGAGCTCAAACCAGTGAACGGGAGGCTGTATTCATGTACGAAATGAGTGCGGCTCTGGCAGGTCTACGGTCTCAGGAAGCAGTTGTCCACACCCTGGCTATGAATATGCAGATGATGTTCCAGGCTGAGCTGGTGGAAGTTTGCGTTCAACCTGAAGGAAATGCCAAGCCGATGTTTTCAAGCGCTCCACCAAACGCGAAAGGAACCGGTCTTCCTGACCGGATTCTACCCATCCTGGCTTCACCTGGATTGTTGGGCGAAATTCGTATCTGGCGCGGGCACGGTTGGTTGCCTGCAGAAGGAAGCCGGTTGTTGAGCAACCTGGCCACTCAAGCGTCACAGGCGCTGGAGCGGGCGCGGTTAGCAGAGGCAGAGAAATCATTAAATGCGTTGCAAACACAAATAGAAAATAAAGGCTGATATGCGCGCACAATTAAGACCCGCAGTCGTTGTACTTATCATATTCACACTATTGACCGGAGTCTTGTATCCCCTGGTGATCACTGGAATCGCTCAGCTGATCTTCCCACATAAGGCAAATGGCAGTTTGATCGTACAGAATGGTCAGTCGGTGGGATCCCAATTAATTGGGCAATCCTTTGATGTCCCACGTTACTTCTGGGGCCGTCTTTCAGCGACATCGCCATACCCCTATAATGCAGCTGCATCCACAGGTTCTAATCTTGGACCGTCTAACCCGGCTTTGACCACGGAGGTGATGGCTCGCATTGCTGCACTGAAGGCTGCTGATCCAACCAACGATTCACCCTTCCCGGTGGATTTGGTCACTTCCTCAGGCAGCGGACTTGATCCGGATATCAGTATCGCCGCCGCTCTATACCAGGTGCCCCGTGTTGCCAAAGCTCGAGGGCTTAGCGAAGATGTCGTATTTGCATTAATAAGCCGTTTCACTGTCGGGAGGCAGTTTGGTGTGCTGGGAGATCCGCGGATTAATGTTCTCGAGCTCAACCTGGCATTAGATGGGATAAAATAGAACGGGGAGTTTTTTGATGAGCACCTTGCCTCCTGACAATCGTCCAGACCCCGACAAGCTTTTAACCCACATCCAGGCTGAAGAGAAGCAGCGCTTGCGAGGTCACCTCAAGATCTTCTTCGGTTATGCAGCCGGGGTTGGCAAGACCTATGCCATGCTCGAAGCCTCCCACCAGCGTAAGGCTGAAGGGATAGATGTTGTAGTGGGTTACGTTGAAACGCATAATCGCGTGGAAACGGAGAAAATGCTGCAGGGTCTGGAAGTGATCCCCCGGCAAACCATCACCTATCGCGGTATCCAGCTGCCTGAAATGGATATCGATAAGATATTGGCACGTAAGCCGCAATTGGTGCTGGTGGACGAGCTGGCTCACACCAATGCCCCTGGCTCACGTCATGCCAAGCGCTATCAAGATGTAGAAGAGCTGCTGGCTGCCGGGATTGATGTTTATACCACACTTAATATCCAGCATCTTGAAAGCCTGAATGATGTGGTGGCGCAGATCACCGGCACAAAGGTGCGTGAGACTATCCCCGATAGTGTGATCGATGAAGTCACTGATATCGAGCTGATCGATTTGCCCACTGAAGAGCTGTTGCATCGGCTGAAAGAGGGCAAAGTTTACGTCCCTGAACAGGCGGGACGTGCTATCGAGAAATTCTTCCGCCAGGGCAATCTGACTGCCCTACGCGAGCTGACCATGCGCCGGGCAGCCGAGCGAGTGGATGACCAGATGCTGAGTTACATGGAAACGCGTGCCATCCCTGGTCCATGGCCTGCCGGCGAGCGCTTGCTGGTCTGTATCAGCCCAGGAGCAGTTAGCGAGCGTTTGATCCGTACTGCCCGCCGGCTAGCAGATGAGCTGAAAGCTGAATGGTATGCCATTTATGTCGAAACCCCGCAGCAAGCCGGGATGTCCGCGGATCAACGCGACCGCCTCTACCGCATGCTGAGGTTGGCTGAAGACCTGGGTGCCAAATCAGTCTCTCTGCCAGGTCAATCAGTGGTGGAGATCATTACCGATTATGCCCGCAGCCACAACGTCACCAAAATAATCATTGGGAAATCGCGCCGGTCACATTTGTATGAAGTGCTGCGTGGTTCCGTGGCAGATCAGCTCATCCGCCAGAGTGGGCCTATCGATGTATATTTTGTCAACAGCGAAGCCCAGCCTGAATTCAAACAATCGGAACGAATCTGGCAGCCTCATCATCCCTGGCGCAGATATTTATGGAGCATTACGCTGGTAGCTATTACCACCGGCATCTGTGCATTGGTTGCCCCATATATTTCTCCCACCAACCTGGTGGTCATTTACTTGTTATCCACCGTTTTGGCTGCTATTTTTCTTGGGCGTGGGCCTGCCGTCCTGGCTTCATTTTTGAGTGTGGCGGCATTCGATTATTTCTTCGTTCCCCCCCAGCTCACGCTGGCGGTTACAGATACTGAATACATATTAACCTTCTTCGGATTATTGGCGGTGAGCCTGGTGATTAGCTACCTGACTGCCCAGGTGCGCGAGCAGGCAGACGCAGCTCAGCGTCGTGAAGCACAAACCGCGGCGTTGTACGAACTGGGTCACGATCTAACCGCCACCGTCGGTTTGGATGCGGTGTCAAAAACGATCATCTCGCATATCAGCCAAACATTTAGTCGTGAAGTCGCCATTTTTCTCCCAGAAAGTGGTCAGCTAAGGTTATTTAATGCTAGTCCTGGTCTGGTAGTTTCCGAAAACGAGCTAGCCGTTGCCACCTGGGCTTTCGAACATAGCGAGATTGCCGGACGTGGGACAGATACATTGCCAGATGCCTCGATGCATTACCAACCTCTTAAAACCACACATGGGGTGATTGGCGTACTGGGGGTTAAACCGGTAAGTCCGAACTCTTATATGAGCCCCGACCAACGCCGGACGTTGGATGCATTCGTAAACCAGGTGTCTCTGGCGATCGAGGGAGCGCGGTTGGTTGAGCAAGCCCATCAGTCAGAGCTATTGGAAGCCACTGAGAAACTTCAGACTGCGTTGCTCAATTCGATTTCGCATGATCTACGCACGCCATTGGTCTCGATCACGGGAGCATTAAGCAGCCTGGAAGAATCAGGTCCTGCCTTGGACGATGAAGTCAAACGCAGCCTGATAGAAACTGCACGCGAGGAAGCTGAGCGGTTGAACCGGCTGGTGGGCAACCTCCTGGATATCACTCGTCTGGAAGCCGATGTAATGCGCCTGCATCGCGAGGCATGCGATGTGCAGGAATTGATCGGGTCGTCTCTAGAACAAGTCGGCACGCCTCTTAAAAATCGCAAGGTGAAGGTGGAGATACCACCCAAACTACCCCTCGTAAACCTGGATTTCGTGCTGTTCAGCCGGGTGTTGGTTAATATAATTGACAATGCCCTTAAATACTCGCCCCCAGAAAAGCCGATCGAGATCAAGGCACGTGTATTCAACCATAATCTGGAAATCACCGTTGCAGACCAAGGAGAAGGCATCCCGGTTGAGGATCTCGAGCACATCTTTGATAAATTCTATCGGGTGCAGCGACCCGATAATGTAAGCGGTACTGGGTTAGGTTTATCTATTAGCAAGGGTATCGTCGAGGCACACGGCGGAACCATCCGGGCACAAAATCGTCGCGGGGGCGGTGCATTTTTTATCGTATGTGTACCCCTCCAAGGAAATGAGACCAATGAATGAGATAGGGTTACGTGTACTAGTAGTTGATGATGAACGCGCCATCCGGCGATACCTGCATGCCGCGCTCAACGCCCAGGGATACACCGTGTATGAAGCCAACGGTGGGCAGGAAGCCCTGAATATGGTAGTAGCTGACCGGCCTGACCTGATCATCCTCGACCTAGGTCTCCCTGATATCGATGGCGTTGAAGTCACCCGGGAGCTGCGTGAGTGGACGCTTATCCCCATCATCGTACTTTCGGTGCGAGAGCAGGAAAGCGATAAAATTGCCGCCCTGGATGCTGGCGCCGATGATTATCTTACCAAACCTTTCAACAGCGGGGAGCTAATGGCGCGTATGCGGGCTTCGCTGAGGCATTCCACGCAAACCGCGGCTGAGCCTGTTTTTAAAATGGATAATCTCCACGTGGATCTAACAAAACGCTTGGTGAAAGTGGACGGTGAAGAAGTATCGTTGACGCCCACGGAATATGACCTGCTGCGCATCCTGGTTCAAAATGCTGGCAGAGTCTTGACTCATCGACAAATGCTCCGCCAGGTATGGGGAACCGCATATGAAAGCGAAGCGCATTTACTCCGCGTGAATATGAGCAACCTGCGTAGGAAGATCGAACCCGATCCTACCCGCCCGCGTTATATCATCACCGAACCCGGAGTTGGTTATCGGCTCAGGGTCGATTAGAAATCTACTCATCTGTTATCTGATATCACCACTAATAAAAAAACACTCGTGATTCACCAAAGGGTCTTGGACCTCCATAGCATTTTGTCAGGTACTACTCTTTTTACATTCACCAATAGTAGATCGAACCAGACACATTAGGCAATACCAGACATTCAAGAAGCAGCCATACTATAAATATGCAAAAAAACACATTGCAAACTTTTTATCTGTGTGCTAAACTTGTAATGGCGTTTAGCCACCCGATATCCTAAACCCACAACAAAAAGAGGAGAGATTGCAATATGAAGAAACTATCATTTCTAGTGGCAGTTATAATGATTGCCTCCGTGGTGCTTTCAGCATGCGCCACGGCAACCGCAACGACAGCCCCTACACAAGCCGTGGCTCCAACCGTGGCTGTGCCAACAGCCGTACCGTTTAAAGTGGGCTTCGTCACCGACACCGGCGGTATCAGTGACAAAAGCTTCAACGAAACCCAATGGAACGGCGTTGTCGCTGGCTGTAAGCAATACGGCTGCGAAACCAAATACATCGTTTCGAATTCAGATACTGACTATTTACCCAACCTGACCACGTTTGCCACAGAGGGTTACCAGTTGGTGCAGGCGGCCGGGTTCTTCCTGGGTGATTCGCTGGCCAAAGTAGCCCCTCAGTATCCCGATGTTCACTGGACTATTTTCGACTACACCTATGACCCATGCATCCCCAATGTCGAGGGGCAGGCTTTCAAGACCGACCAGGCAGCATACTTGGCTGGTTACCTGGCAGCCGGTATGACCAAGACAGGCAAGATTGGTACCTTCGGTGGGGCAAAGATCCCAACCGTGACCATCTTCATGGTTGGCTTGCAGAAAGGCATGGAGGCTTACAATGCGGCACACAGCACGTCTGTCACGCTGCTTGGTTGGGATAATGCCACCGGGGAAGGCGTCTTCACAGGTGATTTCTCGGACCAGGTCAAGGGTAAGGAAGCCACCCAATCGCTGTTCGATGAAGGTGCAGATATCTTCATGCCCGTTGGTGGTCAAATCGGCATCCCGGGCTTCGACGTTGCCAAAGAGCGTGGTGGCTATGGCATCTGGGTGGACACGGATGGCTTTATCTCGCTGCAAACCGCCCCGAAAGATGTCATCCTGACCAGTGTTATGAAAGTCATGGATGTCTCTGCCGCGAGTGTGATAAAAGACCAATCTGAGGGCAAATTCAAAGGCTGCACCAACTATATTGGCGATCTGCCGAATGGTGGCGTGGGGCTTGCTCCTTACCATGACATTGATAGCAAGGTGCCCGCAGATCTAAAAGCTGAAGTAGAAGCCCTTAAGGCAAAGATCATTTCCGGCGAGCTGGCTGACACTGGCTGTATCTCTACCCCAGACTGGTGCCCCACCGGGCTGTATAAATAGTACCAGGATAATATTCAATAACCTGTGTCAGGCGGTGCTATTATTGCACCGCCTGACACATAATTCTGGATTCCCGTGTTGTCTCCTTCTCTACAGTCAGTATGACATAAGGAGAATGATATGCCGCCTGTCTTAGAGTTAAAAGGTGTAACCAAATCTTTTCCCGGCGTCCTGGCCAATGACCACATCGACCTGAAGCTTGAAAAAGGGGAAATACTGGCTTTACTCGGTGAGAATGGCGCAGGCAAAACCACCCTGATGAACATTCTGTATGGCTTATATACCCCAGATGAGGGCGAGATTATTATCCGGGGCAATAAGGTTGTAATTCACGATCCCCGTGATGCAATCACATATGGTATTGGAATGGTCCACCAGCACTTTATGCTGGTGCCTGTTTTTACTGTGACCGAGAATGTGATGCTGGGAATCGAGAAAACTCGTGCGGGTGTCTTCTTAGATCGTGAGAGTGTGGCGCAGGAAATTCGAGAGATCTCAGAACGGTTTGGCTTAAAGGTTGATCCGAATGCGCTGGTTGAAGATTTGCCTGTTGGCCTGCAGCAACGTGTGGAAATCATCAAGGTCTTGTATCGCCACGCAAATATTCTCATTCTCGATGAGCCCACTGCGGTATTGACCCCTCAAGAAGTTGAAGATTTATTTAAGGTGGTTCACTCGCTGGTAGAACAAGGCATATCCATCATTTTCATTTCACACAAGCTGAATGAAGTTCTAGAAATTGCCGATCATATCACTGTGTTACGCCTTGGAAAGGTGGTTGGCACGACCACACCTGATCAGGCGACTCTCGAGTCGCTGGCCAGCATGATGGTCGGTCGCACTGTTTTGCTCACTGTAGAAAAACAACCGGCAAAGCCTGGGGAAGTTGTGCTCGAAGTTTCAGATTTAAGCGTCTTGGATGATCGCAAGTTAGAAATGGTCAAAGGCATTAATTTCCAGGTTCGGGCGGGTGAAGTGCTGGGGGTGGCGGGCGTGCAAGGCAACGGCCAGACCGAGCTAGTGGAAGCTTTAACCGGACTACGCCCGTTCAAACGAGGACAGATTAGCTTCCTGGGTCAAACAATTAAAGACGTATCCCCGCGTAAAATTAGGGAGATCGGTTCAGCGCATGTGCCTGAAGATCGCCAGCGGGATGGATTGGTATTATCTTTTTCAGTGGCAGATAACCTGGTGCTGAATACCTATTATGAAGCACCGTTTACCAAAGGGTTAAACCTTCAACAAAATGAGATTGATAAGGCAGCCAGTGAGCGCGTGGAATTATTTGATATTCGTACTCCCAGCATTTCTGTGCCGGTTTCGAACCTGTCTGGAGGCAACCAACAAAAGGTGATCGTGGCACGCGAGTTCTCGCGTCCAATCAAGCTGCTGGTGGCTTCACAACCCACACGGGGTTTGGATGTCGGCTCAATAGAGTATATCCATACCCGCATCATTCAGAAACGCGATGAAGGTTGCGCTATTTTATTAGTATCGACAGAACTTGATGAAATACTGTCATTATCAGACCGGATCGCAGTGATATTTGCCGGCAAGATCCTGGCAATCTTAAATGCTGAAGATGCCACCCGTGAACGGCTGGGTTTGTTAATGGCCGGTGTCGAGGAGAGTAAGAAGCCAGAATTGCCCGCAGTAGAACAAGCAAGTTAAAATCTACTCTATGGGATAGGAGGCACCTTTGAGCGATCAGCCCGAAAAAACTCAACAAACTCCCACACCACCACCAGAGAAGCGAACTTTGATCCAGCGCATCTTTGTGCGTCGAGGTGCACGGGATACAGTCCTGATCCCAATCCTGGCGATATTTACGGCCATGTTGGTAGGAGGGGTGATTATTGCCGTATCCACCCCAGAAGTTAGAGATGCCTGGCGACAATTTTTCCAGGCACCCTGGGAAGCCATCAAAATCACCATCGAGACGGTTTGGAACGCTTATGTGGCTTTGTTTGTAGGCGCTTTTGGAAGTCCATCCGAGATTGTTAATGGATTCCGCACCTGGATTCAGACAGGAAATTCACTGACTCTCTTAAGGGCTCTCAGGCCGATAGGCGAAAGCCTGATGCTTACCACGCCGTATATCTTTGCTGGCCTGGCTGTGGCCCTGGGTTTCCGAGGTGGATTATTCAATATTGGTGCCGAAGGTCAGATTTTTGTAGGTGGCCTTGCAGCCGCTTTTGTTGGATATTCGTTTAAAGGTTTACCTTGGATCATCCACTTGCCTTTAGCCCTATTGGCTGCGATTCTGGCAGGGGCAGTCTGGGGGGCAATCCCTGGATTCCTCAAAGCCCGCTACGGAGCCCATGAGGTGATCAATACCATTATGATGAACTATATTGCGTTCAGGTTAGCTGATTACCTCTTACAAGGTCCAATGTCCAGGCCTGACAGGATGCCTATCACCCCGGATGTATTACCCTCTGCGTGGTTACCCACCTTGCTTCCCTCACCCGTGCGCGTCCATTTGGGTTTAATCATTGCTTTAATCATGGCCGGAGTGGTTTATTGGTTCCTGTGGAAGACACCGCTCGGCCTCGAAATTCGTATGGCTGGGGCAAACCCCCGTGCGGCGCGCTATGCGGGAATTCGCATTGCTGTGATCATCGTGCTGACCATGGCCCTGAGTGGAGCCCTGGCAGGCATGGCGGGTGCCAACCAGGTTTTAGGTGTGGAGCACCGCATGGTAAGAGCGTTTTCATCTGGATACGGCTTTGATTCGATCGCTTTGGCCTTGTTAGGCAACAGCCATCCTTTGGGAGTGGTGCTCGCTGCCTTCCTGTTTGGCTTCCTGCAAGGTGGAGCGGCGCAAATGCAAGCCACCGTCGGCGTGCCGATTGAGATTATTAAAATCATCCAGGGATTGATCATCATATTTGTAGCTGCACCTGAAATCATCCGCAGTCTATACCGAATAAAAACCAAGGAAGAGAAAGAAAAGCTAATTGCCAAGGAAAGCCAGATTTCATCTTGAGGAGATAATCATGGCAGAAAGTGCATTGACCCAAGCCCAACCCAAGGTGCGCAGCTCGCAAAGCTTGATCGCCGGCACAATTTCGCTGGTAATTGCCGGCTTGCTATTTCTATTGGGATTGAACGCCGTTGGAGATATTTCAAAGTTTGTTTTAACCAGCCAACGAGCGGGGGTGACGATTGCGGCTCCTGATTTGGTATTACCGACGGGTATTTCACTTTTTATTTTAGCCTTTCTAGTGGCAGTACTGGGGGGCTATCAAATCGTAAGCGGCAGTAAAAGAGTATCTCTATTTGTTGGTTTATCCGCCGTTGTGCTGGTGTTTGGATTTCTCATATGGGCTACCCACGGGAAATCGCTGAACTTAACCGGCATGCTGGTCAGTAGTGTTATACGCGCCACGCCTATTGCTTTAGCCGCGCTGGCCGGCATTTATAGTGAGCGTTCAGGCGTTGTAAATATCGGTATCGAGGGCATGATGTTGATGGGTGCTTTCGTTTCGGTTGTAGCTGCAAGCGTGACCCAAAATTTGATTATCGGAGTGATCGCAGGCATATTGGCTGGCATGCTCATGGGCGCTCTGCACGCCGTCCTATCCATCAAGTATCGGGTGAACCAGATCATTAGTGGAACAGTACTGATTATCCTTGGGTTGGGGATTACCTCCTATTTGACGCGCCTTTTATTGGATGTCTACCCAGACCAGCTGAATTCACCTCCCTCAGCTATCCCCTCATTGCAGGTTTTTGGGTTGTGGCGTATCCCGGTTATCGGTCCAGTCATATTCAATCAGAGCTCGCTGATCTATCTGCTATGGGTGATGTTGATATTTACTCAAGTCCTGTTTTTCAGAACCCGCTGGGGGTTGCGTGTGCGCTCAGTAGGTGAGCATCCCAAAGCAGCCGATACGCTGGGGATCAACGTCTTCCGGACGCGTTATTTAAGTGTGTTAATTTCCGGGGCAATTGGAGGGTTAGCTGGAACTTATATCAGCCTCGGTGTAGCCGGGCAGTTTACCGAAGGCATATCAGCAGGTAAAGGTTTCCTTGGACTCGCCGCGATGATTTTTGGCAATTGGATGCCTGGTGGAGCGTACCTGGGGGCCTTGATTTTTGGTTTCTTTGACTCCTGGCAGGAAAAATTATCGATTCTACAGATCGGTATCCCGGTGGAATTACTGGCTATGGCGCCCTATATTGCCACAATGATCGTCCTATCTGGGTTTGTTGGGCGTTCGAGGATGCCGGCGGCTGACGGCGTGCCATATCAAAAGGAGTAGTTTACCTTTATCGAAAATTCAAGTCCGCTGGGCAGATCTCAGCGGACTTTTAAATTACCAGACTTCCTCGATAAAAACGGCCTACTTTCGAAGTAAGCATGTATTCATGCGTATAGATTACGGAATTATTTACCAGAATTGTAGCCGGTAGTAATGGAACCACCTGTCAGTCCAGCAGCAATCTGGTCATTTTTATCCTTGACTGCACGCGGTATGGCACCGTCAAAGTCATGGTAGGGTGCCAGACCAGACGCCCCGAAGTAGTCACCGCTGGGGAAGGCACCCTCCCTGATCAGCTTGATGAGGTCGAAAACCCCCGGAGTGATCCTCTTCATCGCACTGGATATCAGGCAAGGACGAGCTTCGGGGATCGTTTCCCATTGGTCAGTGTCAACCCCGATGCAATACAGGTCTGTATAGCTGGCTGTTTCGATCAGAGCGCCGCTGCCAGTCTTACCGTTGGCGCCAAAGACCACATCAGCACCTTCCTTGATTGCCTGGGAAGCAGTGCTGGCTCCCCATCTTGGGTCTGTAGAGGCCATAACTGAACCGTCGGTGTAATTGGTGGTGATTATATTGATTTGAGGGTTGATATACCTGGCACCGGCTTCAAAGCCTTCATTAAATGCCATGCCTGAAGAGACTGGATCAGCTCCGAATACACCAGCAACGGTGCCGGTTTTCGTCATCTGGGCGGCTAGAGCACCTGCCAGGAAACCAGTCTGATCATCGTGGAATACCAGGCTGGTCAGGTTAGGCAAAACTTCAGCCTGATGCTGATCAACACCTAAAAAATTGGTGCCAGGAAATTTTTTTGCAGCGTTGGCAGTTGCTTCACGATAAAATTCTCCAACGGTTACAATAATGTCGTACCCATCGTCAGCGAGTGTAGCAATGTTCTGGTCAATGTCCTTCGAGTCAATGGTCTCAATATATCGTACCCAATCCACAACCTTCTCACTCTGTGCCTCGATGACTCCCTCCCAGGCACTCTGGTTGAATGACTTATCATTAACTCCGTTGAGTCCAGTCACCAACCCCACACACAACACTTCTGGCTTGGAGCAATCGGCCTCGGTGGGTGTGGGTTTCTGGCAGGCCGCCAGGAGCACGGTTGCAATTATGAGGAGAGCCATTACAGAAGATAACTTCGTGTACATATCATTCTCCTCTTAGAGATTTTTGGGAAATCGTGTTGGCGCATCCCAAAAATGATATTTATTGTACAGCAAGAACCTGGCAGAATGGAAATGGTTTAATTTCCATCAATTCCATTATGGACGTTGCTCACCGGTAGTGAGGTCCACACTGGTGTCGATAAACCCCGCCTGCAAATCAGAAAGCACCTGCTCAGCCATTTTCTGCTTGCCTGGCGTGAAGATCAACGGGTTCACCTGGGTGAATTGGATGGGAACCACCAACGATTGGCCTCCGGTGATACTCCCATCCAGGAGACCTTTCACCTGATCTTGAATGAGGGGGATGGCGTCGGTGGTCAGCGAAACTACCCATGAGGGTTTAGCCTCTGGTGGAGGCTCGCCACTGCTGATCAGGTTGACTTTCGCATTTGCCAGGATCGATAACATATTTGCATCGCCTGCGCCGGGGAAAACGTACACCGTCTCCACCGCATGATCGACCATGTAGTTGGCGGCTTCCTGCCACTCCACGCTGGTGGCTGTGGTAGGAAGCTCAAAGTACATCGGATACTCGTAAAAGGGTGGGTGCGCCGGGCGGCATAGACCGCAGAAATAAATCACCCCATTGAGGAAGCCTGTGCGGGCGGAGCGCCCCTCGACTGTATCGGATAAGCTGATCACCCCCGAACGCCAATCATAGGATAGCATGGCGGCGATCTCACCGGCGATGAAGCCCTGCTGGTCGGGGCGGCCGCCATCACTGGCGATCGTAGTCAGGTTGGGGGTAGGGGTTAAGCCTGGAATGCCGACATCGAGGAATTGGGTATCGGGTGCGGCGGCAATCAATTCCGCCAATCCCGGGTCTGGAGGCACCGCCACCACCAGTTGAAGCTCAGGGGTCAGGTCGTCTACGGTCAGCTGCTGTCTCACCTGCCACTGCAACCCGGCCTGGATGACGATGTCATTCAGGGCAGCCTGGAGGACGTCCACCTGGGCTTGGTTAGCACCCGGGGGCGCCAGGAGCACTGCGATGGGCGGTGGAGGGGTGGGAGTGGGAGTGAGGGTGGGAGTCTGGGTGATGGTGGCGACCGGGCTGGGTGAGGGGGTAGCGGAGGGCTTTGCCGTGGGTACAATGGTGCCACAAGCTGCCAGCGGAACGATCAGCCAGAGCATGAGAATGACGTAGATTGGGCGGAAAGATTGCCTCAAGAGTAGTTACTCCGACAATGTGGTCGGCGGGAATTGTACTACAAGGTGGAAGATTTGAGTTGATTGGGCGGATAACCGGGATATTTCGGTGGAGTATAATAAGCCCATGATTGAGCTGAACATCCCAGGGCGAGGAGTGATCCAGCTGCAGCACCTGGTTTGTGATATTAATGGTACCCTGGCAGTGGATGGACAACTCCTGGAAGGTGTGAAGCTCAGGCTCTCTGCTCTGCAAGACCGATTAACTCTACACCTGTTAACGGCAGACACCCACGGGAAACAAGACATCATCGACCAACGTCTGGGGTTGAAAGCCCAGCGTATCCAGCTTGGGAATGAAGCTGAACAAAAAGAAGAATATGTAGTCATGCTGGGTGCGGATAAAGTGGTTGCGATTGGGCAGGGTGCCAATGACGCCGGAATGATACGGATCGCCGGATTGGGGATTTGCGTGCTCTCCCCAGAAGGAACCGCCGTGGAAACATTGCTGGGAGCAGACTTGCTCGTTGTAAATATTTTTGAGGCGCTGGATATGCTCGATAAACCACTCAGGATTGTGGCTACCCTACGCAAATGAGCCTTCCCAAGTCTGATAACATCCCGGACGACCCTGACATGCTTCCGCCGGCAAGGCGCAGGCGGGCACGTCGTTTATTGGCTCCGCTGGAAGTGGATGAGCGGGCTATTGTGCTCGACCAGGTAAGGCGCCGGACATCACCCAGTTTCGATTTCTTCCTTTTCTCAGTGATTGCGGGGATCATCTTCAGCGTGGGCATCATGCTGGATTCTCCGGTTATTTTGGTACTTGGGGCGATCTTCGCTCCATTGATGGCGCCGGTGATCGGTCTCTCACTGGCAACCGTGGTCGGCTCGTATAAATTCTTCACCCGCAGCCTGGTAGCATTAGCCATTGGCAGTATCATGGTGTTCATCGTAGGTGTGGGGGCAGGTTACCTGGGACAGATTTGGGTGCCCACTTCATTGAATCAGGCTTATGCGAGCGCCGGGCTCTCGGTGATCAACTTCATTGTGCTGACGGTAGGGGCGGTGTTTACCGCTGCAACCATGGCCCACCACGAGCGCAGCCCAGCTGCACCAAGCGTAGCGCTTGCATATACACTGTACCTTCCACTCATCGCCGGGGGGTTTGGCCTGGGCAGTGGGGTGCCACATTTATTCCCAGATGGACTGGTGGTATTCGCCATCCACCTGGCTTGGGCGGTACTGCTGGGAGCGATTACCCTGGCAATCCTGGGCTTCCGCCCGATGACCATCCTGGGATATACCCTGGGGGGAGTGGTCACGCTGATCGGGTTGGCGACGTTGCTCGGCGTGGGTGCGTACAGCACCACTCTGGGATGGTACGGAGCGCCGCTGGCTGTACCGACGTATACTCCCACGGCTACCAACACCCTCACACCGGTTCCCCCGACCGCGACCAAAACAGCCACGCCCATACCGCCAACGCTTACCCCGACGGTCACGCTGACCCCAACACGCACACCTACTCTCACTCAGACGCCCACAGCAACCACCGTCCCGGTGTACGCCCGCATTGGCCCGGAACAAGGGGCGCTCATCCGCGAGGGGATTGGCTTTGATACCTCCATTGTTTACCCGCCTGTTATGCAAGGAACACTGGTGCAGCTGTTGGGAGATGCAGTGGATAAAGACAGATATACATGGGTCCACGTGCGGGTAATCGAAGATGGCAGGGAAGGTTGGATGCTCGAGTCGCTCCTGCTGATCGCCACGCCTGAGCCCAATTGGTAAGCCAGTAAGGTACTTTATCGGGTTGTATAAAGGACAACAATCCGCCCACTGATTGACCAGTGGGCGGATCATCTTATAAAGTTCTGCTGGCTATATGGCGATACCGATTTTTGATTTCCGGATACAAGGCTCGGATTTAGACTTTTAACTGCAGGCCAACCAGCTTATCCAGGCTCTGGCTCCAGCCCATCTCCGCCCCACCCCACGCACCAGCGGCGGCAGGAGAGGCCTTGACCAGCAGGATATTCAGTGTCATTTCGGTTTTGCCACCGGTTTCGACGAAAGTTACGGTGCAAAGGGTTTCCAGCTGAGGTTCGCCATTTTCGTCCTCCATCGCCGTGTTTGAAAACACGAACCGGTGGGGTGGGTCGAACTCCTGAAAGACGCCCTTCGTGGGCAGGTCGATGTCAAAATCGCTGTTCTTAGGGCCGTGCATAACGATGTAGAGCTTTCCGCCTGGTCGTGGATCCACCTGGCAGATCGGGGTGGTGAAACCACTGGGCCCCCACCACTGTGCCAGAAGGGAAGGGTCGGTCCATGCTTTGAACACGAGCTCACGGGGAGCATTAAAAGTACGCTTGAGAGTTAATTCTTGTGCCATATTACACATCCTTTCTATTCGTTTTTATTCACTTTTTCCTTTTCAGATTTGAGCAACTCATCCAACACATCCAGGCGCCGGTTCCATTGCTGTGACAGCTGCTTCGACCAATCTTCCAGTTCCAGCATGGACTCAGGGTTGATCTGGTAAATGCGCTGCTGGGCATGCTTTTCCATCTTGACTAAATTTGCTTCGCGCAACACTTTCAGGTGCTGGGAGATGGCGGGCGGGCTTACCTGAAAGTGTGTATAGATTTGGGTGGCGGTAAGGACTCCCTGGCTGGCGAGCAGCTCGAGGATTTTTCGCCTGGTTGGATCGGATAGTGCATAAAATATATCCATGCAAGGAATAATAAACCTTTAACTTAATTAAGTCAATACTTAATTAGTTAATAGTTGATGAGTATTATTATGGATAGCGTGCACTTAACCATTGGCAAAATGACCAATGTCGGACAAAATAGGCGCATGAATACTTTTGACTTCACACGCAACTTTTTTTTGAGCCCAGAAGCGGAGCGGGCTGAACGTGACCACTATTACCAAACCTTGGGCGAATTTGAAAATCTCCGCGATCAGGTGGCAACTTCTGCCGGTCAGGTGCTACATGCGCTCCAGCTCTATGAGACAGTCTTGGTTGAATTCATCCGCCATTACACCTACCATTACCTGCGTTATGCAGTAGACACCACAATCACCGCCAGCAAATCGGTCTACGCCAGGCTGGAAGCCGAGTTCAGTGAACGGACCACTTTCCTCCAACAGGAGCTGATCCGCATCGATCAACCGGTTTTTAATCAGTACGTTGAGCAAAAACCTGAGCTCGAAACCTATCGCTTCGCGGTTGAATCTGCCCAGCGCTACCAACCTCATACGCTTTCCTTGGAAGCAGAATCCATCTTGAGCAGCCAGGCGGTAAGCATCCAATGCGAGTATGAGCTTTATGAACTCCTCGTGCAGCGAACCAACTTTGGCACGGTAAATACGCAAGAAAGCGAGCTGGATGTAATCAGACAGCGCGCAGCCATTTCCGTCCATCCTAACCGGGCTGTACGCGCATCCGGTTTTAAAAAGTTGTACGCCGGATACGCATCACAACGCGATCTTTATGCCTTTGCCTTAATTAATCTGGTCCGACGGCGCAACCTGTTGGCGCACATGCATTATTTTGAGGATGCGCCTGCCGAAGTCTACTTTAACAGTTACTGGAGCAAGGCGGATGTAACACACCTGCTGGAGGAGGTGGGGCAACAGGCTAGCGTTTACCAGGGCTACCAAAAGTTGCGAGCTGATCGCGCCAGGGATAGGCTTAGGACGGAGCAGGCAGACCTGTGGGATATTCCGGTGAGCCCGCCGGGTGAGGCTCCTCCACGGTTTACGATTGAGCAAGCAACGAGCATCATCTGCGAGGCTTTATCACCCCTGGGAGCTGAATATGGGCGTGAGCTGGCCAGCCTGCTCGACCCTACTAACGGCAGGATAGACATTTTGCCCGGCGACCATCGCAAAGTGGGATGTTTCTCCAAAGGCTTTCCGGGTGTCACCACGGTCTTTTTCAGTCACGGTTTTGAGGGTTATTACAACGATATGCGTGTGCTAATGCATGAATCGACTCACGCCATCCACCGTCAATTGATGAGCAACCACGGTGTTCGGGCGTTATATGCTGATGGTCCACATTACCTGTTTGAGTCATTTGCCATCTTGAATGAGCTGCTATTGGCAGACTACCTTTACCAACATGCGACTGAACGGTCAAAAAGGCAGTTTTACCTGGAACAGTTTTTGGATGGGAAAGGCATGGCGTTATTCTTTATCGCTCAAGACGCAGCCCTCGAGCAATCAATCTACGAAGAAGTTGAACAAGGGAGAATTGAAAATGCAGATGACCTGGACGCGCTAACGATAAGGATTAACCGCCGGTTTGATATCTGGACCCACAGGCACGCTGAGCTGAAGATGCGCTGGATCACCAACCGCCTTTTCTACGAAGACCCTCTATACAATATCAATTACGTCTATGGGGCTCTCCTGGCGCTCAAATACTACGATCTATTCGCTCAAGATCCCGGATCTTTTCCGAAGAACTATATTTCGCTGTTAAGCAATGGCTTTGATGCTACACCTGAAAAACTACTAAAAGAGTTCTTGAACATCGATGCTCATGACCCCGGTCTTATCACCAGCGTAGTGCAGATCCTGGAAAATAAAGTCAGGTTATTGCAGGAAGAATACTCCAATGGGTAGCGCTGTTCTGGCAGAAGATGACCGATCATTTAAGCCAGGAAACTGCCCGACTTGCGGATAGTGTTTACAGCATCTTCAGATAATACTGGCGGAATGACCCCCAACGCCCGGCAGGTGAGCAGCTTTAGGGCGGTCACCTCGATCACATCGGTGATATCCGCCGCTCTGCGCAGGCTGCTGGCAGCCACTACCAGCCCATGATTTTGCATCAGCACCGCCGAGCCAGCACCCAGGGCTTGTGCAACTGCCTCGCCAAGCTCATCCGTACCCGGCATGATGAAGGGTACCACGGGGATATCTCCCAGGAAAGCCGATTCGAGTGAGATGGGTAGGAATTTGGTCCCGGTGAGGGCCATGAGGGTAGCTTGAGGGGCGTGGGTGTGAACCACGGCATTGATATCGGGTCGGGAACGATAGATAGCGCAGTGTACCCGGCGCTCGCTGGAAGCCGAATAGCTGCTCTCAATTTGGATGATGCCGTATAAGTCAATGCGTACCATCATCTCGGAGCGCAAGTCTCCCTTAAAGATGGAACCCGGTGTGATCCAGATCTCTTCTGTGCTATCTATGCAGCGCGCGCTGATGTTGCCACCGGTGGCGGTAAGCAGCCAGCGAGAGTATAGCTCATTGGAGACTTGCACGATCTGCGAGCGGATATCACACGGTTCATTCAGGGGAGAGGTAGACATGCTGGAATTATATTATGAATGGGGCAAATGGAGAGATGACAGGATATCCTGATAAGTATGTTATAGTTCACCGAACTTTATCAATCGGAAATCATCCAGCCAGATCGCGCCGGGTTTGGATTTGCATGGCACTAAGATGATTGAAATAGGAGGAATGTATGGTGGATGTCCAGCCGTACCTGCAAAAAATCGTCGAGCAGTTCGACAACCCCAAGGTCCAAACCAGCTTGAAAGGCTTCACCCGCACTATGTTGTTCAGGTTTACAGATACCCACGAGGACTGGCTGATCCGGACGGTGGATGGTAAAGAAGCAACATTGGCCAAGGCTACCCACACCAACCCCGACCTGACCGTTACCACCACTGCGGAAGTGCTCACCGGGGTGATGGATCGAAGGATCAACGGCATGGCGGCATACATGCAACGTAAAATCCAGGTGAAGGGGTCGATGGAAGACCTGATGAAGCTGCAAAAACTGCTTCTATAACGGAGAAATCCCGGGAATCTGAAAAAATGGCTTCTTCTACGCTGACAATCGAGAAGCGATCGGTCGGATTCCTCTTTGGCATGAACACGCTCATGCTGGGTGCCAACCTGGTTTGGATAGCATACATTACTATCATACTGCCCACCATGGTTGAAAAAGTGGTGACGGCAAACAAAGGATTGGTCGTAGGTTTGCTCGTATTTTCTGGCACGCTGCTCGCACTACTGGTCACCATCCTTTGGGGCATTCTCAGCGATCACTCCACCAGCAGATTGGGGAAACGCACACCGGCAATCCTTACCGGATCGCTGATCGCGCTGCCCTTGATTGGGCTTCCATCCCTGATGTTCTCACCCGCTTTGCATGACTTCCTGATCCCATTGGCGATTCCCATCATTTTGATCAGCTATTTTGGGATGCAGTTTGCCACCAATATGAGCAATGGTGCCTGGTGGCCGTTGCTCGTGGATGTGGTGCCGGAAAACCAAAGAGGTATGGCTTCAGGAATTATGGGGTTTATGACCTTGCTTGGGTCGGCCATAGGCATTCTAGTGGTAACCAGCTTGAACCAGGACGGGCGAACTGGCGCCGCTCTGTGGTTGATCGGGGGGGTGTTTACCTTGACCGGACTGATTAATGCCTGGGCGATCAGGGGAAAGGATAGACCCGCAGAAACATCTGAGCATATCAATGTTTGGACTGCCCTGACCGAATTATTCACCGTACGCAAGCGCATCGTAGTGTTTTTCTGGTTGGTGTTGGCAATGCTGCTGGCCAATATGGGTTTTAACGGCTTTCAGTCTTTTGCACGTTACTTTTTCGAGGTGTATTTCCCCACCATTAGCCCCGACGCAGCCTACCGTACCATGGGTGGGATCAGCCTGGTGGTGACGATGCTATCTGCAGTAGGAGCGGGCATTTTATCGGATCGGATTGGCCGGCGCACGATGATCTTATGGGGTGTAGTCGGGTGCGCAGTGAGCACATTACTAATGGGATTCACCATCAGCTTCACCGTCTTCCTGGTGCTGACCACCATTCGATCGATTGCGATGGGACCCCTCCTGGCGACTGCGCCTGCACTGGCGAGCGATCTCTCACCAAAAGACGAGGCTGGGCATTACATGGCATATAACAATCTTTCGACCGGGCTATCCGGGGCTTTATCCGCTCTGATCTTTGGGGTTTTGTTAATCAATATGAACCGAACTACTTTCATGTACGTGTTCATAATCTCGGCAATCCTGTTTTTTGTGGGAGGGATGGTCTTTTCGGCGAAAGTTTCACAAAAAGATATGGATTTAGGGATGGAAGCTGTGGAAGCAGAAGCGCTAGGGCCGGCATGAAAGAATGGGTCTTCCTGTCGCCCCACTTCGATGACGTGGCGCTTTCGGCCGGGGGTTTGGTGTGGGAGCTGGCCGCCCGGGGTGATAAAGTTGAGATCTGGACGATTTGCGCCGGTGACCCCCCGTTTGGCAAGGAGCTCAGCGACTATGCCCGGATGTTACATATCTTTTTTGAGCTGGGGGAAGACGACGTTCCTTATTCGCGCAGCCAGGAAGATATAGCCTGCTGCAAGGTACTAGGGGCGGGTTATCACCGCTACACCGTGCCGGATTGTATTTATCGCCACATCCCAGGCACAGAAGAGGCACTGATCAAGGTGCCCGACGATATAAACAAGCCGCTTGAGCCGGACGAATCCCATCTTATCCCACCCGTGACGGACTTCCTGCGAAAAAACATCCTACCGGGCACGGAGCTGGTGATCCCGCTGACCATTGGTAACCACCGCGACCACGTGCTGGTGCGGAAAGCTGCCGAACGGCTGGGTATTCAGCTGTGGCATTACGTGGATTACCCTTATATCGACCAGGGAGAGTACGACCTGGCTGAATGGCTCCCTTCCGAGGCGGAGCTATTATCCGTCCAGGTGTCCCCTCAAGGGTTAACCGCCTGGCAGGATGGCATCGCCTGCCATCGCTCCCAAATCGTTTTCTTTTGGCCAGACGTGGAGGGAATGCGCACGGCGATTGAAACTTACGCAAAATCTGGAGGCGGCGGGACAATTTGGAAATTCTAGGGTAGCCTACAGCGCCACCTATATCTCGCGGCGGGGCGGATCTTTCATCTGAGTAATCACCCCGACCATCACCACAAGCAGCCCGACGGATAAAAGTAATGATGGGGTAAATGCGCCGTTGGCGCTTTTCATTGCCTCCATGATATAAACATAGATCACGGATACCTGCCCGGCAAACTGGATCAAACCATTCGAAGTGCCCTCGGGGGCGGGGAAGGTGACCTCGGCAACATATTGCATGCCAATTGGGGCAACGCTGATAAGGAAGAACCCCATCCAGAAGGCCGATAGGAGGATGAGCCAGAGTGAAGTAGCAAAAGTCACCCCCACCAGGCCTGGGATTGCCAGCAGCACGCCCAGCAGCATGTAGCGCTGGCGTTTGTGTTGTTTATCCGACAGGATTGGGATGATCACCGCACCCAGGATGCCTCCAACGATCATTGAGGCGCCTAGGGTACCTGCATCTAGCGGGGAAAAACCACGCGGGCGGATGATGTTCTCCACCCAGGTGCTGATGCCGTTAAAAATTCCCAATCCAACGAAATACACGATCACAAACAGCCAGAATGGGACGGATTTTACGATTTGCTTGAGGCCGTCGAGCATCAGGGAGCGGACTTCCATCCCTGGCGGGCAGGGTGGAGTGGTAGGATGCTCGCGGGAGAGAAATATAAATAGTACTGCAGCGATCGACGCCACCCCTCCATAAATTAGCTGGACAGTTGGGATCGGCAGCCGCTCGGTAAGAATGGGTGTGAGCAGCATGCCGAGGGCGGTCCCGAGTAGATTTGCCAGTGTTACCAGGCCGACCGCAGTGGCACGCTCATCGATGGCGAACCAGTTCGCCGGTACTTTCGTCCAGGCATTCATCAGGAATGGCTGACCAATGGCAATCCCGATGCTGCCTATCAGCACGAGTGTGTAATTCGATCCAGCCAACCCACGCAGGATGGCGAACACACCCATCAGCACAGCCCCAATACTGACTGCCTTTCGAAAGCCATAGGTATCTATCACCCATGAGGCAGGGAAGGAGAGAAAAAGATATGTGATCATGAAGGACATTGCCAGATAGCCAATCTGCAAATCGGTCACTCCGTAAAATTTAGCCGCTGGACCCGTGATGGGGGCAAAAGTGATCCATAGCATCTGCATGGTGAGGTTAACGAACATGAAAACAACCAGCACCACCCAGCGATAACCGTACACACGGTAAGTTTGATCCTTCTTGACGTTTTCACCAATTATCGCAGTCATTTCTTCTCCATGCCTTATTTAGCTGTACATCGGTTTATTACTACAATTCTTCAAACGAATATGCGCATCAATATACAAAGGTTTTTACGCTTCGCGTCTGAACGCTGCCAGTACCTTATAAACATACTTAACCCTGATTATTCTTCGCGGGTGCGCAGGTGGGGGAATAGGATGACCTCGCGGATGTTGGGATGGTCGGTTAGGAGCATGATCAGGCGGTCGACTCCCATTCCAAATCCGCCGCTGGGGGGCATACCGTAACGCATCGCCCGCAGATAATCCTCGTCCATCGGGTGGCGCTCTTCATCCTCCGAGGTGTAGTCACGTCCCATTTCGAGGAAGCGCTTCTCCTGGTCGAGTGGGTCATTCAGCTCGGTAAACGCGTTGCACAGCTCGAAGCCGGCGACGTAAGCCTCAAAACGCTCCACGGTCAATGGGTCTCCAGGCTTGCTCTTTGCTAGGGGTGAGATGTCGCGCGGGTAGTCATACAGGAAGGTGGGCTGAATGAGGGTGGGCTCAAGAAAATCTTCCAAGAGCTGCTCGATCAGCTTACCCCGCGTTTCACCAGGTTTGGTTTCAACCCCGCGCCCCTTCATCGCAGCCTCCAGGCTGCTTGCGGTAGGATATTCGGTGATGTCGATGTTGGCGGTGTTGATGATCCCCTGGCGCAGCTCCAGGCGCGGCCACGGGACCTCGAAGCTAAGCTTGTGGCCGTTATAGGTGACCTGTCGTGTGCCCAGCACCCGGTCACACACGTAGGCAAGCATCTGCTCGGTCATTTCCATCACCTTCAAGTAGTCGGCATAGGCGCAGTAAAACTCCAGCTGGGTGAACTCGGGGTTGTGCTTGAAAGACACACCTTCGTTGCGGAAATCGCGCCCAATCTCGTAGACGCGCTCAATTCCACCTACCAGCAGGCGTTTGAGGTAGAGCTAGAAGGAGATACGTAGATAGAGATCCTGGTGCAGCTGGTTGTGATGGGTGACAAACGGTCGGGCGGCTGCCCCACCGTAAATCGGCTGCAAGATCGGGGTTTCCACTTCCAGGAAACCCTGCCCGTCCAGATAACTGCGCAGAGCAGTCACGATGGCAGCCCGGTTCTTGAAAATATGGCGAATTTCTGGGTGTACCGCCAGATCTGCATATCGCTGGCGGTAACGGGTTTCGGGGTCAAACAGGTCGTCATGGCTGACAATCACACCATCCACCAACTCGTCTTTTCCGGCAGGTAGTGGGGTGATGGCTTTGGCCAGCATTTGGAATGCTTCCACCCGCAGGGAAATTTCACCCTGACGGGTGCGGAACATCTCCCCACTCGCCTGGACGAAATCGCCCAGGTCGAATTCGCGGTTGAACAGGTCCAGCTGCTCCTGCCCGATATCATTGGCTCGAAAGAAAAGCTGAATCCGCCCTTCTCCGTCCTCGATATCAGCGAAGGTGATTTTGCCCATCGGTCGCACCGAGCGCAAACGACCAGCGAGAGTTGCCTTGACTGGCAGCACCGGCTCGCCCTGTGGTGCAGCCGCTTCGGCTGCCTCAAATTCTCGGCTGGCAGCCTGGCTGGTGTGGGAGCGAATAGCACGAGTAGGATAGGGCTCTATCCCTTTGGAACGCAGGCGCTCTAGTTTCTCCAGGCGGTTCTGTTCCAGGTTGGTAAGTTCGTTTTTCATGCCTTCTCTCCACAAATCTAGACCGCCAGTGTGCGTACCGGCATTTTAAGCAAAAACCCCGCGCAAGGATTGCATGCGCGGGGCTGGTTATAAGCCCCTAATTTACTCCACCTTCAAAAGACTGACGGTGAAGGACCCACCAGGTGCATCAACCCGTACAACATCGCCGGGATGATGGTCCATCAACGCCCGTCCGAGTGGGGATTCATTCGATATGCGACCATCACGAGGGCTGGCTTCTGCCGGACCAACGATGGTGTAGATTTCCTCTGGGTTGTCGCCTTCCTTAATAGTAACTGTTGAGCCAACCTGGACGTGGTCTTCCTTGGCAGCATCTTCGATGACATGTGCATTTGCCAGGAGCATTTCCAGATCCTGGATACGCCCTTCGACAAAAGCCTGCTCGTTTTTTGCTGCTTCATATTCAGCGTCTTCGATCAGCTCTCCGCCTTCCATTGCCTCATGTAAACGTTCGGCAACTTCATGGCGTTTTATTGTGTGCAAGTATTCCAGTTCATCCTGCAGTTTCTGGTAACCTTGCTTGGTCAAGAATGAGGGAGGCATCGTCCTATTCCTATCTATGAAGATGAAAGAACCACTCCCTAAGAAGCGATTCTTTGCTTTAAATTGGGAAGCTGGTGATTAACCTGGGCTGCCCCTTATGAAAAGTATGCGGTAAGAGGGGAAAAACCTATTCCCGGCTACCGCGCGGCGTGATTTTAGCACAGAACACATGGAAACGCAAGTATTATTCAAGCGGGGGGCTTTTTCCACAAGCGGACCCCCCCATTAGAATCATGGTAATCTGCAACAGCTTGCCTCATTACAAGGTCATTTTCCCAGAAAGTGTTAATCTGCGAGGCATGGGCGCTGATCGAATCCATCCAGGCCGTCAATCCGTATGGTGAGATTGGGAAGACCTGGCTTATCCAGCCTGCCCCTGCCATTTGCTCCAAGTGGTTTTTATTTTTGAGCACGTAGGGGAAATCAGCGTAATACCACAGGTCTCGCTCCAGGCCTTCAGCGGCACGCCGAGTTAGCTGGTGATCAACATGATTCCCCAAACCCAGCGGGCAGACCAGGATTGCCTCATGCGGTAGTGAATCGCTCAGTTCCACCTCTAGAGTGCGAATAACCTGCAAATCCCCAGGCAGAAGAGCACCATTCAAGGCTGCCTCAAAGGCATACATGAACTCACCTGTCCCTGGATCACGGCGATAAATGCAGTCGGGGACGGAGAAATACCTGTATGAGGCTCCGAGGCGATGGGCAGACTTTTGATCTTCCCCTCGCCTCCTGGATGGTGCATTTTCGCCCAGCTCCCAGCGCTCGTGAAGCCCCCTGGCGAACGGCGAGAGCTCTCCGGAGGGGGTCTCACCAGCACACACCGACCATATGCTGACGCTCTCGCCCTGTTGCGCCTGTTCCCAGAGCAAGCCACCACAGGAAAATGCGACGTCATCAAAGTGGGGTGAGAGATAAATCCAGGTCATCTCCTCATTGTACCGCAGGAATATTTTTTTATTTGTCGTGCCAAACATGCCTTGATTGCCATTTTATAAACTTGGTGTTATCATCTACCCGCACTGGGAAACAATCATGACATCTGATCCATTTGCCCGCTCCCGACTACGCAGAGTATTGGTTGTCGTGATTCTGGCTACTTTTCCATGTTATTGTGCCGGTTTGGTAGCGATACTCCTGGCTCCAGGGACGATAAACAGAGCTTCTGGTACTCCAACTTCAAGCCCAACATGGACGCCGGTGGTATTTGCCACTCTGACACCCTCGGTCACTATTACCCCCCTACCTTTTGTGACTCTCACTCCCAGTCTTTCACCCACCCCCACAACCACTGGCACGACCACTTTCACACCTACCATCACGCAGACACCGACTAATACCACCACACCCACCCCATCCAATACGCCCTTCATACCACCCACCTTTACCAAAACGCCGAACTATACGCCGACATATACCTCAACACCGGTGCCTACTGCAACAAATACCCCACAACCATCTCCTACCAGTGCCTCTACATTACCCACATCGACGGTACCACCCTTACCTACCGAATCCAGGCCCACCTTCGGCCCATTCGAATCCATACTCGATGGCGAAGGTTCGCCAATTTATCCGTGAATATTAAATCCAAGTAATTCTCTTCTTTGCATACAGAGATATGACTGAACTACTTCCCTTTTTGAACGAATTAATCTCCGCACCAGGCTTGAGCGGCTATGAGATTGGCGTCCGTCCGATCATTGAAAAAGCCTGGGAACCGATCACCGATCAATTGAGCACCAGTCGTTTGGGCAGCTTGCACGGTTTTCAGAGGGGAACTGGGGACGAGCCACGGCCCAGTATTATGGTCGCAGCGCATATGGATGCGATCGGATTGATGGTGAATGCGATCATCGATGGCTTTCTGCGGGTTACATCCATCGGTGGAATTGATGTACGCGTCCTGCCCGGACAGCTGGTGACCGTGCATGGGCAAAAGGATCTGCCTGGCATGATCGTCCCAACCCCGGTGCGGTTGCTACCCACTCGCTTCCAGGCCGGAGTAGTTCCGCTGGAATACCTTCTGGTGGATGTTGGCCTTCTTCCGGATGAGGTTGCAAACCTGGTCAGAATAGGCGACACCATCTCATTTGCCCAGCCTGCACTCAATACTGGAGGAGAAACGCTGACCGGTCATACCCTTGACAACCGGGCGGCGGTGGCAGCTTTGACCTCCTGCCTGGATATCCTGCACTCCAGACCGCACATGTGGGACGTCTGGGCGGTGGCTACCGTGCAGGAGGAAACCACGTACGGGGGGGCGCTGACATCAGCCTTCCAGCTCCGTCCCAGCCTATGCGTTTCGATGGATGTGACATTCGGCAGCGAGCCGAGCAGCCCGAGCCACCTGACTTTTCCATTAGGCAGGGGTCCTACCCTGGGGTGGGGGCCCGTCGTGCATCCATACCTGTTTAAAACCATCAAAGAGGTCGCCGAACGGTTGGAAATCCCAATATCCACCGAACCAACACCCCGTTATTCAGGGACTGATTCAGAAGCCATGGTTGCGGTAGCAGAGGGCATCCCGAATGTTGTGATCGGTATACCCTTGCGCTATATGCATACCCCTGTAGAGATGATCGCCTTGAAAGATATTACCCGGGCAGGGAGATTAGCGGCAGAATTTATCGCTCAATTAGATGAAACCTTCATGGCTAAATTAACCTGGGAAGATTGACCATGGCAGCATTGTCAGAAGATTATCAATTCCCCACGGTTGGGGATGAGCAGATCAAGCTTTTGGAACGACTTTCGAACGCCTGCGCGGTGTCGGGTGATGAAGGTGAGGTACGCAAGATTGTAAAGAGCGAAATACTCCCGTATGCCGATGAGGTGAAAGTAGATGTCTTGGGGAACGTGCTGGCGACCCGGAAAGGGACTGGTGAGCACAGGCTGAAGGTGATGCTAGCCGCCCACATGGACGAAGTGGGATTAATGCTCACCCATGATAATGGCGACGGTATCTATCGCTTTGAGACCGTTGGAGGTATCTCGGCCTCCGATTTAGCAGGTAAATCGGTTTGGATCGGGAAGGATCACATCCCCGGAGTGATCGGGATCGAGCCTATTCATCTCGCCCATGGGGATAACCACCAAAAACCAATCGATATGGATGATTTACACATTGACGTCGGACCGGCCACCGGTAAGGAAAAAGTGGGAGACCGGGCAACCTTTGCCACCACGTTTATGCGCCTGGGTCCCAGTCTGCGGGGCAAAGCGCTTGATAACCGCCTGGGAGTGGCGAGTTTGATCGAGCTGGTGAAGCATGCTCCTCCTAACATTGACTTGCAGGCTGCCTTCACCGTACAGGAGGAGATATCTGCACGCGGGGCAAGGGTGGCAGCCTATGCGTTTAATCCCGATATTGCCATCATTCTGGATTCCACCCCCGCTTATGATCTGCCATCTTGGGAAACCGATGAAAATGATCGATACAACACGCGCCTGGATGCCGGACCGGCGATTTACGTGGCTGATTCGAGCACCCTTTCAGACCCTCGGCTGATCCGTTTCACGATTGAGACTGCAGAGGCAAACAGGATCCCCTATCAGCTACGCCAGCCGGGGGGAGGGGGAACAGATGCTGGGGCGATCCACAAGCAGCGCGAAGGCATCCCCAGCATCTCCATCTCTATCCCGGGCAGGTACCACCACAGTCCGGCGGCTATCGCCCGCCTGGTGGATTGGCAGAACACCCTCGCCTTGGTGGCAGCGGTACTCTCGCACCTGACGCCGGAAATACTAACCAGTGACAGGTAGACGAAATCAGCATTATTCTATAGAGATTATCCAGGTGATCAAAAAGAATTTCGGCATTATTCAGGAGAACGTATGAAACCATTGATCCAAAAATTAGTCGAAACCCAGGGTCCTTCGGGTTACGAAACCCAAATACGCTCCGTGGTCCGGGCAGAAGTTGAACCGTACGCCGACGATTTGAAGGTGGATGCCCTCGGCAACATGATCGTGCGTAAAGGGAAGGGGGGAGCGCAGGGGATAAAGATCATGCTGGCGGCGCATATTGATGAAATAGGTGTGATGGTCACCCAGGTGGACGCAAATGGTTTCATCCGTTTTACCACCCTGGGAGGCGTGAGACCGTACACCTGTGTGGGTGGGCGGGTGCGGTTCCTCAACGGCGCGGCGGGAGTGATCAGTATGGAGCCGCTGGATGATATGAGCAAAATGCCCACCTTCGAGCAGCTGTATATCGATATGGGCTGTTCCAGCAGCGATGAGGCTCCTGTGCGGGTGGGTGATGTGGCTACCTTTGACCGCCCGTTCCTCGACCTGGGTGGAAGACTGGTGGCTAAATCATTGGACGACCGCATTGGAGTGGCAGTGTTGATCGAAACCCTGCGCCAAATCAAAGATACCCCACACCAGCTCTATTTCGTCTTCAGCACGCAGGAGGAAGTGGGCGTGCGCGGAGCGACGGCCGCCGCCTTCGGGGTCGACCCAGACCTGGGCTTGGCAGTGGATGTGACCGGGACGGGGGATACACCCCGCCGGACGAAGGTGAGAATGGACGTTAGCTTGGGGAAGGGGCCGGCAATCAAAGTGCGTGATGGTGGCATGCTGGCGGACCGACGCGTGGTTGATTGGATGGTGAAGGCAGCAGAGCATCTCAGCCTGCCATACCAGATGGAAATCCTGGAAGGCGGGTCGACCGATGCACGTGCGATGCAGCTGACCCGGGCGGGCATCCCGGCGGGGTGCCTCTCGATTCCCTGCCGGTACATACACTCTCCATCAGAGATGGTGGATTTTGCAGATGTACAGAATGCTGTTACGCTTTTAATTGAGCTGGTCAGCCACCCGGTTAAGCTTTAGGCGCAATAATTGCCCCAATGAACGCACGATTTCTTCGATTCTTTTCCCTTCTGCTTCTAGTGGCACTGGTAGGCTGCTCCAGCATCCCGCTCACCTTTGGTGGAAGCTCGCAGGATACACAGACTGCCAATGATGGAACGATATCTCCTACCAAGGTACTGTCCTTTGAAACTGGGCAGCCTCAAACCCCATCTGTACCGGAGGGGACGTTGGAACCAACCCTGCCTATTGGAGCACGCCTGGTTCGCGTTTGGTTGCCGCCTGAGTTCGACCCCGAGGGAACCAGCCCCGCCAACCAGCTTCTCAAAGCCCGCCTGGATGAATTTGCGAACGAGAACCCCGACGTCAGGCTGGAGGTGAGGGTAAAAGCCTTAGAGGGAGTGGGGGGGTTGCTCGACTCACTGGTAGCTGCCAATGTGGCTGCCCCGCTGGCGCTGCCAGATCTGGTGCTGCTGCCACGGCCTACACTGGAATCAGCAGCATTAAAAGGACTGCTTTACCCATATGATGGCCTGACCAACATTATGGATGATACAGGCTGGTTTGAGTATGCCAGGCAGATGGCCCACGTGCAGTCGAGCGTTTATGGCATACCATTCGCGGGAGATGCCTTGTTGCTGGCTTACCATCCATCCTTGCAGTCGACACCCCCACAGGACATGGAAACAGCTCTCACGTCGGGTGAAGTCCTGGTGTTCCCGGCTACTGACCCTCAAGCGGCTTTTACTCTTAGCACCTACCTGGCAGATGGTGGTAGTGTGCAGGATGAACAAGGACGACCTGCGCTGGACGAGGCAACCCTGACGAGAATTCTCAATTATGACCAACGCGCAAGCCAGTCGGGAGTAATGCCATTCTGGCTGACCCAATATTCGACCGATGAACAGGTTTGGGAAGCGTTCACGGGAAACGAATACCCAACGGCAGTCACCTGGGCGTCGACTTACCTTAGCTACAGGCTGGCTGCGCCGGATGGCCTGGCTGTTGCTGCCGTACCGACCCCGAATGGAGCGCCGTTCACGCTGGCCTCAGGATACAGCTGGGCCTTGGCAGGCCAGGACCCGGAACGCCGTACTCTCGCTGTCAGGTTAGCCGAATACCTGAGCGATAAGGATTTCCAATCAGAGTGGACCGCGGCTGCGGGTTACCTTCCACCACGCCTAGACGCTCTACAGAGCTGGCAGGACCATGAACTGAGTCAGGTGCTGGATCAGATCTCCACCTCGGCAAGGCTGATGCCGCCGGTAGACTTGGTATCCAGCATCGGACCAGCCCTGGAGCAAGCGGTGGTAGATGTGCTGAAGGCCCAAAGTGAGCCACAAACTGCGGCTCAAACAGCGATTGATCAAATCAACCAGCCCTAAAATCTAAGATTGGTCTAATCTGTGCAACTTGACGCATGTCATTCAGAATGTTATGATGCAGACCTACGGAGGTTGACAACCTTGAGCAGCAGCATCCGGCTACACAACCGGAGGCGACCTCGGAATAAAAATCATGCCAACTGATCCATATCTCGACGAATTCCCAGCCGGCGAGCAAGAGGTGAAGGAGTCGAATAAGGCTCCATCTGGGGAGAAAGCAACCAAAGAAAGCTGGATAAAATTAATCACGGGCAGACTGTCTCATGCCGGTCTCGGTGAGACAGTTTATCGCCTGGGTACTGCCTTCCTGACGGTGGCGCTGATCCTACTTGCAGTAGTGGGAATGCGCTACTTCTACCTGCATTTCCAGCAAACCGCTGCCGCTCCGACACAGCAATCTGCTTTGGCAGCCGAAGCACTGACCTCTACTCCCACTGCTGTTCCGGCGGTCATGCCGACCTACTTAACCGAATGGACGGGGTATGACCATGGTATTTTCCGCATGGCAATGATCCATACCACGATCCCCTCCCGGCCACGTACCGAGATCACCACCTACACCATTCAAAAAGGCGATAGCATCTTCGGGATCGCCGAGATGTTCGGCTTGAAACCAGAAACAATCTTTTGGGGAAATTATTATACACTGTTGGATGTTCCGGACAATATCCAACCTGGAGTGGTGCTGAAAATCATGCCGGAGGATGGCACCTACCACCGCTGGTCGAAAGGCGAGGGGTTGAACGGCGTGGCGCACGGCTACGACGTCACCCCGGATGTGATCGTGACCTGGCCGGGCAACCACCTCGACCCTACCACCTTGGGTGATTATGCCCACCCCAATATTGAGCCAGGCACAATGCTATTCGTCCCCGGTGGACGACGCGAGTACGTCACCTGGAGCGCCCCGCGCATCTCGCGCAGCAACCCTGGCGTGGCAAAAATCCTCGGTCCGGGCTCGTGCGGCACGGTGGTGGATGGAGCAGTCGGCACAGGTTCATTCATTTGGCCCGCCAACACGCACCGGCTATCGGGATATGATTATTCCCCAGCCACGAACCACTTCGGGATCGACATTGCCGGAGCCTTGGGCGACCCCATTTATGCCTCTGATAACGGCGTAGTCGTCTATGCCGGATGGAATAATTGGGGATACGGTAATGTGGTGGTGATCGACCATGATGGCGGATGGCAAACCCTGTATGCCCATATGAGCGTAATAAATGTTGGCTGCGGGCAGAGCGCGAACCAGGGAGACGTGATCGGTTACTTCGGCAGCACGGGCAACTCCTCCGGGCCGCACCTGCACTTCGAGATGCTAAATGAGAGCTACGGGAAGGTAAACCCGTGGAACTTCCTGCCCCCGCCGTAGGAACATAAAAGAAAGAAAGCCACTAAGTACACTAAGTACACTAAGTACACGAAGGATATATATTAAAATCCTTCGTGTTTTAGTTTTTGCCTGGTTATAGATGATGGGGAGCAGTTTGAATCACGAAAAAAGTAAAAAATGTCTAAAAGTACTAAATGCTTTTACGGGTGCCGCTACTCGTAGCGGAACCTCAGAATCCCCACCACGAAGAACACTAGTGAGAATCCGAGCAGGACGGCCGCGTAAGGAAGGATCTGAATCAACCCAGCGTTGTAAACGGTCAGTTGGGTCATACCCATCATGGCCCAAGTGGTGGGCAGTATTTTCACAGCGTTGGCCACTGCCGGTGGGAACACTTCTATCGGTAACATACATCCGCCCAGCAGCCCCATCACCATCCCCAAAGCGATAGACAAACCGCTAGCCTGGCTGGGGGACCGGGTGAAGGTACCCAACATGGTACCCATGGCCACCGCTGTTAGGCCGAAGCTAATCAGCAACACCAACAACGCCAGTGGGTTTTGTCCCCATGGAACTTTAAGCAGCAAGACTCCAATCACCACCAGCACAAGCATTTGAACAAAACCGTAGCTAAATTGACCGGTGATCGTCCCCAGCAGGAAGGTCGGCTTTCGGGTGGGTGAGGTCACTAGACGGCGCAGCGTGCCCCACACGCGCTCAGAAGCCATCAGCTCACTGGTGCCCAAGAGAGGTATGAAAACCCAGATTATGAGCTCACCCGCGGAGGCCTGGGCTGCTTGGGCTTCTTTCGGGTTTTGAGTTATCAGTGTGTTTTCCGGCTGGGTGATGATGATACGGGCTGGAGTATTGTCAACCTTTTGCTGGCCGGTTGCCAAGCTACGACTGATCTGGCTGATAACTTTCTGCACTTCCTGCTGAGCTGCGAGGCCGTTGTTGTTCGTTGGATCCAGGTTAAAATCCAACGCAACCGCCTGACCAGATTTTAGACTGGCTTCCATACCGGAGGGGATGATGAGAATAGCGGATGCATTGCCGCGATCGAAGTCTTTCTGGGCATTTTCGCGCGTCATCAGGGATGGTGCTACAACCTGCGAGACCTGCAGCAGGCTCACCAGCTCTTGAGAGAGAGCGGTACTGTCCTCATCCACAACGACCATCACAACCTTGTTTGACCCGCTGCCGGAAAATAATCCAGAAAGAAGCACGGTAAAAACCAGGGGCAGGATGAGGAAAAACAACAACTCGGTTTTCCCACTACTGCGTATCTTTATATCTTTCAATGCGATGGCAATCACTTTAGACATGATGTCACTCTTCCCTTACTTTTGCAGCAAGCCCTTTTTGCGGAAAATGGTGACCGAAGTCACCAGAAGGATGGCGGCCATCACCAGCAGCGCGGCGTAAACAGGGAGTAGATCCTGCACGTTTCCGCCGTTCGCCAGAGTATTAAATCCTTTCTGCCCCCAGTAATTAGGCGTGATCATTCCTATGTAGCCAACCACGCCGGTGAGTGCGCCGCCGAAGAAGCTGCCACCCACCAACCCGAACAGCAATGTCATGGCCATACCTATGCTGGAGACTTGTCCTGGGGTGCGAGAAAGGGCTGCCAGCAGCATGCCCCAGCCGGTGGCCGCAGCCACCGCAGTAATCAACAAGATCAACAACGCCAGCTGGTTTCCCCATGTCAGACTCAATAGCAAGGCGCTAGCCCCAATCAGGATCAACATCTGCGCCAGGCCAATCATGTAGGTGCCGGTCATCTTTCCCACCAGCACCTGACCGGGTTGGATCGGGGTAGACATCAAGCGGGTCAAGGTGCCTTCCTGGCGCTCGGTAAGGAGGGATTTGCCGCTCAGGCTGACAGTGTACATCAGGAACAGTAGGGCGAATCCTGGGGCGAGATACATTAAGAGGTTCGTCTCTTCGCTTGCTGAGACCTGGCTGGTCTTCAGGGTTAGGGTTGGCACGGCTCCCACGCCAGCCACCTGCCTGCTGAGGTACGTAGTTTCCATCTCACCGAGGATACGCTCGACGGCAGATTGAACAACACCGGCACCGATCGTTCGGCTTGGGTTCTTATACACCTCGATCTGAGCGACCGTTGCTGCTGACTGACCAACCTGTGAGATCATATTGGAAGTGAAGCCTGCCGGGATGATTACTGCAGCGGCGGTTTTACTGGCATCTACCAAAGCGCGGGCGGCAGCAACATCGTTATTTTCATCCACCGCCAGCAGCTGGCTGAGCTGGGGAGACTTGAGCTGCTCGACCAGCGTATTACCAATAGCGTTCTGGTCAAGATTGACTACGACCACTGATACCTGGCTGACGCCGCTGCTGGAGCTGCCCAACGACCCGGTCACCAATCCCATGGCGACGGTTAGGACGAAGGGCGCTAGCAGCATTAAAATCAGCGCGGAGCGATCTCGAAAGATTACGCGCAGGTCTTTCCAACCAATTTGGAGGATTTTTTTCATGAGAGCACCTCGTTTATCGACCGACCCTGGCTATGTGATGGTGGTCGACCGTCAATTAACTTTCGGGTTACCCGAGTTCCCAATTGCAGAGCTGTTGCAAACTTGAAATCATAAACTGTAACGATCGTTTTCATGCATCAATCGAGTTGAACTGTGCTCAATCTCTAAGCGCCCTTCCCGTGAGTTTCAGGAACACCGCCTCTAGGTTGGGTTCCTGGATATCGACGGAGCGAATCTTATAACCCAACCGGTCGGCTTTACCCAGTACCGGCGGCAGGGCGTCATCCGCTTCGGGCACGATCAGCACCACCATGCCGTCCGACGCACTGACGTGGATCACCATAGGCAGCTCTTGCAAAGCGTCGATTAATGGCTGTACGTCTATATTTTCACCGGTGTGTAAGCGTAATGTCTCATGCTCGCCAACGACCTGAGTCAGCTCTTTCTGGGTTCCAATGGCGATCATCTTGCCGTGATCGACGATCCCCACCCGGTGAGAGAGTTCTTCGGCTTCTTCCATGTAATGGGTGGTATAGAGGACGGTCATCCCCGCTTTGTTCAGGTCTTTGACTGAGTCGAGGATACTGCGCCGGCTTTGCGGGTCGATGCCGACAGTGGGCTCATCCATAAAGAGCAGCTGCGGCCGATGCAGCAGTCCGACGCCGATATTTACCCGCCGTTTCATGCCGCCAGAGTAGGTCTTGATCTTATCCTTAGCGCGATCGGCTAACCCGATCTGTTCGAGTACTTCAGTGACGCGTGTTTTGAGGTTGGTACCTCCCAGGCCATACATTTGACCCCAGAAGGTCAGGTTCTCGCGCGCGCTGAGCTCTTCGTATAGAGCAATTTCCTGTGGAACGACTCCGATGACGCGTTTGACCTCCATAGGCTCCCTTGTAACGGAGTGACTGTCAATCGTGGCGTCACCGCTGGTCGGTTCCAAGAGGCAGGAGAGTATGGAGATGATTGTGGTTTTGCCAGCGCCGTTTGGTCCGAGCAAACTGAAGACCTCTCCTGTCTGGATGTCAAACGAGACACCATCAACTGCGGTTAAATCACCGAATTTTTTAACCAAGTTTTGGACTTCTAGGATTGGGGGCATGGTCTCACCACCTAATTGGATTTTTGGTTGTGTATACGATTGGGTAATTGGTTGTCTAAACGATTAATATACATCAAAACTGCTTGATTTACAAGACATTGTTCTATCCATTATGGTCAGTTTTTGGTAGCTATATCGTAAAACCCAATTTGTGACGAGAAGTTACCCGGGCTGGTTTTTCGATGGAATTGTCCTATCTCCCTTATAGGTGACAGGGTACTGAGCAGGTCTGGTTATTTGATCACAGCCCGTGCTCGCGGGCGTGCTGGCGGTACTGGCAATAGCCGCATTTCTCGCTGGCGGGAGGCGGCGCGGGCAGCTCGAGCAGCGACAGCACCTGGTCGATGAAGTGAAGGAAGCCATCTTCATAATAAGGGATTTCTAGCCAGGTGGAGGTGAAGTGGAAGTTTATTTCTTCGGTGGTGGCAACCCAGGTGGCATGCGGGGCTTCAACGAGCAGGCCCAACCTGGAGATGGGGTGCAAGCCGAGTTTGCCAGGAGCGGGGTGCTCGAAGGCATAGGCATAAGCGTGCAGCTGACGGCTGTAGAACGGGATTTGAGCCGGTTTGGGCTCGGAGGTCTTGAAATCGACGATACCGTACGAGCCATCATCGAAGCCGATCATCGCATCCACCTTGCCGCGCAAGAAACAGCTCAGGGAATGACCGGGCATCACGATGGGGACCGACTCGATCCACTTCTCGGAAACGCTGATCACCCCGGGAGGCAGGGTAGGAGCAATTTCGGCGGCTGGGCGGCCGGCATAGTGGGCTTTCATCAAGCGGTCGATGGCGCCGAAAACAGACGGGAAGGGGGCGGCCGGCCGCATGATGCCGTGGGTGTGTTTGAGGTAAAAACAGCGCGGGCATTCATCCCACAAGAAGGTCAGGTCGGATGGGCTGAGCTTGATGGGATTCGATGACATCGGTATCTCCTTTTCCTTACTCGAAGTAGAGGCGCAGGGGAGGAATTTATGATTTCGGTTTGGATACTTTCCCCTGCGCCCCTACATTAAACGGTAATATATTTTGGAAGTGTAACTAAGCAACTTATTCCTGCTGGAATACAATTTCACCCCGCTTGATCACTGTCTGCACCAGATTTGTGGCGAAGCGGTAGCCCAGGTGACGGTAATCGGAGACGCTGAGGATAAGCAGGTCAGCCTGCTTACCGGGCTCGAGAGAGCCTATCATTTCATCCCGGCTGATAGCTGCGGCGGCATTGAGCGTGCCCGCGACGATCGCCTGGGCGGGGGTGAGCTTCATGTAACGGCAGGCCAGGGCGATGGTGAACTGCATATCACCTCCCCAGGCGGTGCCGGGGTTGAGGTCCGAGGCCAGGGCTAGCAAACCACCTTCATCCAGGATAGGCTGGGCAGGGGTGTAGTCAGGATCAGCCAGACCGAAGGGAGTGCAGGGCAGTGCCACCGCGACCGTACTTGATTGTGCCAGAGCAGAAATGTCCGCCGGGGAGGTCTTCACCAGGTGGTCAGCGGACACGGCACCCAATTCAGCGGCCAGACTGGCTCCGCCCAGGTTGTCGAACTCGTCAGCGTGGACCTTGAGCGGGAAACCGAAGGATTTAGCCTTCTCCAGGATGCGGCGAGTCTGGGCCAGACTGAACGCCCCGGTCTCGCAGAAGACGTCTACGAAGGGCAGCGACCGGGCGGGGAGATGGGTATCCCACCAACGGCGCACAGCAGGCAGCATCTCGGAGCACAGCAGGGAGGTGTAGCCGTTTGGGTCGTCCTTGTATTCGGGAGGGACAGCATGGGCGCCTAGGAAGGTGGGGACGATATCCAGCGGACCTTCGGCATCCAGGAGCAGTATTGCCTGCAGCATGCGCAGTTCCGTCTCGGTCTGCAGACCATAACCGGTCTTGGCTTCGGCGGTGGTGGTGCCGTGAATGAGCATCTCCCGCAAGCGGGGTTTGGTTTGTTCGAGCAGCGTCTCGAGGGAGGCCTGGCGGGTGAGGTTCACCGTGGAGAGGATGCCTCCACCTGCTGCCAGGATTTCGAGGTAGGTTTTACCTTCCAGGCGCATCTCGAACTCAGCAGCGCGGTCACCCACCCACAGCAGATGGGTGTGAGGGTCAATGAAACCCGGCATGACCACATGACTCTTAGCGTCCATTGTCTCTTCGTGGGGATATGCACGGCAGAGGTCGTCGGTGGCACCTACGGCAAGGATCTTCCCATTGCGGAAAAGGACAGCGCCATTGGGGATGAGGCCTAATTGACCTAGCTCATGCCCGCGCTGGGGTGCGCCGGCGATGGTGAGCAACTGTGAGGCTGAATGAAGGAGCATAGGCTATATTCTTATCATTATACACAATTGTCACTCACTTGCTTTAATAGGTAAAATTACGTCAGCAATTATGAACATGTGTATTATAATAATAATTACCATTGATCAGGAGTTCATATGCGTGCAAAAACAGAGAAAAGAATTCAAGCTGAGAGTTTGCGAAAAGAACAAGGCTTATCTTATTCTGACATTTCCAAGGTGATCGGAGTAAGTAAAAGTACGCTATCTTCATGGTTGAATCATATTTATTTATCTGATGAGCAGCAAGAACAACTTAGAAGGAGGATGGTGTCAAATCGGGCATCATTTGCAGCGAGGGCATGGTCGGTTAATCAAAAAAGATACCAAAAAGCTAGGCAGCTTGCCGTTCAGGCTGGTATTGGGGTTTTTGATGAAATACCTGAGCACCGAAGCGTAGATGAGTTGTCACTGGCGATGCTTTATTTGGGAGAAGGATCTAAAAGCTATGGGCGAGTGCAGATTGCCAGCACGCAGGTAGTTATCTTACGCTATTTTCTTACAACACTAAAACAGCTATATACGATTGATGAAACTAGATTGAGATTTAGGCTGAATTTGGTAATCGCTGCGATCACTTTTGAAAATGATTTTATCGATTGGTGGAAGACTGAATTGCGATATCCAAGTGCTCGGTTTTCAAAAACACAATACGATCCTCGGTCACAAGTAAAAAAGGTAACTGGAAATTACCATGGTGTATGCACATTAACTTATTGTGATAGTTATCTGCAAAGGAAATTGGTCAGCCTGGCTAACGTTTATATCAATTCTCGCATTGCTATGGAAGGAACAAGATAAAAAAAAGTAGATAACGGTCTTCCAGTGGGCGGAATAGGACTCGAACCTACGGCCTCACGGATGTCAACCGTGTGCTCTAACCAACTGAGCTATCCGCCCAAGAGGTTGCCATTATACCATAGCGAAACCAGCCGTAAAAGATAAACCAGGCCTAGAAGCCAGCACGGGGTTGTCTGACAAAGTTGTCTAGTCAGGCTTTTGCCTGTGTGATAAAATCGACCAATTAAAGCTGTACTGTAGAAGTCAAATATCAACTTTTCCTAGTATCTATGACCCACCCGCCCCAGGAGAGTTATGAGATGAATGAAGAACTATTCGACAAGTTTGAAGCCCTCACCTTCGATGACGTGCTCATCGTCCCCGGATATGCCGAGGTGTTGCCGGACCAGACGGACGTCAGCGGAATGCTGACTACCAGCATCCGCTTGAATATCCCACTTGTATCGGCGGCAATGGACACGGTGACTGAGGCACGCCTGGCAATCGCCTTGGCGCGCGAAGGCGGCATCGGCATCATTCACCGCAACCAGTCACCTCAGGTCCAGGCAGCTGAGGTGGACAAAGTGAAACGCTCACAATCGGGGATGATCGTTGAGCCGATCATGCTGCACCCCAGCGCCACCTTGCGTGAGGCTGAGCAGATCATGTCGAACTATCACATCAGTGGAGTGCCGATCGTGGATGGAGGCGGCAAACTGGTAGGCATCCTGACCAACCGCGACGTCCGTTTCATCGATGAGGCGGATTATGACCAACCGGTGAGCCGGTTCATGACCTCGCAACCGTTGGTGACCGCCCGGGTGGGGATCAGCCTTGAGGAGGCCAAACAGTTGCTGCAGAAGCATAAGATCGAAAAATTACCTTTGGTCGACAATCTGGGTGTGGTCAAGGGCTTGATCACTGTCAAGGATATCCAGAAGGCGCGTGATTTCCCCAACGCTGCCAAAGACAGCCAGGGGCGGCTGCTGGTTGGGGCAGCTGTGGGCGTAGGGGTAGACCTGGAAGAACACATGCAGCTTTTGATGAAAGAAGAAGTGGACGTGGTGGTGGTCGACACCGCCCACGGGCATTCGGCAGGGGTTATGCGGGCGATCAAACGTATCCACCATAATTGGCCTGAAATGTCGGTCATCGCCGGGAATGTGGTCACCGCAGAGGGGGTGGAGGCGCTGGTGAATGCCGGGGCGAACGGGATCAAGATCGGGGTGGGGGCAGGATCGATCTGCACCACACGCGTGATCTCGGGCGCAGGCATGCCGCAGGTTTCTGCGATCTACGAGTGCACGCGGCTGGCGCGCAAACATGGCATTCCAACCATCGCCGACGGTGGGATCAAGTATAGCGGGGATATCGTCAAGGCTATCGTAGCGGGGGCGGATGTGGTCATGCTGGGCAGCCTGCTGGCGGGGCTGGATGAATCACCGGGCGAGGTGGTGCTGTTCGAGGGGCGGCGGTTCAAGGAATACCGCGGTATGGGCAGCCTGGGAGCGATGCAGGGCTACGGCAAGGATCGCTACAGCAGCGCCATGAACGGCAGCGGTAAACTGGTGCCGGAGGGTATCGAAGGCCGTGTGCCATACAAAGGCAACGTACACGATTACGTCTATCAGCTGGTGGGGGGTTTACGTTCCGGGATGGGCTACGCCGGAGCATCTACCCTGGAAGAGTTGCGTACGAAGGTCAAGCTGGTGCGCATCACCAATGCCGGTCTGATTGAGAGCCACCCGCATGATGTGATCATCACCAAGGAAGCACCCAATTACCAATTGAACCAGTGAGAAAAGCATTTTTTTAATGCCGATAACCTAAAAATGGTGGCAAATTAACGCTGTGCAGGTTGGGGTGTTTGTGGTTAAATTGCCGGATGACCTCCGCGAAGCGTTTGGACCGCTCATTTTTCAACCGCCCAACCCTGCAGGTGGCGCGCGAGCTGCTGGGGACGCGCCTGGTACGATTGGAAGGTGGGCAGCGCACGGCAGGCATCATCGTTGAGACTGAAGCCTACATTGGTGAAGAGGACCTCGGATGTCATGCCCACGTGGGGAATACGCCACGCACGCGGGTTTTATATGGGCCTCCCGGGCGGGCGTACGTCTATTTCACTTACGGGAATTATTGGATGCTCAATTTCGTGGCCGAGAAGGAGGGCTTCCCGGCTGCGGCGCTCATCCGCGGCATCGTGCCTACCGAAGGACTCGAGCGGATTGCGACGCGCCGGGCAGGACGACCGCAGAAACAGTGGACCGACGGACCAGGGAAAATCTGCATTGCCCTGGCAATAACCAATCTGCAGAACGATGCTGATCTGTGCGCCCCGGAGGCCAAATTATTCGTTGAGGTGGCTGAAACCATCCCCGATTCACGCGTGACCAATGGGCCGCGGGTGGGTTTAAATAGTGTACCCGAGCCCTGGAAGAGCCTCCCCTGGCGCTTCCTTGCTCGGTATGAGGCTTAGCATCCCCGGATTTTCTGCCGAGATTCTTAGCATAAAGGAGCATAGAATGCCTTTCAATCGAACTTATCATTCTTTGGTGCTGGTTAAGCAGGTGCCTGACACGCACAATGTGACCGGCGAGGTGATAACGGCGGAAGGTACGATGAACCGCAGCGCCCTGCCGGCCATCTTTAACCCCGAAGACTTGAACGCGCTGGAAATGGCGCTGAGCATCAAGGAGCAGAATGGGGGCACTGTAACTGTCATCACAATGGGCCCCATGCAGGCGGCGGAGGTTCTGCGGGAAGCCTTGTTCAGAGGGGCAGACCGGGTGGTGCTGCTCTCCGACCGCAAATTTGCCGGGGCTGATACCCAGGCTACCTCCTATACCCTCAAACGCGCGATCGATAAGCTGGGTGACTATGATCTGGTCTTTTGTGGGCGGCAGGCCATTGATGGCGACACCGCCCAGGTTGGACCGCAGGTGGCAGAAAAGCTGGGCATCCCACAGATCACCTACGCCGAAGCGGTAATAGAGCTGCAGGCTGACGAAATCGTCGTGCGCAGAGCGTTTGACCTGGGGACCGAGCTGGTCAGCTGCCGGTTACCCTGCCTGATGACCGTGGTTGGGTCTGCCAACCGTCCGCGCCCGGCTTCAGCCCGTAAACGCATTGAGTACAAGCTGGCGGCGACACCCAACGAGTATCCGAAGCTGCTCAAGAAATGGGGCGAGTTCGAGAGTGAGCAGGCACTGGAAGATTATCTAAAACAGCGCAACCTGAATATCGAAGTGTGGACTGCGGCGGATTTAAACGTGGACGAAGGTGATCTGGGTCTCGCCGGCTCGCCAACACAGGTATACAAAGTGAATTATGTGGTGCTCGGTACCACCGACAGCAAGGAAATCTTGCCAACCCCCGAGGGGATCCAGGCGCTGATCGCCGAGCTGGTGAAGGAATATATTGTGGATTAGAGGTATCAAAATGACTTCTGAGCGAAATGTATGGATTTTTATTGAACAAGAAGAACAACACCTTGCCGAAGTCAGCCTGGAATTGTTGGGCAAAGGTAGAGAGATCGCCAACCAGCTGGGCAGCGAAGTGTGGGGAATCCTGTGTGGTAACCAGCTGGGTGATCTGGCGGAACAGGTCATCCAGTACGGGGCAGACATGGTTTGCGTGGCCGATGACATCGAGCTCGAAATGTACCGCACTCTTCCATACTGCCGGGTGATTAGCGTCTTGGCGCGCCAATGGAAGCCGTATATCTTCCTGATCGGCGCTACCCCGGTGGGGCGCGATCTGGCGCCACGCCTGGCGAGCACCTTGAAGGTGGGCCTGACGGCGGATTGCACCGACCTGCAAATCGGCGATTTCACCGTCAAGAAGGAAAACGCGGTATATAAAGACCTGCTGTACCAGATCCGTCCTGCCTTTGGGGGCAATATCATTGCTACTATCGTCAACCCTCACACCCGCCCGCAGATGGCAACCGTGCGTGAAGGGGTAATGCGCCATGGTGAGCCAGACCCCGACCGGCGGGGCAGGATCGAAAGAGTCAAAGTGGCCTTGGAGCCCGCAGATCTTGCGCTGAAAGTGTTGAGCCGGGAAACGCGCCCGCCTTCAGTAAGGCTGAAGGATGCCTCGGTTATCGTGGCAGCGGGGGCGGGCGTGGACAGCCCTGAAGAGTTCGAGCTGATTCGCCAGTTGGCGAATGCACTGGGCGGCGAGGTGGGGGCGTCGCGCGCCGCGGTGGACGCTGGTTATATCTCAAAGGAACACCAGATTGGCCAGACCGGCAGCACAGTGAGACCCCGCCTATACATCGCCGCCGGCATTTCGGGTGCCATCCAGCACCGGGCGGGGATGGACCAATCCAGCAAGATCATCGCCATTAACACTGATCCCAACGCGCCCATCTTCCAGATTGCACATTACAAGATCGTGGGGGATGTGGCTGAAGTGCTGCCGTTGCTGATCAAATCTTTGCGCGAAAAAGCCAGATAAATTGGAGCTGCAATGACCGAAAACTTTTTCCTGGATAATATTGACCTGCAATTCCGCCTGGAACAGCTGGCGCTGCAGGACGTGCTGGAATTCAAAGAGAAGGGTTACAGTTATTGCACCCAATATCCGGCTGCGCCCCGGCATTACGCGGATGCCAAGGATAACTACCGCTTGCTGTTGGAAGTTTTGGGTGAGATCTGCGCCAGGGTGATCGCCCCCCGTTCAGGTGAGGCTGACCTGGAAGAGGTTCATTTTGAAGATGGGCAGGTGACTTATGCTGCTGCCACGCAGGAAGGGCTGATGGCCCTCAAACAGGCTGACCTGATGGGAGCAATGCTGCCATGGGAATTTGGCGGTTTGAACCTGCCTGAGTCGATCTTCCAGATGATGGTAGAGATCGTTTCCAGGGCAGATGCGGCCTTGATGACTGTGTTCGGCCTGCAAGAGATTTCAGCTGCCATTAACGAATACGGAACACCTGAGATGAAGGCCCGCCTGCTGCCGCGTTTCAGTCACGATGGAGCCTCCGGAGCAATGATCCTCACCGAACCGGATGCCGGCTCTGACCTGGGGGCGGTGCAGACCAGGGCGACTTTGGATGAGGTGACCGGAAAGTGGTACATCGATGGGGTCAAGCGCTTCGCCACCAACGGCTGCGCCGATATCCAGCTGGTGTTGGCGAGGAGCGAACCCGGCTCGAGCGACGCCAGAGGGCTCTCCCTGTTCGTCGTCGAGCGGGATGAGACTGTGCACATCCGTAGGGTCGAGAACAAGTTGGGCATCCATGCCAGCCCCACGTGTGAAGTTCAGTTCCAGCATACTCCAGCAGAGCTGCTGGGCAAGCGGCGTTACGGGCTGATGCGTTACGCTATGGCGCTGATGAATGGTGCTCGGCTGGCAGTGGGGGCGCAGGCGGTGGGGATTGCTGAAGCGGCTTATCGTGAAGCTTACTCTTATGCCAATAAACGTCACCAGTTCAACATGCCAATTTGTGACCTTCCGCCGGTCACACGCATGCTCATCTCGATGCGTGGTGAGATTGAGGCCGCCCGGGCGCTCAGTACTGAAACCGCAAAGTGGGTTGACCGGGTGAAGATATATGAAGAGCTCTCTGCAGCCAGTGCAACCCCAGACCCCGACCTGCGCCAGAAACTGAAAGGGGCTTCCAACATGGCTGAAACCCTGACGCCCCTGACGAAGTATTATGCCTCGGAGATGGGCAACCGTGTATGCAACCAGGCGCTGCAGATCCACGGCGGCGTAGGTTACATGCGCGAATTCAACGTGGAACGCCATTTCCGTGATGTACGCGTTACTAACATCTATGAAGGTACGAGCCAGCTGCAGATCGTCGCCGCCACAGGAAAACTGCTCGGACACGCCCTAGATGGGCTGCTGGATGAATGGGCAGCCCTTGAATACGGGGCTGAAATGGCTGATCTCAAAGACCAATTGTCTGACGAGACCGCCCAATTTAAATCTGCAACCGACAGCTTGAAGGAGCAGGAGCGAGAGGTGATCGATTATTATGCCTCCGATCTGGCGGATATGGCGGTGTATCTTGTCAATGCGTGGCTGATGCTGCAGGATGGGCGGGTGTCAGACAGGAAGCGTGAGCTGGTGCGCATGTATATCGGTGAGCACTTGCCGCAGGTCCAGCGGGCGCGCCAGGCGATTTTGAACGCTGGGAAGATGTCACCGGAAACGAGGAGCTTGGTCCTCACCATTACCTGACACAGGAAGAATGCAACTATGGGATTATTAGCAGGTAAAAATGCGCTCATCTTTGGGGTTGCCAACGAGCGTTCGATTGCTTGGGGTATTACGAAGGCATTTCAAGCGCAAGGTGCCCGGATTGGAATGAGTTATGCTGGTGAGGTATTGGAGAAGAGGGTGTGTTCACTTGCAGAGACAATCGACGTCAGCTTTGTAGAGCCTTGTGATGTGGCCAATGACGAGGAAATCCATACATTGACTGGCAAGGCAGCCGCTGAGTTCGAGCATGTGGATATCCTGGTGCATGCGATCGGGTTTGCCAACCGGGAGGAGCTTACCGGACCTTACTACTGCACTAGTCGGGCAGGGTTTCATACTGCGATGGATATCAGCGTGTACTCATTCACTGCCCTTGCGCAAGCATTCCAGCCCTATCTGGTGCGAGGAGGGGCCCTGCTGACGCTGACTTATTATGGCTCGGAGAAAGTTGCCCCGGGATACAATATTATGGGGGTTGCCAAGGCGGCTTTGGAGTCATCCGTGCGTTATCTGGCATATGATTTCGGTCCGCAGGGTGTGAGGGTAAATGCTATCTCGGCCGGCCCCATCCGCACGTTGGCCGCAGCGGGAGTCGCAAAATTCAAAGATATGTACCGTCACTTCACCAAGCTTGCTCCCTTACAGCAAAACGTCACGATCGAAGATATTGGCGATGTGGCGGTATTTTTATGTTCCGATATGGCAGCCAAGATCACCGGCGAAGTGCTGTATGTAGATTCGGGGTACAATATCATCGGGGTGCCTGAACCGCCTGATTGTGAGTGAATTGAAAAAATGGAGTAATCATGTTCCGCAAGAAAGCCGATCCCAACCCAACCGTACCTGCTCCAACGCCATCCACGACCGCACTAGACCGGATCACCTCTGTGCTAAGCGCCGGGATCAATTGGAAAGGCAACCTGGGCGGCAGTGGAGGGGTGCGGATCGAAGGTACATTCGAAGGGGATATCGCCATGAGGGGGTTGCTGGTGGTGGGCGAGACGGGGCGGGTGACCTGCCAGACCCTAAAGGCCAACACGGTGATCATCGCTGGGGCGGTCAAAGGGGATATCACCGCCGAGCGGTTGGAAATCCGCTCTACCGGCAAGGTGTGGGGGAATGTGGTCACGGTAACGTTTTCCACTGAAGAGGGGGCGTTCCTACGGGGTCAGATCACCATGGAAGATAAGGTGGAGATTGTACCCGGAACGCCGGTAGAGGTTGTTCCAGAAGGCGCCTCTCAAGAGACAACTTAAATTCAAAATAAAAATAGACAGCACCCTGAAGAGGGTAAACGGTAGAAAATCGTATTCGTCATTACAGGGTCATAGCACAGCCGTCGGCGCGTGGGTCAGACCCGCCGCACAACACGCCCGTGCTGGCATCGCGACGGATGATTTGCCCACGCCCGAAGAGGGCACGCGCCTGACCATCAATTGAATAGACGGAATGCCCCAAGTTCTCCAATCCGCTGAGCACCTCTGGTAAAATGCCCTCCTCCAATGCCACCCGTCCTCCAGCGCTACCATCGTCGATGCAGAAGCGCGGCCGGTCAAGGGCAGCTTGGGGGTCCAGGCGGTCGTCCACGAGGTCGGAGACCACCTGCATGTGCCCTTGCGGCTGCATGTAGCCGCCCATGACGCCAAAACTGGCGTAGAGGGTATTGGAAATACCGGAGGTAGCGTCAGAGTCAACGGTGATCATCCCCGGGATGATGGTGTGGTAAGGGCGTTTCCCGGGTGACAGAGCATTGGGATGGGCGGGGTCGAGTGAGAAACCCAGCCCCCGATTTTGCAGGGTGAAACCCCAACCCGAGGGCACGATTCCGGTTCCAAAACCCATGTAGTTACTATTGATAAACGAGCATGCATTACCCTCGGCATCGACAACAGTGAGGTAGACCGTGTCTGAAGAGGAAGTGGGGGTGCCGCGTTGCTGGTCGAGGGTGGCACGATCGAGACGGATCAGCTTGCGACGTTCCGCAGCATAATCCTTGGAAAGAAGCCATTCGAGAGGGGCGGGGTTGAACGCCGGGTCTGCCACATACCAGCGCGTATCAGCAAACGCAAGGCGCATAGTTTCGATCATCAGGTGAAACCGTTGGGCAGAGACGGCCGGTATGGAGTCGAGGTCGAAACCCTCCAGCAGGTTCAGCGCCAGAAGAGCTGCCAGGCCCTGCCCATTGGGCGGGCATTCCCACACCCGCAAGCCGCGGTAGGTGGTGCTGATGGGCTGCTCCCAAGTGCTGGTATGGGTGGCGAGATCATTCACGTCGAGACAGCCACCGGCCTGCTGAACCACATCGGCGATGGCCTCGGCGATTTCACCCTGGTAGAAAGCCGCCTTGCCGCCTTCTGCTATCATTCGCATGGTACGCACCAGCCCTGGGTTGCGGAAGATCTCACCTGCCCGAGGAGCGCGCCTATCGATGGTCATCGCTACTCCGCCTGGGGCGCTATTCAGGCGGGGAATACTGCGCTCCCAAAAATAAGCCGTGATAGACGTGACCGGGAAACCCTGCTCCGCCAGGCGGATGGCAGGTGCCAGCACCTTGCTCATGGGTAGCCACCCGTGGCGAGCTACAAGGTCACACCAGCCGGCACACGCCCCAGGTACGGTGATGGTATACGGATGAAATGGGGGCAGGTTTTCCCCCAATCCTTCTTTTTTCAATCGCTCGATGGAAAGGCTCTTGGGGGCACGCCCTGAGCCATTGATGGCAGTAATATGCTCAATAGAGGCATCGTAATACAATGCAAAGCAGTCGCCACCCAGCCCGGTGGAGGTGGGCTCAGTGACGTTCAAAGCAGCCGCCGTAGCAACGGCCGCATCGGCCGCGTTACCCCCCTGGGATAGAATTTCCAGTCCGGCCGCGACCGCCTGGGGCTGGGAAGTGGCAACCATGCCGCCCCGACCATAGATGGGCGAGCGGTGGGAGGCGAAATTAAGTTCACTGCTGTTGGACATAGGACACCGAGTTGAAAAAAACACACACAGAGCTGACTGTCTGGGCTCTATGTGTTGTTGAATTCTCTATATTTAAGGAGTTACTTCGATCCCTTTCCCCTCGATGACCTTTCCGATCACCCACATGGGTTGGCTCATTTGAGCGGCGCGGGTAAGGAACTGATCAAGGCGATCCGGAGGCACGGCCAGTAGCAAGCCTCCACTGGTCTGTGAATCGAACAGCAGCAGCTGGGATGGCTCGTCCAGTGAAGAGACAAAGTGCACGTTGGAGGCGAAATACAGGCGGTTATCATAGGTGCCGCCCGGGAAAATGAACTGTTCCGCATACCTGTGTGCACCTGAGATGAAGGGGATTTTGTGATAGCTGAAGCGTAGCCCAACGCCTGAAGCCTCAGCCATCTCGTAAGAGTGACCGAGCAGGCTGAAGCCGGTCACGTCGGTGCCACCGCGCAGGTTAAATTCCAGGGCCAGCTCACTGGCTCCCTTATTCAGCTTTTTCATCCACTCAACGGCCTCGGCCACGTCTGATGCGGCGGCCTGTTCGCGTTTCAGGGCAGTGGTGGTGGTGCCAAACCCGAGCGGCTTGCTCAGCACCAGCACGTCTCCAGTGCTCAGGCCCTTCTTGGTCAGCATGCGCTGGGGGTGGGCAAAACCTATAACGACCAAGCCGTATTTGGGTTCCTGGTCTTGCACAGTGTGACCTCCAGCGATGACCACCTGTGCCTGCTTGGCGATGTCGGCTCCACCGCGCAAGATATTGGTGATCACCTCAGAGGGCAAATCGGGGGGGAGGGCAGCGATGTTGAGCGCCAGGAACGGCTTGCCGCCCATGGCATACACGTCCGAGAGGGCGTTGGCGGCGGCAATAGCACCGAAATCGTAAGCGTCATCCACCACCGGAGTGAAGAAATCGGTCGTCACCACCAGGGCGCGCTCATCGTCCAGCTGCCAAACAGCGGCATCATCCGGCTCACCCAACCCTACCAGCAGGTTGGGGTAATCCGAGGGGTTAAAAATCCCCTGCAGGGGGCGCAGCACCTGCGCCAGCGTTTCCGCATTCAGCTTGGACGCTCAGCCTGCACAACTGGAGAGAGTGGTCAGGCGGATCTGCCGTCCGGAAGGGTTATTTTCTGGCTTGCTCATCTTTTGTATCTAAATTCTCATTACCCGTTATTCACACGAAAATTTATCAATCGACTTATGGGGTCGGCGTCGGCACAGGAGTGGGCACGACCGCTGTCCCGGTTGAAGTTGCAGCTGGGAGTGTGGGCAGGCTCAGCAGATAGGGATTATTATTGGGCACCAGCATCACCTGGATGCCCGGAGCGATCTTGCTGATGTATTGGTACAGCAGCAGGTTGTCATTATTTTTCAATGCTCCCTCGATGAGCTGCAGCGCCTTGGATTCAGCCTGGGCTTGAACGACGCGGGCATCAGCCGCACCTTTTGCGTTGATCACCACCGCGTCCGCCTGACCCTGGGCCACCTGGCGGGCCTGCTCGGCTTCCTGCCGGCGCTGCTCAACCACGAATGCGGCTTGCTGGGCCTGCTGCTCGGCCACCTGCTTCTGCTCCACTGAGGCGGCATATTCAGGCGAGAAAGTGATATTGCGCAGGATGAAATCGACCAGACTCAAACCGTTTTCCCCAAGTTTCTGCTCCAGGCCTTGCGATATTAAATTCGTCATCTCAACCCGCTTGGAGGTGACTACCTCCTCGACTTTATACTGCGAGACGATATCGCGGATCACACCGCGTGCTAGCGGTCGTACTAACTCATTCGTATAGCGGTTCTGCCAGTCAATATGCACCTGGACTACCTTGGCTGGATCAATACCAAAGATCACCGAGGCATCCACGAAAATTTCCTGCCCATCAGCGGTACGGGCGGTGATTGAATCATCCCCCTGGGTGGCACCTTCGTTGGGAGCGATGGACATGGTATAGGTCTGGCGGGAGATGGGGTAAGTGACCACGGTCTCGAAAAATGGAATGATCCAACGCAGACCCGGCTGTAGTGGTTCTATTCGGTAGCCTGTAGGCTGGATGGCTGAAATCACCACCCCACGGTCCTCCGGCTGGATGAAAACCAGCCCAGCAGCCACCGTCGATAGGACCACCGCGCCAGCCAGGACAACCAAAAGGATCGTCACCGAGCCCTTAATGTTTTTGCTGCGCGAAGCCCGCAGGATGACAATGGCGAGTAAGCCAAAAAATGCGATCCAGGCTACTCCGGCGAAAATTCGGACAATACTAGCAACATTCATATGGAGCCTCCAGTAGGATTCCTTTCACATTCCAGATAGATTATACTCGTATTTACCAGGCGGCTTTTTCGCTGGCATTTTACGGACCAATCAAAACCATTTTAGCTCCATATTGCCAGGCTCACCTCTGATTATCTGTGTTGTATCAAATCGAGTCCAAAATGTGATACCATGCAGGCATGGGGCATTCTACAGGTCGGGTGATCGAGGTCCGCCTTGGGTCGGGAGGGCACACGGAAACATGCATCTTCTGCCCGGAAGGCGCCGTCCCGTCTGCAGGGCAGTACACTCTGGCATCTGATCCGTCTGACTCCAATGCAATCCTGGGCACGCCCATATTTCTGGTGGAAAATTTTGAGACTGGATTCTGGGCCGTGCCGTTGTTTCCCACCACCTGGGGACCGGGGACAGACCTGGATCTGGTGGGACCGCTCGGGCATGGTTTCGACCTGCCGCGCAGTATTCAGCGCCTGGGATTGGCTGCGGTGGGAGATACGGTTTCACGACTGATGCCCCTGGTTCATCAGGCTGTGAACACTCACATTGGGATGACATTGTTCACCAACCTAAGCCTACCGAAGCTCCCCACTGTGGTGGAAGTGTACCCGCTTGGCTCGCTCAAGAGCTCGTTGGATTGGCCCGATTTTATGGCCCTGGATGTGCCTTTGGATGGGCTGGCTGGGCTGCGGGACGTACTTGGTCTGCCATATGGGACGGGCCTTTCCTGCCCGGCGCAGCTGCTCATCACTTCACCTTTCCCATGTTCCGGGATGGCGCAGTGTGGGGCGTGCGCCGTACCTACCCGGCGAGGCTGGAAATTGGCGTGTGAAGATGGACCAGTGTTTGACCTTAGGGACTTAAAATGGTGACCGCTCACCTGACCCGACCTGGAACGAGGCAAAATGGCGAAGCATGACCTTGCCTTCGACCCGCCCATTATGAATGCGGCTGGTACTTTGGGATTTGCCCCCAATCTACACAGTGTTGTGGAATGGTCGGAGCTAGGGGCGTTTGTGACCAACCCGATCAGCCTGACAGCGCGGACCCCTGCGCATGGCAGGCGTTTTGTCGCTTACCCTGGAGGTTTTCTACTGCACACGGGTTTTCCTAACCCAGGCCTGTCATCTATTCTCCGTCACTACGCCAGGCACTGGCATGCTTCGCCTATTCCGGTGATCGTCCACCTGCTTGCACACAGTGCCGGGGAGCTAGCGGGAATGGTACGCAGGTTGGAAAATGTGGAAGGGGTGAGCGGCCTGGAAGTAGGAGTGACCAGCGATGTAAATGCTGAGATGGTGGCGGCTTACGCCCAGGCGGCGGGTGGTGAGCTGCCGGTGATCATACAGCTACCTATGGAGCGCTGCGTAGAGCTGGCGGCTAGGGCGATCGAGGCCGGGGCAGCCGTAGTCAGCCTGGCACCGCCGCGCGGGTTGCTTCCTTCACTGGAGGGAGAACTCATCCAGGGCAGGCTGTATGGTCCAGCGATCCTGCCCATGGCACTCCGCGTGGTGCGTGAGCTGAAGCAGCTGGGCATCCCAACCATTGGAGCCGGAGGCGTCTACACACAGGAACAACTCGATGCCATGCTGGCAGCCGGAGCCATCGCCGTGCAGCTGGATGCAGTACTCTGGCATAAGGCAGGATATGGGTTATTTAACTGAAGGAGGAATTATGGTGGTGAATTTACCAACCGAAGAAGGTTTAGTCCGTCCGGGGATATAAGACCGGGTATCGTGTTGTTGGTTATAATGACCGTCCTGGTAAGATACCGCTGTTATGATTGCATGGCTGACCTGGAAAAATCAGATCATGAAGGTGCGTTTTTCGCCAGCCCGGGTATGGGGCTGATGGCAGGGAAAAAAGCTAGCTGAATGTCAAGCAATTTGGATCAAACTACTGGATATGTAAAGAAAGGATATAAGGTCTAAAATGAAATTCGGATACAGTATGCCTTCTACATCACCGTTCTATCCAGAACCACCTTTTTATTTTGAGAACAATAAAATAATCAGCATCCTATTTACAACCACAAAAGAAGCACTTCGAGAGCTCGTACCTGCTCCATTGATACCAAACCCTCAAAACCTTGCCTACATCTACATTGGGATCTTAAATGTCCCTCCAAGAGGCGTTTACAAGGAAGCGGGGATTGGTATACCGGCATTTTTTGGTGAGAAAATTGGTAATTATTTGCTCTATCTTTATCTTGATGAGGCATTTGCTATCGTGCCTGGTAGAGAAATTTGGGGCTGGCCCAAGAAGGATGCCGAAATTACTTTTATTGAGGGCAAAGGTGCATATGATGCCAAAGTCAAAAGAGCTGGCACTACAATCATTAGCCTGTCTCTGGACAATCTGGAAGTCGTTGAACCAATTCCTGACTCTACGAACACTCCCAATTTTAACTTGAAGATCATTCCATCGGTGAGAAAAAATCATCCTCCAGATGTATTACAGCTGACAACTTCTACAGTTCTGTCGACGAAGAAAGCCCTTTTTCGGGGTGAAGCATCCCTGGTATTTAATCCTTCATCGGACGATCCACTTGGCAAATTGCCGGTTCTGGACATCTTAAGTGGGGAGCAATCCATCGAAGATATGAGCTTGGATTATGGCGATGTGCTATTTGATTATTTAATAGAAAACCAATAGCTGGATGCAGATCTCTGGTGTGGGGCGGGTTTCAAGTTGGTTTTAGTGAAGGAGTATATATGGATATTATCAGGATTGGCTCAATCGCTACAGCCTTTATCCGCACGGTCGAAGGCGTTAATGCGGGTTTAATCCACACCCCCCATGGGATGATTCTGATCGATACCACCTCCTCACCGGCGGAAGCCAGATCACTATTGGAAGCAGTGGACGTTGGTTTGGAAGAGGTGCGGCTGGTGATCAACACGCATTTCCACAGCGATCACACCTGGGGCAACCAGGTTTTTACTTGCCCGATATTGGCTCATCGCTTGTGCCTGGAGCGGATGCAGATTAGTATACAGAATGAGTGGAACCCTGAAGCATTTCGTACCTACATTGATGATCTCAAAAGGACAGATCCCAAAAAGGCTGAGGAATTTCGCCAGGCAGTGCAAGACCTGAAGGTAAAACTACCAGACCAGGTATTTGAACAGCGTTGCGAAGGGGAAATGGGTGGATTAAAGTATACGGTCATCCACCTGGGCGGTCATACCCCCGATCTATCTGTGGTCTGGCTGCCTGAGAGCAGGACCTTATTCGCCTCCGACCTGATCTTCCAGGGTCGCTACCCATATATCTTCGATGCCGATGTACCTGCCTGGATCGACCGCCTGGGCAGGCTGTTGGAATTCAAAGCCCGGGCGATCATCCCTGGTCATGGCGTGATGTGTGGCGAGGCTGATATCTTGGCACTGAAAGAATACCTGCAGGTTACCTGGGACTTGACTGCCGAGCACATCCGCCTGGGTCACAGCACTGATGATACTGCCGTCGATCCAACCTATCCAGTTTTTTCGCCGAATAAATATGAACGCCTGCACCAGGCAAATATCCGCTATATGTACCAACAGCTTAAGGGTTAATTAGCTCATCAAAAAATTCAATAACGGATCAAGTACGGATTTCTTTCCCTTCGCCGGTTGGAAGTTGCTAAGGGTTGGATGAGGCAAAATTCAAGGCGTACTGCGCATCCTGGTAGCCGGGGTGATATTCCAGCGCTTTCTGCCAATCGGCTACGGCTTCAGCCTTTTTACCCAGGCGGTACATCGCCCAGCCGTGCCACAACAGCGCTTCCTCAGAGTTGGGGGTGCGCGCCAGGGCATATTCCGTCACCGTTACCAGCTCAGTGGTCATCCCGGCATGGAAATAAGCGAAGAACGGACCAAATTGATAACGCAGCATGCGCTGGTATAGACCCAGCTGGCGGGCAGTATCATAAGCCGTAGCGGCTTCGCCATAGCGCTCAAAATAGACCAGGTTGCTACCCAGGTTGAACCAGGTATAGGCATTGTTGGGCTGTGATTGGGTCTCAGCCTGCGAAACCTCCAAGGCATGCTGGCGGTTGAGTTTTGTGTCAAAATTATCCCCCAGGATGGATTTGAGCGCAGCTTCCTGGGCGGGAGGATAAACTAACAGGTACACCCGGTTGAAAATCTGCCAATATCCATCCAGCATGCTGGCTGAAATAATCTGGTTTGGTCCGTGGAAGCTGTCTTGTCCAGTGAACGTTTGGGCGGCGTCATCATAACCAGTCAGCAAGAGATAATGGGCTGCCCACAGGTCATCATTCGGCCAGTAAGGCGTGTCGAAGTAAAAGCTTTCCTCGATCATCACCGGGAACCCGGCGGCGATGAGCTGCTTGAGCAGCTGCAGGTCACCGCCGACACGGAACTCGGAATTCAGCCAGCCAGTGTGGGTGCGGACAAAATAAACCAGCTCCTCCGGGTTGACGTTGCGGTCCTCAGTGAGTGGCTTAACCACCTGGGTGATGTTATCCTGGTTACCTTCCCAACCATAATAGCGCAGGTAAAGCGCCAGGGTGGCAGGGCCACAGTTATTAGCCCCCTGCAGCTCCCAAAGAGGGGCGGGTAGGTCAACTTTACCCGGGATGGGTGTAGGCGAGGGCTTTGGGGTGGCAGTCGGTGCGATGGTTGCAGTGGGCAGGTCAGGATTCTGGGTGGGGAGCGGAGTGGGTGTGTTTGTGGGTACTTGGGTAGGCAGCACTACGGCCTCGGCCGCGGTGGGGAAGGGTTTGACTGGGTGGATCACTCCCCGCAGGTAGGTCATAGCGAGATCAACCCGCCAGCTGAGCCGGGCTCTGATGGACGGGATATTAAACGCCAGTACACCTACAAGCACCAAGACAGAAAACACCAGGAAACCCCAGGCGAGGACCTGTTTTGCATGTTTTTTAAGCATAGGCGCAATTCTACCATCTCATCATAAGCTAATCCGATTAGAAAACTATGAGCGGGAAAGGACGGACATAGACTCATAAATTTTTCATCAGGTAGAAAAATCGAACAGTTATAATAACAGGCATGAAGTACTACATTTGGACCGAAGGCTGCCAGATGAACGTGGCAGATTCTCAGCGCGTGTCATCCGCCCTCGAGCGGATGGGCATGAGCTATTCACGTAACGCAGAGGAAGCTGACGTCATCGTGTTAAATACCTGCGTTGTGCGCCAGAGTGCTGAAAATAAAGCCTACGGCCGGCTGCATTCACTGAAACCACTGAAAGAAAAACGCCCCGAGCTGGTAATCAACCTGATGGGTTGCCTGGTGGGGGTGAAGGGGAACGAGCAGCTGCACCAGCGCTTCCCATTTGTGGATGTGTTCTCCCCACCCTCCGACCCTGGTCCGCTGATTGCCTACCTCACCCAGGATGAAAGCCGGCTTCTAGAAATCGATGAAACGACCCGGCGGTTTGCCTTGATGGATAGTGAGATCGGGATCGATTCAGCCCTGCCGCTGCCAAAGCAGGAGCGGGGAAAGCTGGTCACAGCCCACGTGCCGGTGGTATTGGGTTGTTCGCATGCCTGCACCTTCTGCATCATCCCCTACCGGAGAGGAATCGAACGCAGCCGCCCGGTGGATACCATCCTGGCGGAGGTATGCGCCTTGGCAGCCCAGGGCGTGCGCGAAGTGACCTTCCTGGGGCAGATCGTGGATCGCTATGGTAAGGATATGCCGGCTGGACCGAATTTGGCTAGCCTGCTGCGTATGACTAACGAAGTGGAAGGCCTGGAACGCATTCGATTCCTCACCTCGCACCCGAGCTGGATGACCGATGAGCTGCTGGATGCGGTGGCAGAGCTTCCGAAAGTCATGCCGCAAATTGAGGTACCTGTTCAGGCGGGGGATGACCAGGTGTTGGCGAATATGCGCCGCGGATACACCGCTGAGGATTACCGCCGCCTGGTTGAAAAGATTCGCAGCCGCTTGAATGGTGTAAAGCCGGGCGTATCGATCACCACTGATATCATCGTCGGGTTCCCCGGAGAATCCGAAGCCCAATTCCAGCGCACGTTTGATTTATTGGAAGAACTCAAGCTGGATGTGGCTCACCTGGCGCGTTACTCTCCTCGCCCAGGGACCGTAGCTGACCGGCGCTTTGTGGATGACGTTCCCCCGGCTGAGAAGATGCGTCGCTTCCGCCTATTGGAAGAACAGCAGAAACGCATTGCGGGCGAGATTGCCACCCACTACTTGGGCGAAACGGTGGATGTGCTGATTGAAGAGAAGGTGAAGGGGCGCTGGAAGGGGCGCACAACCACCAATAAATTAGTGTTCATCGAAGACGAGGGGGATCTTTCCGGCCACGTTATAGAAGTCCGCATCACCTGGGCCGGTCCTTGGTCCATGCAGGGCGAGCAGGTCAGCCGGTATAAAACCGCAAACTTGTTGAACATAATTCCATAAATTCGTGTATATTTTAAGTGTGAGGGGATGTTGCTGGAGCGGCATGGATTAAATGCGCCTGGAACTATTTCCCCCTGATATGCGTCATTATTTATGATATTTTAAGGAGGATCTTATGTTCGCGAAGAGAATACGCCCACTTATATTTATTACCGGCATCATGCTTATCCTGACTGCATGCAATTTTCCCGGCACTGCCCCTGAACCGACAGTAGGACCCGATATGATCTACACGGCAGCTGCTCAAACCCTGGCTACAACCTTGAGCGCCCAAGCGACCAATATTGCCCAAGGAACACAGGTTGTCCTGCCAAGCTCAACGTTAGCTGTCCAGCTGGTAACCATTACTCCCCAGTTGGTAACCGTTATACCAGCTCAGCCGACAGCCACTGTCCCACCCACCAACACCCCGCTGCCGACCAATACACCCATTCCGCCGACTGCCACGCCTGTTCCAATCCCGTGCGACCGGGCATCCTTCGTCAAGGATATAAGCGTGCCGGATAACACGGAAATCGCCGCCGGAAGCACCTTTGTAAAAACTTGGCAGCTTAAGAATAATGGCGCCTGCACCTGGACCTCAGGTTACACTATCTATTTCTATAACGGTGATGCCATGAGCGGACTACCATCTATACAATTGACCAATGGCACAGTGCCTCCCGGAAGCACCGTCGATATCTCTGTGACGTTGATTGCACCGGCCACGACTGGCACATACAAGGGTAACTGGCGTTTACGTAACACAGGCGGTACTTCTTTTGGGATCGGGGAAAATGCTGACCAGAGTTTTTGGGTGCAGATAAAGTCAGTTTCACCAACTCCCACCCCACTGCCAACCTCGTCTTATACCCTCTCATTTGACTTCATCGCCAAGGGTCCGAACGCGGCCTGGAGAAATAACACTGCGGGCATTCCCTTTACTGACCCGGATGATGATACCCCAGGTGTGGCGGTCAATGTTGCCAACGTCAAAATGGAAGATGGAGTCACTTATCCCAACCTGTTGGCGACATACCCTCAAAAAATCAACGATGGCGTGGTCCTGGGGCTTTATCCAGCTTACACCATCCAGGCTAACGACCACCTGCGCACCAAGATCGGTCTGCGCTATAATTGTGGCTCCGGGGATGTCATTTTCCAGATTCGATATCTTGAAGGCTCAACTGAAGTGACTGTGGGTCAATGGGAAGAGAAGTGTGATGGTATGCTGGCCTCCCTGGATGTCAATCTCTCTGCCTTGGTCGGCCACACAGTGCAATTTGAACTGGTGGTACTGGCGAACGGTGCCTGGAACAACGATTACGCCTTATGGGTGGCACCGAGAATCGAAAGGTAGTCAGGTCGCACATCCTAGTGATCTAGATAAATTGAGAGGGCGGCAGGGTAACCGTGGTATCATAAACCCGGTGCACCTGCCGCCCCTTGTTGTCAAGAATATGAGGCTCACAATAAAACATGGCATCATTCCCTAATAATAATGGCACCCCACAATCGGTGATCGTTGGTTGAGGAGAAATAATGAATAAGAAAGTATTGATTGGAATTTTGGTTGGATTGGCTGTGATCGCAGTAATTGTCATAGCCATGATTATTGCCAGGAATGGCTCTCAGGCACCCACCACACCCACTTCCGACCCCGGGCTTGTCCTTACAGCCGCTAACCAGACTGCTGAAGCGCTTGTAACTCAAATCTTTGCCTCCACTCCGTCTGCCACACCTATCACCCCCACCCCGACCTTTGATGCTGTGCAGACGATGGCTGCACAGACCGCGCTCGCCTTGCTGACCCAGGCAGCCGGTCTGACCCCTACTCCCGCTCAAACAAGCGCGACCACCCCTGTCCCGTCGGGACCATCCGCCGACCGGGCGATCTTTGTCGCCGATGTGACCATACCCGATGGTACGGTGATAGCGCCAGTGGCGGCCTTCAAGAAAACATGGAAACTACAGAATGCGGGCAGTTCCACCTGGACGACCTCCTACTCGCTGGCATTTATCAGCGGTGAGAAGATGGGCACCGTCACGTCGGTGCCGCTGACACAGTCAGTGGCACCCGGGGCGCAGATTGAGATTTCCGTGGATATGGTGGCACCCACCAATCCAGGCAGTTATCAGAGCTTTTGGAAGATGAAAAATGCCTCAGGGCAGTTTTTCAACGATTCTATATATGTCTTGATCACGGTTGGAGCTGGGACGAACCCGACTGCAACCGCCGGTACACCGGTTGGCGCGGTGACCCCTACGTCAACAGGCATTCCCTCCAATCCCATCACCAGCCTGAGCATGTCGGTTGACAACCCTACTTTCAACGGTCAATGCTCTCCTTCTCATACCTTTAACTTTGTAGCAACCCTCATCCTCAGCCAGAGTGCAACCCTGACCTACAAATTGGACGCGAGCTCTGATACACCTGGTTTTTCGTTCACCTTACCGGGTCCGGTAACCGCTACGTACGGTCCGGGCACATATTCACTTCCCTTCGCGTTAGAGTTAACCAGTTCAGGAACAGGTTTGGTATGGATGCACGTCACCGCCCCGGTGGACACTAGCTCCAACAGAGTGGCATTCGATCTCACCTGCACCCCTTAAGCCGTATCGCCCCAATGATAGCCATGTAGCGCAAGAATCCATCTTGCGCTACAATTTATTCCTGGAACCTGCACATTGTGGACCTGAAACAAGCAATTGAGGACCAAGCACATCGAATGGGGTTTTCCCTGGTGGGTGTTACCACCTGTGAGCAATTGCCGCACGGTGACGTCTTTGAGGCCTGGCTTGAGCTGGGGCGGCATGGCGAGATGACTTACCTGGATACCCCACGCTCCCGGGCGTGCCGTGCCCATCCTGACCGGCTGCTGCCTGAATGCCGCTCCGTACTCGTGCTGGGTATGCGCTACCCGGCTCCATCTCCGTTCAAGAACGATACGATACCTCAAGGGAGGGTCGCTGCCTATGCCTGGGGGGAGGATTATCATCATTCACTGCCCAATCGGCTGCGAAGCCTGGTCGAGTTCATTGAAGGGCAGGTTGGGCACGCGGTTCCAAACCGCTGGTATACCGACACAGGTCCGATCCTAGAGCGCGAGCTGGCACAGCACGCCGGATTGGGATGGATTGGAAAGAACACCTGCTTGATTAATCCAGATGAAGGCTCGTACTTTTTGCTGGCAGAGATCCTGCTTGGGATCAATCTGGAGCCTGACCAGCCTTTTGTCGATGACCGCTGCGGCACATGCAGCCGATGCATTACTGCCTGTCCGACCAGCTGCATCTTGCCTGACCGCAACCTAGACGCACGCCGTTGCATTGCGTACCTGACGATTGAGTTTAAAGGATCAATCCCGGTCGAATTGCGGCCGTTGATGAATGGATGGGTGTTCGGCTGTGACATCTGTCAGCAGGTCTGCCCGTGGAACCGATTCGCTAGGTCTGAAGTTGAATTAGAAATAAACATTACCCCGATAAGCCTATACCCTGACCTCTTCAGTGAGATAATGAGGCCACCGATCGATTTCAGCCAGAGATTTCGCCAAAGCCCAATTCGACGCAGTAAAAGGAGGGGTTATTTACGTAACGTTGCGGTGGCGCTGGGGAACCTGGGCATCCCTGAAGCGGCGGCACCACTCTCCCGGACGCTGCTGGAAGACCCCGAACCGCTGGTACGCTCACACGCAGCCTGGGCGCTAGGTCAGATTAATCACCCTGAAGCCAGGCAGGCGCTGGAACGAGCTGCCAGGAATGAGGCTGACCTCCAGGTGAGGACTGAAATCCAGTTGGCTTTGAAGAATGGATAGTAAGAGTACGATCCGGATGGTAAATAGATTGAAAAAGATTAAACAACTTAAAGTAACAGCAGGAATAATATTCATATACATGCTTGTCTTAAGTGGCTGCCAGGGGGCAGGATCCACCGATCTGCCCACATCCATGCCGCCTACTGCTGTTCCACCCACAATCATCATTCTAACACCCATACCATTCACGCCCACATCAACACCCGTGGCGATAAAACTCCCGTTTGTCCTGCACTCGCAAGAAGAGACCTCTATACCCAGTACGGTCAGCCCTTCCAGCCCATCCCCAACCCCGATGGAACAACCTTTGCAGACAGCTGCGACAGAGGAAGCGCAGATCACCCTATTGTTTACCGGCGTGATCGTGCCAGCGCGCTGCGTGCAATCTTCCATCGATGTGCGTGGGGACGCGAGTTACGTGTATGACGAGGTGCGCGATCTCATCTCCGTGGCAGACCTGGCGGTGGGGACGTTGAACACTACCTTAAGCGATCTTTCCACTCACACCGGCTGCATTGTGACTTACGTGCTGGTGAGCGATTCGCGCAGCGCCAAAGCGGCTGGTGATGCCGGGTTTGATGTGATGAGCGTGGCGACCAACCACATCAAGAACTGTTCCGGGGCCAGCTGTGGGGATAACTACAACCGGGCATTCTTCGACACGCTGGATAACCTGCAGGCAAACAACATCCAGCCAGTGGGCGCGGGCATGAGCCAGGAAGATGCTTTACAATCCGTCGTGGTGGAAATCAAGGGGATCCGCTTCGGGTTTGTATCGTTGGGGATTGTGGAGCCTAACGCATTTGCCGGGGAAGATTCGCCCGGTATCGCCGAGCTGACGGATGAAAACCTGAAAGCTGCGATCGCCAATGCACAAGGTGAATCAGATGTAGTGATCGTCATGCCCCATTGGGGCCCTGAAGACTCTTCCCAACCCAATAGCTACCAGCTGCACTTCGCCCAGGTGGCGGTCGACGCCGGTGCAGATGTGGTGGTGGGCAACCACACCCATGTCGTCCAGGCGATCCAACAAATTAATGGGATTGACGTGTTTTATGGGCTGGGGAATTTCGTGTTTGACCAGAACTGGGACCTGGCACACCAACAGGGAGTGATCCTGCAGTTGCATTTTACTGGAACGAATTACACCGGTTATGATCTCATCCCAACACACGTGGATGGGGATGGCACGGTGCATATTGCCGGTCCGGATGAAGCGGCAGAGATATTGCAGCGCATCCAGGACGCCAGCGACCAGCTTAGGTAGCCGCCTCAACATAGAACAACCACACGGGCTGTTGTAGTGTTTGGATTGCGGTATACTCGTTTGACGAAAGTGGGAGAAGAGAACCATGTCAGATGACGACAAGCTAACCACAATTATCATTTTTGGTGCTTCGGGAGACCTCACCTGGCGCAAGCTGGTGCCGGCGCTCTATAACAACTATATCAAGGGGCGCATGACGACCTGCCGTGAGATCGTTGGGTTTGCCCGCCGCCCTTTTACCGATGAAACCTTTCGGAACCGCCTGCTGGAGGGCGTGAAGACGTTTACCCCGGAGAGCTTTGAGCAAGCGCGCTGGGACGAATTCTCCGCCAAGCTGGTCTACTATCAAGGCAACCTAGACGCTCCCGAAGATTTCAAGCGCCTGGGTGAGTTCCTCACCCAGCGTGAAGCCAAGCCTACCAACCGTCTATACTACCTGGCGACGGCTCCGGAACATTACATCCCGGTGGTCAACTGCCTGGGGCAGGCGGGTCTGGTGGGTCAGAGCGAAGCCTGGCGCCGCATCATCGTCGAGAAGCCCTTCGGCAATAATCTCAGCTCAGCCCGCGAGCTAAACAATGTGCTGCATTCGGTTTTTGATGAAAGCCAGGTCTACCGCATCGATCACTACCTGGGAAAGGAAACGGCACAGAACGTCCTGTTTTTCCGCTTCGCCAATACGATTTTCGAGCCCATCTGGAACCGGCGCTACGTGGATAACATCCAGATCATGGTGTCTGAAACAGTCGACATCGAGCACCGGGCGGACTACTATGACAAAGTGGGGGTGCTGCGCGATATGTTCCAGAATCACCTGCTCCAGCTGCTCTCCCTAGTGGCGATGGAGCCGCCAGCCTCTTTTGAGGCAGATGCTGCGCGGAATGAGACCTTCAAGCTGCTTTCATCTATCCGCCCGATCAGTCTGGCCGATACGGTGCGTGCTCAATATGAAGGCTACCGCCAGACCGAAGGTGTAGCACCAGATTCACAAACCCCCACCTATGCGGCCGTGAAGCTTTATATCGACAACTGGCGCTGGAAGGGAGTGCCCTTCTACATGCGCTCAGGCAAAAGCCTGGCGGCAAAGACGTCCCAGGTTATCGTGGAATTCCAACGCCCACCCCACTTGATGTTCCACCTGCCGGATGAATACCAGTTCATCCCCAATATCCTTACACTGTGTATCCAGCCGGATGAAGGCATTCACCTGATGTTCGAGGCCAAGGTGCCCGATTCAGATCAGGATATGCGCTCGGTGGATATGGAATTTAAATATCGCGACTCCTTCAGCGGGGTGCTGCCAGACGCATATGAACGGCTGCTGATGGAGGCTCTACGTGGAGATGCCTCATTGTTTACCCGTTCGGATGGGATTGAAGCCGCCTGGAAGCTGATCGATTCGATCGCTGACGGCTGGGAGATGCACAATATTCCCGACCTTTCCCTTTATAGGCGGGGTAGCTGGGGACCTTCTGAGTCGAATGCGCTGCTGGCGCGCGACGGCAGGTTATGGCGGCTCGGTTGCATCGGTGAATGATCGTTCGGCACCGGGTAAGATTGACCGAACCTATTCAGTCTGATAGACTCTAGATATGTCACAATCCCTTTACCGCAAATGGCGCCCGCTCCACTGGGACCAGGTGATCGGCCAGGAGCACGTAGTGCAAACCCTGCGCAATGCCGTGACTGCTGACCGGGTGGCGCACGCCTACCTGTTTGCGGGTCCACGAGGGACAGGCAAAACCAGCACGGCACGCATCCTGGCAAAAGCGGTCAACTGCCTGGACCCCGAATTAACAAAACGACCATGCAACCAGTGTGAGCACTGCCTGGCAGTCAACCAGGGACGCTTCCTTGACCTGATTGAGATCGATGCGGCCTCCAATACCAGCGTGGATGACGTGCGCGACCTGCGTGACAGGATCAATTTCTCTCCCAACCAGGGACGCTATAAGGTGTATATCATCGATGAAGTGCACATGCTTTCCACGGCAGCGTTCAATGCCCTGCTTAAAACGCTGGAAGAGCCCCCGTCGCATGCCATTTTCATTTTGGCGACCACCGAGGCACACAAAATCCCGGCGACGGTGCTTTCGCGCTGCCAGAGGCACGAATTTCGACGCATACCAGTGAAGGAAATCATCGACAACCTCAAGATGTTGGCGGATGAAGAGAAGATCACCGCCGAGCCTGAAGCACTGAGCCTGGTCGCGCGGCAAGCGACGGGATCGATGCGCGATGCTATCTCGTTGCTGGACCAGCTGGCTTCAGCGGGTGACAATATCACTCTGCAATTAGCCCAGGATGTGCTGGGCACTGCCACTAGCCAGGCAGTACTTGAGGTGGTCGACGCCATGCTCAAACGCCAATCTTCGCAAGGGTTGGAAGCAATTCATCGCAGCCTTGATTCAGGCTCCGACCCGCGCCAGTTCGCCCGCCAGATCGTAGATTACCTGCGCAGTCTGCTGCTGGTGGCAATGGGAAATGCCGCCCAGGTGGATGCCACGCCTGAGGTGCGCTCCCAAATGGCACGCCATGCCCAGGCACTGAGCGTGGCTGAGCTGCTCAAGGTGATCCAGGCCTTTAACCAGGCCTCGACCGAAACCCGCAGCAGCTGGCAGCCGGCTCTGCCCTTGGAAATCGCATTTATTGAAGCCATTGCAACAGACAGTTCAAATACCGAAACTAAACCCTCACCAATCTCGCCACCATCGCCAACCGTCACATCGACCCCAACCAAGAGCAAGCTTTCCACTCCACCCGGGCAGGTGAAAGAATTCCGCCCGGCAGTACCCGAAGGGGAGGAAATGTCAGCCGAAGATGCAGTTACCTACCAGCGGCTGGACAAGAGCTGGAACCTGGTGCTGGCGCAATTAAAAAACCAGAATCCCAGCTTGAATGCGCTGGTGAACTCGGCCAAAGCACGCTCATTGAAGGGCAATACCCTCACCCTGGGTATGAGCGGCGAGGTGCTCAAATTGCGCTTGGAAGACCCGGCGAATATCACCCTTCTCGAGAGTGTTCTCAAACAAGTCATGGGTCGGGAAATTTTTGTGCAGGTGGTATTAACTTCAGCTACAAAGACCACTCCTCCCGCCGAGGTGGATAATGATGGGATGGTGGCCTCGGCGCTGCGCGACCTCGGTGGTGAGATTGTAGATATCCAGTAATTTCAGGAGTAAATTATGCCTAAATACAAACCAAATTTCCCCCAAAAAGGTGGACAGGCGGGCATGATGCAGCAGATCCAGAAGCTGCAAGAACAGCTTGCCCAAACCCAGGAACAGCTGGCGCAGGAAACGGTGAACTATTCGGCCGGTGGGGGTGCGATTAAAGTGGTCATGACCGGCGACCAGCACTGTCAGTCGGTTGAGATCGACCCGGAGCTGCTGAAAGACGTCGATATTGAGATGCTGCAAGACCTGGTGCTGGCTGCGGTTAACGGGGCCCTGGACGCCTCGCGTGCCCTGGCTTCTGAGCGGCTGGGTCCTCTGGCGGGAGGGCTGCCCTTCTGACCCGAAGGGATGATCCATGATCCTGCCTGCACCCATCCAAAACCTGATCGATGCGTTCTCGCGTCTGCCCGGGATCGGCCCCAAGACGGCTTCGCGCCTGACTTTCTTCTTACTAAATGCCCCGGAAGAGGTGGCTCATGTGCTATCAGAGGCGTTGCACGACTTAAAAGCCAACACGATGGACTGCCCGATCTGCTATAACGTCACCAGCTTTGGGCGGACGGAGTGTGAGATCTGCGCCAGTGTTGAGAGGGACCCTGCTATCGTTTGCGTGGTCGAAGAACCGCTGGATGTACTGGCGATGGAGCGCACAGGGGGGTTCACGGGTAGATACCATGTGCTGCGCGGAGTGCTATCCCCAATCGAGGGCGTGGGTCCGGAAGACCTGACCATGCGCGCCCTGTTCGAGCGGGTGAAGGCCGGTGGCATCTGTGAACTGATCTTGGCGACCAACCCAAGCATGGAAGGGGATGCTACCGCAATGTATATTCAGCAGCAGGTCAACACACTGGATGTAAAGGTCACGCGGCTGGCGCGTGGCCTGCCGATTGGGGGTGATCTGGAATATGCTGATCAAACTACGCTACTACGTGCGTTGATGGGTCGGCAGGAGATGAATTGAAATAATGCGATTGACAAAGGTTGCTTGATGATTGCTACTAACTGCTAGGAGTGGCGATCGGAGTGGGGTCAAAAAACCTTTATTATGAGATAGATACCGGGGAAAAATATATTTTAAACTGTCGTCTGGAGAAGCAGTTGCTAAATACGCCAAAGCATGATAAAGCATATGCGCTGGCGCCATAATTTAAGTTCTTTGAAAATTCGATAAGCATTTAATAAACGTTGAATCGTTTGTTTTGCTTAGGGAGGTAATTTAGGCTATGTTTCATAACCGTGATGAAGTAGTTGAACGGGCAATTCAGGAATATAAGCTCCTGGATTATCTGGTAGCAAACCTTTCAAGAGAGGAGTGGGATCGGCTTATGCTCCGACCTGAGACCAAAGATCCCTGGACTGTTAAAGATGCCCTGGCACATATTACGCATTGGAAAGCTGATGTAGCCAGATCTGCCGGAGGGCAAGTTCGGCCGCCCGAGGAGCGTGGGCTGGTGATAAACGAGGCGAACCATCTCATCTACTTGCGCTGGCACGATCGCTCTCCGGAGGAAATCCTTGCCTGGCACAGGCGTGTTCAGGAAGATGTGTTAGCCGCTATGAGAGCGGCGCCTGATAAGTGGTTCGCAAGTAAGGAGCGTAGATCGGATTGGCCTTATGACCTGGACGGTCATTCCGCCTTCCACCGGATCAGAGACATTGAACGCGCATTGGCAGGCAGGAAGTGAGCTAAAGCAGCGGGCAAAAGCCGAAGGTTGTCTGACAATTTGCTTCGGGTTTACCCTTGACAAAATAACTTTATAGTATAAAATTAAGGTTCGCTATTGATAACTTTCGTTCTCGCCGATGTCGGGCAGAACACTTACAACCGAGCAAGACGCCCTTGCGTCAGAGACTAAAGTGTATACACTTCACAGTCTGGCGTGCCGATGTGGATTTCAACATCGGCAGTTTAGTCTCTATACAGCCTTGACAGGCTCTGGTGGCAGTGATAAAATCCTGCCCGCTCGATTGAAGGAACCTTAACAACTGAAAAGTGATAGGAAATCAGCCAGTCGTTATTACGACAAAAACGCAGACTTTACGCATCGCAAGATGCATAAATTTTTTGCGGAGAGTTTGATCCTGGCTCAGGATAAACGCTGGCGGCGTGCCTAATACATGCAAGTCGAACGAGGAGTCTTTGTAGCAATACGAGGACTTCCTAGTGGCGAATGGGTGAGTAACGCGTTGGTGACCTGCCCC
>JBGOXS010000012.1:0-83940 GCA_041479245.1 Anaerolineae bacterium
CTCGCTGAAGCCTTCATACGTGCGGCCCAAGCGGATATCCTGTGGAACGGCCACGCATGGCGCAAAGTTCCAGGGGATACCCGCGGCGCGCATCTCCTCGGCAGTCACCTGCCCAATCTGGCGCACAAGCTCCGGGTCACGCGTAGCTCCCAGACCGATGTTCTGGGGAAAAATCGTAGCACCATTGACATGCCCAAAACCATGCACCGAGTCTACCCCGAAGATCAGTGGTATCCCCAGGCGCGTCTTAACCGCTTCGACCTCATAACTCTTCGCCAATCCGGTCCAATCTGCAAGCGAGTAAAAGCCCGAACTGTTCCCACCGCTCAGAACGGAGCCGATGAAATATTTGACAATTTCAGAAGGAGGAAATAAATAATAGGGGGAAATGCTGTTATTTTCCACCTGGGTCATCTGACCAATCTTCTCTTCCAGGGTCATGCGGGAAAGCAAATCTTCGACACGCACATCCACTGGCTGGCTTGGATCCTTATACGGCGCCAATCTTGATTTTGGAGCGCAGGAGACTAATAGAACAACAAGTAGCAGAAGATAGGTTGTACGTTTCATAACTCATCTTACCCGTTTAAACAGGTTTTTCCTTACGACATAATGACTTCGACTTGCACATCGCCAGCTGCCGCAGAGACGACCGTCCCGGCAATACCTGCGTCCAAGCAATTATGAGTCACCTTTCCTCTAGCCAGTGTAATTATAGATGTAAAAAGCATATCAAAGCAATGAATACCAGGATGGATGTCTAGTAAAATAATCATACCGTAATTATTGGAAAAATTATTACATTAATTGGTGGCAAGTACATTAGTCGTCTAAGTGTTGACTGTACCTTAAAAAAAAGCACCCAAGAGACTTTCTATTGTACCCATCTAAGGGATTGGCATAAAACAGTATGCTCTTGGTTGCCTACAGCATTTTCGATAAGGTGACCTTGTAAACCTTCGGTTGAGCATTCAAGCCGTTTCACGTTTTCTTGTTTGTTAACTATCAGTGAAAAATGGTATTTTCCCCCTGGATAGTGCTGCGGGTTGCCTTTCCTTGCTTCATACTTTGGTGCAGTTCGGGTGCAATTTAGGTGCAGATATGCTGACACAGAACGGTTAGCGTGGACTTAACGGACAAGGCAACCGATAATTTGGTCACATTTTTGGACTTTCTGTCTCCATGTATAGATGCTGGACTTAATGGACAATCCTTGCGCCACCATAGAGAAAAATGTCTATGGATAGAATTTTTGCATATTATAGGGAGATCACCCCTACATCGATTCCAATTTAATCAGTGGGTGGCGCAGGCAATACACGGATCAAAGGCACGCACAACACGTCCCACAGCTCGCTCCAATTCCAAATTCACCCGCTCTGTATTGATATAACGCCTTGCGGCTACCATCAGGGCGCGCTCAATCGCCAGCATATTGTGCACGGTGGGAATAATAAACTCTGCCTTCGTGATCAAGCTATTTTCGATAAAATAGTGGTGGATCAGGGGGCCGCGCGGCGCTTCCACCATGCCATAGCCTTCGCCGTCTCTGGGCGTGTGAGTCGTGGCGGTTTCCTTTAAATCCAGCGGCTCTTCTAGTAGTTCCATCGCCCGCTCCAGGGCATACACCAGCTCAATCCCCCGGCAAAGATCATACAGCAGGATGGCATGCGCCGGGCGTCCAAATTTCCGTTGGAACTGCTTCAGATAGCCGTCAGCCAGGGTAGTTCCCATGCTGTCTGCCATGTTGATGCGTGCCAGGCTGTTGGCCCGCATCACCTGTCCCTGGTAACTGGTCCGCCCGGCATAACTGTACTCGGTGTCTTCATAATTCAGGTGGTCCCTGAACTGGTGGGCGGTGAAACTGTCGTGCACGATCCCGTTGTGGTTCATCACATGGATGATATTGCCATTATAGGCCGGAGATGATTTACCGGTGGAAGCGATGTAATAAGCCGGCTCGTCATCGCCCCAGGTACCTATACGCTCCCGCAATGCCAGCGACATTTCAATATAGTAATCGAATAATTTGCACGCAACCGGCAGGGCACGGACGATCTGAGCACGCATTACCCCGGCAGTCCCGGTATCGATCCCACTTGTTACCCCGCCGACAACAGCTTTAACTGGATGGATGAACTGGCCTCCCGCCGCCGTGATCAAATCCGTGCCGGTTTTGCGGACTGTCAGGGCGTGACTGGCGATCTCCTCCCGTTCCTTTTCCGGTCCCTCCTGATCGGCCACCAGTTGGAAGAGACTGGCCAACCCAAGACGGTCCGGCATGGTAAAAAAGAACAGCGAGGTGGCTTGGTTCTGGATCAGCTGGCCGAGTAGCAACAGCTCGCGGATCTTCTGAGCCACCGGCGGCGGGGTGACCCCGTAAATATCCTCCAGCGTTTTCACCGCGGTAACGTGATGCGCCGTGGAACAAACCCCGCAGACGCGCGGCACGATTACCGGCATCTGCTTGGCGGGTACGCCGTGAACCAGGTGTTGAAAGCCGCGTAATTCCGTGGCCTCCAGGCGGGTCGACATCACTTCACCGCCATGCACTTCAATTGTCACACGTGCATGCCCTTCGATCCGGCTGAGCGGGAAAACAAGGGTGGTCATTCTATAAAACCTTCTCTTTTGATCTGAGCGATTTTCCACCCTCCGCTAGAGGATCGCTGGTGTAATCCGAAAACTGAAAAAGGAACATGGCCAGCTGCGGGGAGTGCAGCTCGGCTTCGATCTCCTCAGGCGGAACGTCGGTCATGCTGGTGAAGACACGCAGGATTGAGGTAAACCAGGTTTGTGACTCCTTCTCGATGAACGCATCGGATGGACCGCGGCAGCCCACACATGGGTATCCGGCGCGTGTGCAAATGGCCCGGCAGCCGCCGCGCGTGGAAACACCGATGCATAAGTAGCCCTGGTTAATCAAGCAGATCTCCGACTGCACCTCCCCTTTCATAAAACCGACTAGATGGCTGGGACGCATTTCTCTGGCCTTTCTGCGTCCACATTCCTGGCAGACGGTCGAGGCAGCCTTGAACCCGGGCGTTTCGAAGAGCGCAGCAATAACAAGCTCCGGTGTCGGCGGACAGCCAGGCAGGTAGCAGTCAACTGCCACCCTTGAATCGATTGGCCGGGATTTGGGCAGCAACCGCGGCAAGTGAAAGCGTTCATGTTGGGTCAGAAATAACCGACGGACCTCGTCGCGGTCGCCTAGGTGGGCTACACCACCCGAGATGGCGCACGTTCCAACCGCCACGACCTTCGTTGCTTTATGGACGGCATGCTGCAGATTATACAGGTCTTCGTCACTACCCAGGCTGCCGCTGATGAGCAAGACGTCAACCGGCGGTAGGTCATACACCGAGGCGACCAGCGGCATATAAGCCAGCTTGTACTTGTCCGTCCACTCCTCAGCGTTGAGCAGGGACACTTCGCAACCGGAGCATCCGGAAAGCTGCAGGACAGCGAATTGTTTCATGGCATAATACCTGTGATTTGGAGTTTATCATAACAGGAAATGCTGCTTATCAGTATACAGGTTATCGTAAACCTGTTGTTATTTGTTGTTATGCCCAATTTGTTCACATTTGGTTTTCTTACTCTCCATATATAACTTGGTTTCAAACGAGTAGATAATTAAGAATTGAAAGAATATTCATAATATAAGCCTTGGTAGTCGACATTATAATTGGCGATAATTAGGACAATGTATGGGTGTTTTTACAAATCCAGATACACCTCTTACTGCTAGATCGGAGGTTTTTATGGATACCTTTTCAAATAATAAAAAGATTCCTGTACCAATTGCTAACTCTGAACTCCAAGAATTGACTTCTTCACTGGTGGGGCAAAAATATTACGTCAAAATACGGCTTCCAGAAAAATATTATGAGACAACAGAATCATATCCAGTTTTATATCTCCTCGATGGTGATCATGCTTTTGCCATGGCGACTGACATCGTTCAATATTTAATCTACGGACAACACATTCCCGACTTGATGATTGTTAGCCCATCATATGGTAGCAAGGCCACAGCAGATTATGGAGGGACAAATATGCGTGACCGCGATTTACTATCTGAACCAGTTAAATGGGCGAAATACCCTCCTGGTGCAGCAGTATTCCTGCAATTCATTGAGCAAGAGCTGATACCTTTTGTCGAATTACATTACCAAGTGAGTGCATCAGACCGTACACTAGCAGGCTATTCACTAGGGTCGTGGTTTGCAATTTATACGCTCTTTCAGAAACCTGATCTCTTTTCGCGCATGATTGCCATTGATGGGTAGGAAGATTGGTTGTTGAACATGGAAGAAAAGTATTCTACTGAAAAATCAACACTTCCAGTCAGGCTTTTTGTCTCGTCAGGTGAATACGATATGTCTGGATTAGCCAACAAGATGGCTCTGCGGCAATATTCAGGATGCACTATTGAATACGCTCAATTGAACAATCTTGGTCATTTTGCGGTTGGTGCTGAAGGCTTGACAAAAGGTTTAGTTTCAGTATTCCGTACATAGTCCTCACAAAAACAGAAAATTGAAATCATATCAATACGCCTTGGTGCGGATAATGCAAGTGTTGAGACTGGGATATTTACAAAATAATCCACGATATAGATGGCGTAAGATAGCAGGAGTACGAAAAATCAATAATTATGCTGCTCAAAGGATCACATTCAGTTCAACTATTTATCACGGTCAGAATGTCAAAACATGAAGCGGACACTGTTTATGCTTATTGGTCCTAAGGGTGCCGGGAAAACACATATCGGGGGATTGGTCAACCAACACACCGGCATCATATTCATCCGAGTTGAACCGATCTGGCTCAGTCTACAGCCGGGCGAAGATGGATGGGAAAAGATTGAGGATATCATAGACACAGTGTTCAAGACGCATGATAAAGTGATGATCGAATCTCTTGGCGCAGGCGAAGGGTTTCGCGGATTCCATGAGTCTCTTGTGAAGAAGTACCCTATTAAGATGATCCGCGTATTAGCAGATCTTGATATCTGCCTGGCGCGAGTAAAGAACCGCAACAGTATGGATCACATCGCAGTACCTGACGAAAAGATCATCGAATACAATCAAATCGCTGCCAGCGTTACCTATGACTGGGCGCTGGAAATTAACAACAATGGTCCGGCTCCTGACGTTGAGATTATACAAGCGATACGTAATATTGAAAATGCAATCAGCTCAGGGTAAAGAAGTATTCAGCAATGAGCTACGGACCAACATCAGATCCACCAGAACGTCTTAGGTTTGTGTAAGCGGATGGCCAACGTTAAACGGAACAATAGTGGCATACTACCCTCATGAAGTCACTAACTGAAGCTTCTCGCATAAACGCAGTGACCCTGCTCGTTCAGAATTTAAATGGCTTATGACGGTGTTGAGGTTTGTAGATAAGCGGGAATGCCACACAGCTCGTTCTATCACATCATTGTTGACAATCCCAATGCGCTCGGCTAAGCTCAGGAATTTATTAATGCCTATTATCTTGAAGGCATAGACATATCCAGCCAGGATATTACGGTTTAGTGGTCGCTGTGGGTGGAAGATCGACACCTACATCAAGAGTCAGCACCCAACCATCGATGGCACTGCCATCAGGAGCCAGGTACTCCACCAACACGCACTCACGGCCGAATTCGTCGAAGCGCCGTTCGGTGGGCAGGAAGCGTACGGTCGAACCGGCGGGAATCTTTCCGATAGCAGTAAATTTTTCATAACAGCCATTGCGGGCGAAAACATCTCGCTGGGTGAAGGCTGAGATTGGGGTAGGGGTGAGGGAGGGGGTTAAGGTGGGCAGCGGGGTAGGAGTAAGGGTGGGAGTCTGAGTAGGTGAAGGGGTGAGGGTGGCTGTAGCAGTCGCAGTCGGTGTAATGGTGGGAGTTTGGGCGAGCAAGTAAGCATGGTATTTGTTGTTGCCCCAGGCGACCAGGCCAGTTACGATGAGGACCCCTATCAGAACGAGACCTGCTTTGATCCCTAATAATTTCAAACGGTAAGTACTCAGTTTGCGTTTCAGCTCCTTCACGCCCGGGTCGATCGGAAAACGCTTTGAAACTTCAGCACTCGAGCGTGAAGCTTCAGCCGGCCAGGACGGATTTTTTTCATAGGCTTGGTTAGCCGCCTTTAAATCGTTGTCGAACTTTTGATATGTGTGCTGTTGGCGCTCGATCTCAGTCTGCAGGCGATCCAGGCTTTCGTCGACACCCTCCAGGTTACGAATTTGAGCCAGGCTCTGACGCGCCTGCTTATTAAGGTACAGCCCTTCCTCGAGCGTGGTGGCATGCTCGGCCTGGTTCATCAGATTTCGGGTCTGCTCTTTTAAGGGCTCTACCACGCGCGGAGTAATCGATTTAAAGCGCTCGATCAGGCGATCGAAAGCCGGATTTTCTCCGTATTCGACCCCCAGCGCGTCCAGGTTGGCTTTTGCCTTGGATGCGGCTTGCGGGTCTAGCTCAGCCTGGTTTAAAGTATCGTAGATCGATCGCAAGTTGTCTTTGACTTTTCGGTAACTCTGGGCACGCTCGGAATATTTGGGCATGCCTGTCGCGCCGACTGCTGCCTGGATCCTTTCGATGGCATCGTCAATATTACCCTGCTGGAAGAGTAAAATCCCTTCTTCAAAGGCTTTTTCGGCATCAATGTTTTCCTGCAGCTTTTGAGCGAAGTCCTGGCCTTCCTGCCAGCGTTGAATACCTAACTCATGCAAGGCATTCTGGGCGCTCTCCAAGAGCACCAAAGCATCGGCGAAGCGTCCCACACGTGCAGCAGATTGGGCTTTACCATAAGCAGAAGCCGCATCGGCAGGAAGGGCAACAACGGGGATGTAACCGGTGCGCAGGTAGTTCTCAGCCTCGGTGCGGTGCTGGCGGGCTCGTTCCCAATTCGGCTCCACCTGCAGGATGCGGTCAAAAATCTGTACGGCTTCAGCATAACGACCGCTATAGAAAAGCTTTTCCGCCAACTCCATCTGCGTTTCAGCTGCAGGGTTATGCTCCCGCACAGGCTCTGGAGGGGCAGCCGCAAGCCCGGGTGTTGGTTGCTGTTGGGAGGCAGATTCAGAGCCATGACCATTGGTATTCTCAGCCGGTGCTGCAGCTCCATTTTCCAGCTCCTGGATGCGCCTTAATAATTCTTTACGAGCCGCCTGGAGGGAATTGCGTTGGTCCAGCGTCAGGTTCTGGTAATCGGGCGAGCTGACCAGCTCTTCAATATCAAGAAGGAGATGCCGCAGATCAACCACTCCCGGGGTGGGGTTGTCTTGAAGCTCGCGGTACTGCCTTTCAATTAAATCAAATTGTTCGGACATAGATTTATATGCTTTTCTATTTCTTTTCAGTTCCAGGAAGCTGTTGATAGATGTCCAGCAGATCACGCCGGATATCAGAAACTTGAGTATACCCTTGATTTAATGTCTGTTCCAGGATGATACGAAGCTGGTTAGGTAAGCGTTCGTCATCGTAGGTCCAATTGACTGGGTAATGGGTGGAGGCTTTCTCAATGTCCTCTGGACGGTTGGGCCCCAGTGGCAGGCTGCCCTGGGCAGGACGCCCAGTGAATATATGGTGCATGCCACGCGCGCCAAACTGGACAAGGTCGAATTGTTTTTCTGCGTCTGGCAGGCCCTGGGGTTGGCGTTTGGCGATGTTCCAATCGATTATGGTTACACCGTGCGAGTCAGCATCCCAATAATAGTGCAGGATTTTATGATCGCGGTAGACAATATTACGGTCGTGAGCGAACTGCAAGACGTCACAGATTTGCAACGAAAGGATCAAGCTTTCACGCAGTGACAAGAACCAGCCATGGGTGCTGCTGGCGTCACAAAAGCGCAATAAATTGTACTCGGGGTTGCGTCTCACTAATGCCAGGTAGGGCAGCCACCCAACAGATAATTGTCTCTCCATTGAAGCCAGGAAATTTTGAGCCTGTTCAACGCCATAATGGATGATCTGCCCAGTTAGCTGCTCTGCCGAGGCATGGCTTTCATCGCTGGGTAACGCTTGATTCTCATCTATCTTGAGATACCCACACTCGACGAAGGGCGTTATGCCAGGCACGTCACGTAGCATGGTCAAAATCTGGATCTCTTCGATGAATAATGGAAGGGCGTAATCCTGTTGATCTGGCCGCATAATCTTGAAAGCGAATGACTGGGTTCGATTCGCAGGGCTGGGTATATATCCAGCAAAGACACGGGCGGAGGAGCCGCGTGCTTCCGGCATCCAGGTATCCAACGGTTCTGCCAGGTACATGCCCTGGTTTGGGCCGAACTTGCCCTCCACAACCCCTTGGGTCAGAGAGGGTGGCGTGTAGTCAGTGCTATCTCTTGCGAGGGTGATGGGACGGGTGTGCGGTAGAGATAAAATCTCCCGCGATTGATATTCATTTAGCCAGGGGAGCTCATGCATGGTTTCGGGATACTCGATCATTAGATCGACCGTGCGTGTGCCCCTGCGGAGGCGCTTGAATGCCTCCAGGGTCTCATCCAACCATTTTGCGGGCCCAACCTGGTTCCGCAGGGTGCGCCCAGCAAGTTCAACTGAGGTTAAATAATCGTAGAATGGCTCATCCTTACCAGCACCTCTGCTAACGCGGGCTAGCCACAGTGATGCCGCCCCTATGGCTTTTTCGGCAGTGAGAAGTCGGAGGCGGTCAGGATCCCACAGGAGGATTGTGCGCAGCCCACGTCGAGCCAGCTCGAAATCCTTCTGCTCCCAGGCTTTCAAGACCAGCTCGACCTGAGCTTTCGGCTGCACCAACGATTTTTCAAGCTTTTCACGGGTGCCGGGTAAAAGTTCTTCGATCGGATCGATCAGGCTGTCCACCGCGGTGTAACCGATGCCGGAGTTGGGCGGGTATGGTTCGATTTCTTTCCACTTATTAATGATTTCTTCGCGGACGGTTGCGATGAACTCTCCACCAGCCTGCCAATGAGGATTATCGTGTTCTTGACCGTTGTTATTCGTATCTGCGGAAGCCATAAGGAGCCGTTTTTCACCATTCCGCGAGACCTCAGCTTGCAAGGTGTAATAAAGACGAGCGAAGACGGTGTAAAGAGATATGGCGTCTGGTTCCAGCCCCAGGGCAACTATACGCATCTCCTGGCTGATTTTTTCCCACCATTCAGGTCGTGGACTGTCACCCAGACGAGTGAATAATTCCCACAGCGCGGCCGGCCAATCATCAGCCACACCGGCGGCCAGCGTGTTCGAGAAGGCGGTTTGGGTCAGCTCATCCGCATCCGCCATTTGCCTGGCTACTTCCGCAATCTCGGATAATAGTTTCCATTTGTCGGAAGAAGACGAGAGTAAGCGGTAAGCGTTTTCACATACTTTTTGAAATTCAGCCAGCCTATACTCGGATGCCATCTGGTAAGCAGCTTTAAACATAAAATTATTGGCACCACTACTATCCGGCAATTCGCCATGAGCGATCAACTGCTGCACCAGCTCTTCGTATCGAGAAATTTCTTCAAGCCCTGGCCGAGATAGACCGTACAGGTCCGCTTCCTGTCGGCGCAACTCCCTCAAATTTTCGGTATCAGTTTCGTGCAGAGCGCCCAGTTTATCCTTTAGGGGCAGGATGAGCTGGTCATAGATATCAGCATTGGCGGAGCTCTGTGGCCACTCCAGGCGAGTGTACAAATCGGGATTGGATTCGGAAATAAAACTACCCATTTCCTGGATGAACTGGCGGAAGTCATCGAGAGCAGAGTATTGACTGTCTTTGGTGACGCCATTACTCTCCAGAAACTGGCTGTTGCCCCAATCGATGACCGTTAGCCGGATGCCCAATGGATCCCAATAGAGATGGTCCGATTTGATATCGTTCCAGATAACGCCGTAGTGTGTACCTTCCTCATTCCGGATTTCGGTGGAATGGATTGTCTCAAGCAGAATGAGCACGCCCAGCAGGACACGGACCAATAACTGAGCCGGAAATTCGGTAAACCGGGACCATTGCTGGATTAAGAATGTTGATTCTGGATTGGTCGGTAGGGCGCGGATGCTGGCAGGACCGAATTGGATGACCTGGTTGAGCATGGTTAAGTTCAGCCCTTTGGCATGATCGATAATGATGAAGGTCGGCGCGCCAAGCTCGAATTCGGATTTGTTTTGATCGATCAGGGTGGGGATGCTCAGACGGAGACTTTGGATCGAGAAAGCAGCTCTGGCCAGGCCACGTAAGATGCTGCCTTCTTTTTTTATCTGGCTTGCCTGGCGCAGGACGTCGCTGAAGAAGGCGCCTTTACGAGGTTTTTTTACGATTGCGGGCTGGTGATCCAATAATGATTCGACCAGGTAGACTTCGCCGGCATCCCCTTCCCCTAGTTTCTTTATCAGGTTCCAGCTCTGCCGCTGACCCTGGAGGGCTTCGTTTGTTTCGGTAAGCATTTTCCTTCAATTCAACTGGGATGAACGTGCATTTGCACCCCAGCGATCGTAATGAGCTAGGTTATGTTACGCAGTATACAAGAAATAAGTTCCAGAATTATAAGTGATAAAACAGGGGATTAATCATGAAAATATATGTGTTCTTGTTTTGGTCTCCAATTATCCACCGGGTCACCAAATACTTCATCAATCTGCTTCAGGTGAATTCATAACACGGTATGAGAAAAACTAATATTCCTTGATCACCGTGTATCCGAATAACGAAGTCATCCTATCAAGATGATCTCAATTGATAATCACGGGCGTTAATATTTCCCACGTCATACCACCATCGATCGTATGGAGTAAAGCTATCGCTATTCCATCAGTTGCTAATGCCCACCCAACCGATTCTGAAACAAAATCAAGTTGCCCCTGCCAGTTGACATTTTTGAGTGTTTCCCAATGTCGACCACCGTCGTTGGTCCGATCAATTCGGCCTGGCTGTGATGAGAGAGTTTGAAGTTTCCAGCCAATCGAGCCGTTGATAAAATCTAAGCTATATGGATTATCGAAAGTAATCCAGCTCTGTCCTCCATCCCCAGAGTAATAGAAGAATCCGGTCGAAAAATATTGGCCAGTTGCAGCGTCATAAGCTTGACAATAAAACGGAAACCCGAGTGATCCAGGTGATGTGGAAATAATTGTCCCAGCCCCACAGGTTGAGTTCCCATCGGTAAATTCAGGAGTTAGATTATCAGGAGCAGGTAGAGTTTGCGTAATAACCAGGACTCCGCCATCCGTACTATAACGGATCCACCATTTTTCATCTACTCCTTCCTTGTAACAGCTACCTCCCAGATATCCCGTTAGTGGATCGAGTAGCACGATTCCTTCACCATCGCAGGGTAGATCTGACGAATTTGGCGAGTCAGGACTATACAATTTTTCCCAGATTAGTCCTCCATCGTTCGTCCTAAATAATTCAAGCCAATCATGATTCATCAATCGCATAGTATTTATCAGCAACCAACCGTGAATTGGATCGGTAAAGCTGATCCCCATTGGGATGTACGCTTCCACGGTAGTTTGGCCATTGTAACCAATTTCCAATGGTTGACTGGCTTGCCAGGTTTGACCTGCGTCCTCCGTTCGCCAGATAATCCCTTGGCTGGGTGAAGGAGGCAGGGTAGGACAACGTATACAATTTAATGCAGCAGTATCCAGTGGGGTGGCCCAGGCCTGGTTTTCATCCAAAGGGTAGAATCCTTGATTGACATAGGCACCAAATGGTGGAGTCGCATCCTTCCAGGTAAGGCCACCACTGTCGGTCCTTAAGATATGACCTTTAGTATCCAATGCCCACCCATATTTTTCATTAATAAAGTGAATCTTTAATAGAGTGAATGCCTCACTCGGCACCATTTTTGTTAATGGCTGATTTCCGGTGATAGCAGCCGATTCGTAAGACAATCCAGGCAACGGATAATAAATCTGGGTCGGAATAAGAGTTGAGGAAGGTGTCAATACCCCGAGATTTGGTGTTGAACTGGGCTCGCTCGTATTCGTAAAATCCGGTATAAAAGTTGCTGTCCAGGTTGGTGTGAGCGGAGGTTGAGCCGGAATTGATGGTTTAACTATAATAGAGTTCCCCATGGGAATCTGAGTAGAAGTAGTGACCGAACCGGAAGTCTGTAATGGTTCTAGACCTGGTTTGGTGCAAAAAGTTAAAAAGACCAAGAAAAACAATAGGAAGGCACGCAGATAGTTGTACTTTTTTGAGAACATGACTACTCAGCGAAATGTTACGTAGATTTTCCTTAAGTCTTTTTTATACAATTTTCTAGTTCAATAAATCTCTCGTTTAGTGTATTGAAAGTGATGTTCAACAAGTGCACTCATTACTCGAAAACTTTTTATAGAGATTAATTATCAGACTGCTCCTTAACGCATTATATAGTGTTATTATCGATTCTGATATAGATTGCTTATTACCTCTCTAACATGCTCATGACTACTAATAACCGAACTGATTTAATGAGATATATGGTTTGAGATTTTATGGACAGGCGGTAACTCAGCGCGTATTCTGAAGATCTAAGACACACATATTTTCATTGAAATGACTTTGCCTTATAAAATACTATGACCTCAGAGGGGTTTAGTTGACGGATTACCTGATTAGGATTACAATTCTGGCTACATTTTTGGGCCCATAGCGCAGTTGGGAGCGCGTCTCAATGGCATTGAGAAGGCCGAGGGTTCGAATCCCTCTGGGTCCACTAGAAAGTCATGGCAGGAGTATTAAACCATCCTTCAGCGAGCCGGGAGAGCGAGGTGTGAGCCCGACGAGGTGCCCAGGGAGCACAGAAATAAGGTTGAACTCGCCTGCCGTCCTGAGTGATCAGGACAGACTTCAACAGTGAATACCGCTCAATGGGAATAGCTGTTGGCAGGTTTCGCCTGTTATTGCGAGTCTGAGTGGTCAGGCAATCCATTCATTACAATGGAATGTCTTACAACCAGGGTGGTACCGCGGAGAAAACCTTCGTCCCTGAGAGGATGAAGGTTTTTTAGTTCTTTAACAACCAGAATAAACTTAATCGGTGGTTAGCTCAGGCAGGCATCTGCGAATTCACGACATTCAAGAATACATCCAGTACGTCCGGATCAAACTGAGTGCCCTTGACTTTTTGTAATTCTGCAACTGCCTCTTGATGCGTGCGAGGCTGGCGGTAATAGCGCTCTTCGACCATGGCCTCGTAAGCATCAGTGATACCGAGGATGCGGGCGCCAAGAGGAATATTCTTGCCGCTGAGTCCTTTTGGGTAGCCGGTGCCATCGTATTTTTCCTGATGGGCTGATATCGTCAGAGCCAAGGATGGATACGCATCGATCGAGCTTACAATGTTTGAGCCGATCGTCGGATGCAGCTTGATGAGCACCCAATCTTCTTCGGAAAGGATTGACTTTTTACGGAGCACGCGGTCAGAGATGCCAATTTTTCCGATATCGTGGAGGATGGAGGCCCAATACACGTTTTCGATCTCCTTATCGCTCATTATAAGCCTACGAGCGGTGGTACTGGCCCATTTTGCCACCCGTGCGCTGTGCTCACCGGATTTTGAGACACGCCGGTCAACGAACTTGGAAATGCTGATTAGTAACTGAAGCCATAATGCCTGCTTTTGCGAGTTGGTCATATAGTCTCTTCTCTAGATGAGATGGTTTCAGGCTCAGATGATGCAAAATCTATACCAGCTTGGCGAATTAAGTGATTTATTTAAAGCAAATGAAATTAATAAGGAGGAAAAGACAATGGGCGGTACTAGCCAAAACAGACCGGAAGGTGGTAGAACAAAGCAGCCAGACATGCAAACGGATAAACCTTGGCGTATGGAATTTGACTTTGATGCCGTATTCGACGTGGATGATTATATGTATTTCTATGGTGAGCAATTAACTGACGAACGCACAGATGCAGAAGTCGGTGCGCTGGTCAGGTTGCTTGGGCTGGATTCACCCAAGAAAATACTTGATTTAGCGTGCGGATTCGGCAGGCATACCAACCGCCTGGCAGCTTTAGGGCATAAAATGACTGGCGTTGACCTTACTCCGGGCTTCCTGGAAATTGCCCGGCGGGATGCGATTCAGCGAAAAGTTGAGGTGCAATACCAGCAGGGAGATATGCGTACAATCGCTTTCGAGGGTGAATTTGATTGCGTTATGCTGCTTTTCAGTGCCTTTGGTTATTTTAATGATGAAGAGAACCAGAAGGTTATGATCAATTTGGAGAAGGCATTGAAGCCAGGAGGTATGGTGATCTTTGATACGCTCAATCGAGACGAATTCTTGAAGGAGATGCGCCCATTCTTCGTGATGGAGAAGGAAGGGAATCTAATGATTGACCGCACATATTTCGATAGCCTGCAAGGGAGGTTATATAATAAACGGATTGTTTTCCGGGACGGAGTTAGAAAGGACAAACCGTTATTCACCCGTTTATATAACCCGCAGGAAATTAAGGCGTTGGTCACCCAGGCAGGGTTGGAGCTGCAACACCTCTACGGGGGCTGGGATGGAAGCGAATTCAGCTCAGGCTCTCATCGAATGGTCGTGATCGCTCGAAAATCCTGACAAGTTATGGCGGAACAGTTTGATTATATTGATGAAACGGAGAACAGAATGCCTGAATTACCAGTTTATAACCCAACAGAAATTGAGCCTAAATGGCAAGCGAAATGGGACAAGGATGGACTATATCAAGCGAATATTGATTACAACACTCCCAAATTTTATGCTCTGACCATGCTGCCCTATACTTCGGGCGATTTTCACATCGGGCATTGGTACGCCATGACCCCGCCGGATGCGCGCGCCCGGTTCAAGAGGATGCAGGGTTACAATGTCATGTTCCCAATTGGGTTCGACGCCTTCGGCTTACCTGCTGAGAATGCTGCTTTTAGTAATGGCATCCATCCAAAAATCTGGACCTATGCTAATATTGATCGCTTCCACAGGCAGATAAGGAGCATGGGTGCCATGTTTGATTGGCGTCGTGAAATGATCAGCTGTGATCCTGAATACTACCGCTGGACGCAGTGGTTCTTTATCCAGCTGTATAAGCAAGGACTGGCTTACCGTAAATTTGCACCGGTAGATTGGTGCCCTAAGGATCAGACTACGCTGGCGCGTGAACAGGTTGAGGGCGATGACCGCCATTGCTATCGCTGTGGAACTCCGGTGATCAAGAAAGACCTGGAACAATGGTTTTTCAAGATCACAAAATATGCAGATGAATTATTGGATTATTCCACCATCGATTGGCCAGACCGTGTTCGCACCTTACAGACGAATTGGATCGGTAGGTCAGAAGGTGCAGCGGTAGTCTTCCATACCGAGCAGGGTGATCCAATTGAAGTTTTTACCACCCGACCTGACACCTTGTGGGGCGTTACATTTATGGTACTGGCACCCGAGCATCCATTAGTCCAAAAAATCACCACAGCGGATTTCAAGTCAGCTGTGAACGCTTACATTCAGCAAGCTGCCAGGCAGTCGGATATCGATCGTGAGGCTACGGATAAAGAAAAAACCGGAGTATTTACCGGTGGACATGCAGTAAACCCGGTGAATGGCGAGAAAATCCCGATCTGGATCGCCGATTATGTACTGATGACTTACGGCACAGGAGCAATCATGGCAGTGCCCGCCCACGACCAGCGTGACTTTGAGTTTGCGCGCAAATACGGTTTGGAAGTGCGTGTAGTCATAATGCCGTCTGATTCTGAACCGCTGGATGGCGCCAAACTGATAGCTTCAATTCCTGCTAGTGGGGACATGGTAAACTCGGGTCCATTAACTGGAACACCTGCAGACTTAGCTTTAAATGCTGCGATAAACTATATTGCAGAAAAGGGCTTCGGCAAGGCAGCGGTGAATTATAAGCTGCGCGATTGGTTGATCTCTCGACAGAGGTATTGGGGCGCGCCCATACCAATGATCTATTGTGATGACTGCGGTTGGAATCAGGTACCCGAGGATCAGCTGCCGGTACTACTGCCGGATGATGTTGAATGGCGGTCAAGCGGAGTGAACCCGTTAACCATCCACCCAACCTGGAAATATACAACCTGCCCGGTGTGTGATAAACCCGCCACCAGAGATACCGATACGATGGATACCTTCATGTGTTCCTCCTGGTATCACCTGAGGTATCTAAGTCCGCATTTTGATCAAGGACCGTTCGATCCAAAGGAATATGACTATTGGATGCCTGTAAATACCTATACGGGTGGCATCGAGCACGCAACATTGCATTTGATGTACACCCGGTTCTTCCATAAAGCGTTGCGCGATATGGGTATAACCAAGGGTCCGGAACCGATGATACAACTGAGAAACCAGGGCATGGTGCTGGGTGAAGACCACGAGAAGATGTCGAAGAGCAGGGGAAATGTGATTCCACCTGATGATCTGGTAGCCCATTATGGGGCGGATACGGTGCGTGCCTACCTGATGTTCTATGCACGTTGGGATATGGGGGCACCATGGAGCAGCGGTGGTATTGAAGGTGCGTATCGCTGGGTACGCAGAGTATGGACCTTGTTCACAGACCCGGTCGAAAAAGGCAACCCCAGGCCAGAGGCGCTGCGGCAATTGCGCCGTAAGCTGCACCAGACCTTAAAGCAGGTCACGCATGATTTTGAGGTGTTCGAGTTCAACACCATCGTCTCTGGCTGTATGGAGCTGCTCAACGAGATGTACAAGGCACGCGAGCAGGGTGCGACGGGCACAGCTGAGTGGAATGAGGCCGTTGATATCTACTTACGCATGATGGCGCCGGTCACACCGCACGTCGCGGAAGAATTATGGGCATTTTTAGGCAAACCATACTCCATTCATCAGCAGTCCTGGCCGATAACTGACCTGGAGGCTGCAGCGGAAGACCTGATCACATTGATTGTACAAGTCGATGGCAAGCTGCGTGACCGAATCACAGTGCCGGTAGATATCAGTGAGGAAGATGCCAGAAGAGCAGCATTGGGTAGTGAGGCGATAAAGAAGTTCCTCGAAGGTGCGGCTCCAAAGAAAGTGATCGTGGTCCCGGGAAGACTGGTTAATATCGTACGATGAGGTCCAGGTGCACTCTTATTAAGTGCACCTGATTTATTAATCAACACTCGGCTAAAAACGGGGTGAACCATAATCTTTGCTTAAGGGTAATTTGATAGAATAAAGGTGCAGGCTCCAGAATCGTATAATTAATGAGTAAATTATTTTTCGATAAAACTGTCAAGCGCAATTGGGATTGGCTCTCCGTCATTTTAGTGATCCTCACGATGGAAATAGCGGCAGCCCGCCTTGTGGCTACGCTATGGACGAAGGAGCTGAGCCTCGTTTTAGTTGTCACCTTTTTAGGCACGGTCCTCGGCCTGGCTCTGGGCGTAAGCAAATACAGGCGATTTTGGGTGATACTTATCGCGGCTGCTTATGGCACGATCCTCATCCCATGGCAGCTCGGCTTAGCCCTTGAATCAAAAATGCGCTGGAACGACCGATTGATCAATTTATGGGGAAGGCTAAATGTCGTCATTCAGGAGTTGTTAACCAAGAAACCTGTAACAGATAGTTTGCTTTTTATCTTGCTGATGGCAGTGCTGTTCTGGGTGCTTGCGGTATATGCCGGGTTTATCTTGATCCGCGAAGCAAACCCGTGGAAAGTTGTTATTCCGGCTGGGATAGCTGCATTCGTAATCAATTCATTTGATCAATTGCTGTTGGTCCGATCATTATACCTGGCTGTTTATCTGCTATTCGCCCTATTTTTAGTAGCACGATTGGTATACATAAAAAACACTGCCAAATGGAATGAGCAGCGCACTCACACACCCCCGGACATCGGTTTTGAGTTATCTCGGGTAGCCTTAGCTTTATCAATCATCTTAGTCTTCCTAGCCTGGAATATTCCGGTGATTGCCGACACTTTCAGGCCTGTTGCCAGCTTATGGCAGACAACGTCAAAGCCCTGGCTTACACTAAAAGACAGATTTAGCTTCATGTTTGCTTCGTTGGAAGCATCGGCTACGACAGTCCACAACTTTTACAGCTCAACCTTACCACTCGGGTTGGGAAGCCCGTTGAGTGATCAGATAATAATGGAGGTACAAGCCCCCACGAACCCACCCAGCGGAGTTAGATATTATTGGGAAGCACGTACGTATGACACATACGATAATTTTGCATGGACATCGACCTTACAAACTCCACATAATCTCTCCGCTAGCAGCAAGGATCTAAACCAGCCTGGTGCTGACGTCCGTACAAAGCTCACATTCACATTTTTACCCCACGAACCTATATCAAATATATTTACAGCATCAGAACCATTGTGGACGAGCCTCCCGACCCAGGCATTCATGAACGTTAATAATGATGGAACTGTTAATCTTAGCGCCCTAATGAGCACCGAGTTTCTCCGCCCTGGAGAGCAGTACACGGTGCGGGCGGCGCTTGATACAGTAACCATAAAGCAGTTAAGCGTGGCGGGGACAGACTATCCTAGATGGGTCACAGATGAATATTTACAACTTCCAGATAATATCACTCCTCGAACTAAGGATCTGGCGAAGAATATCGCAGCCGGTTTAAATAATCCCTACGATATCGCTGATGCAGTAACGCAATATTTGCGAACCAATATTCAATATGACTTAGTGATCAGCCAACCACCAGCAAAGCAGGAACGAATAGACTGGTTCTTGTTCGATAATAAAAAGGGATTTTGCAATTATTACGCTACTGCGGAAGTGGTCTTGCTGCGATCATTAGGAATCCCGGCACGGATGGCAGTTGGTTTTGCCCAGGGGCAGCGGGAAGAACTTACATCAACACAGGTGACGGGTGGAGCAAGCAGCCCCATTGGGCAGGCACAAGCCGCCAACATGTCCACATACGTTGTACGGCAAAACGCGGCACACGCATGGCCGGAAGTATATTTTCCTAGAGTCGGTTGGGTAAATTTCGAACCTACTGCCTCTCAAACCGCTCTCTCCCGACCATCGGGGGAGGATGTGGCAAATAATGGTGCGAACCCATCTGGGAGGGATATTGGGAATACCGCAACCCGCCAAGATGAAGCAACACAGCAGCGGCAGGGACCTGACACGTCATCTTCAGGAAGGGCTAAAAGTTTCTGGACACCGAGAGCGATTCTATTCTTTTTATTCTTCTTTCTAATCTTATTTGGTCTTGCAGCGTTCATAACTGTGCAATTTCTCCGCGGGTTCAGAGTATTTCCATTCTTGGAGCGTATATCAATCCAGGTACCAGAAAGAATCGAAAAAAGCCTTAAACGATTTGGAATCCCACCGCCTAGTTTCCTGATGAATTGGATCTATTACATGAAACTCCCGCCTACGTCGCGCTCATATATGGAGATCAACCATGCACTCGACCGACTGGGTAAAGAAACTGAGATCTATGACACTCCGACTGAGCGGACAAACCTGCTTGTTTCCATCCTCCCTGCGGTGGCTGCGCCTGCTGGTGAGTTGTTAACCGAGTATCAAAAATCAGTGTACAGCCCGGAACGACCAAATCCCGAAATAGCAAAGCTATCCGCCGCTGAAATTAGAAATATCTCATGGCGTGAGTGGGTCAAAAAGTTCCTTTCTCGTTTTAGATTATCCAGAAGAAATCAGTAAGAGTAATCCACAAAAATGAAATAACTCCGGCGAGTCCATGGACTCGCCGGATAGTTATTATTGAAATATTTAGGCTGTGTTATATGGCTTCGGCAATTACAACATATTTTTCAGAAAATAGGGCGGGTGTTCCACCGGTATGCCAAAATAGGACATTCTCTTCGGGTTTGAAATGTCCTTTGCGGATCAAATCAATCAACCCGGCTGCGGCACGACCAGTATATACCGGGTCCAATAGAAGCCCCTCTTCACGCGCAAATAACTGGATGGCTTCGATCTCTGGAGCTCCCATCACGCCATAACCTCCGCCGAGGTAAGCAGCGCTGACCAAGATATCTTGCGGTTGGAAATCCACCTTTTCTCCAAGGAAATCAGCGGTTGCGTTCGCCAGGGATGCCACGTGTGCTTGCAAATCCGCTTCAGGCTCATCTACGCTGATCCCTAGTATATTTCCGTTGAAGCCGAATAATCTCGCACCTGTCACCAAGCCCGCCTGAGTGCCAGCTGAAGAGGATGCAAATACGATCCAATCTGGCTGGAAATCTTGATCGATCAGTTCTTTCATGGCAAAGGCATACGCGCTGGCGCCGGTGGAATTTGAACCCCCATAAGGTATTTTGTATGGACGCTGCCCTGCGCTCCATGCTGCTCTAAAAGCATCATCAAGGGCGTGTTCACGCTCTTGAAGAGAAGTCCAGACAATTTTCGCGTTGAACAGCTGATCTAGCATTAAGTTCCCGGTTGGGATATGTGGTTTTTCTCCTGCCAAAACGAGAATGCAATCGAAACCTAGGCGGGCACATGAGGCGGAAGTCTGCCGGCAGTGGTTGGATTGCACTGCGCCCGCCGTGATGATCGTCCTGGCGCCATTCGCCTGAGCCTCAGCCAATAAATATTCTAATTTGCGGATTTTATTGCCCCCGAACGCCAGACCTGTCAGGTCATCCCGTTTGACAAATAATTTCGGTCCGCCCAACTTGGCAGAGAGGCGGGGAAGAGCCTCGATCGGTGTGGGGAGATGAGCGAATTTGATGCGGGGTATTGTCTTCATGCTGATTGTCCTATGCCTTGTTTCGTGCTTGCCTTACCGCGCATTCGCATGATATCCAGCAACCCTGGCAGCGTTCGCGTATAAAGGCGGTATAACATCCGGTTCACGGGTAAGTCCCACGCACCCAGGTAGCGATAGACCGTCCCTCCAAGACCCTCCTTAAATCTAAATACACCCCACAATGGATCTGTTTCGACAAATTCATCTGGTGCGCCCCATAAATCGTAAACCTTGCAGCTGGCCGCCTTGGCGCGCTTGATCGCCTCCCATTGGAGCAGGTAATTAGGCATTTTATCCCGATGGGCGGTGCGAGACATGCCGTATAAATACCAGGCTTTTCCTGCGAACCGGAATATGATCACTGCGGCAACAGGTTCACCCTCCACTTCCGCAATCAGCGCTTCAGCGATAGGCTGGTCAAGTCGTTTAGGTGCGGTGTGAAACAAGAAAGAGTTCCAGACCTCACGGTAATATTCATCGCCCCTGATGACGAAGCCATCACGCACAGAAGTTTCGGCGTACATGCGAACGAGCATATCGATATCGGCGGGTTGACCGATACGCACGACCACCCCTTTGCGTAGTGCCAGGTTTATATTGTAGCGAGTCTTCTGCTTCATGTTGGCAAGCAGTTCAGGTTCTTCGGGTGTGAGATCAATTAATACCGTATTGCGGAACTGGACCTGTTCCTGGGAGAACTTCCAACCAGTTTCTCTAAGATTATTGGTCACATTTTCGGATTGCTGATTCTCATATGAGCCAGGATTTCCATGTATACCTTGTCCTAGCTCAAAATCAGGGTCGATTTTTATAAATATGGCGTTATGTTGTTGAGCAAATTCTTTCAGATCCACAAGGACCTGGTGACGCAAGGGAGTGTCATTCCAATCAAGCAAAGGTCCTTTTGGGACATAGATCACCCCCATCTTATGCGAGAATCCGCCGATGGCGATATTACGCTGCAGTGTAAGCGCGGCTGCTACCAGATGTTCTTGATGCTGCGCATCGGAGAATTGATTTATCGAGAGCTGAAGCCGATCACCCCGTTCAAACCAAAGCAGGTGGGTGGGCTGCCAACCGAAATGTGCCTTTACCTGTCCCCATTCCCAGGTTTGCAGAATGTGTGCCCCGGGTAGAGGCGAAATGGCGGAGTTCCATTGGACTGGATTCAGGGTGGGTGGATTAATGGGAAGCATTTGATCGCCCTTCAATATTATGCTTCAACTTTCCGATATTTCAGCCACAAGGAATATGCACGGTACAATAATGGATTATAGACCCGATCCCAGGCGCCGACTGAACGCTTTAATTGACCGCCAAAGCCGCGCTTGAAACGATAAACTCCCCACAGGCCATCGCTGCGAGAAGCAAAATTCGCTTCCAGTGTCGGCATGTCCTCGTCCGGGACGCCCCATAGGTCGTATTCATCGCAACCCTGTGATTTCGCCCAGCGCATCGCTTCCCATTGTAAAAGATAGTTAGGCATTCGATCACGGTGTAAATCAGACGAGGCGCCATAAAAATACCAGGCACGACGACCAACTCGAAAAGCAATCAGGGCTGAGATAGGCTCTCGCTCGAATTCTGCCAACAGCAATTGGCACTGATCATGGGCATGGAAGAGATCAAACGCGCGCTGGTAATATTGCAGACTATGGATACCAAACTGGTCACGCTGACCTGTGATCTTCATTAGGTCATAAAAAGCGGTTAAATCAGTATGTGGTTGAACAACGACATTTTTCTTGAGTGCAAGGTTGATATTATAGCGGGTCTTTTGTTTCATCCGGCCGAGGATTTGCGATTCCTCGCCGGTGAGGTCTACCACCAGGGTGCGCTGGGGTTGGATGACGTGGGGGCTTTGTATAAATCCAGTGGGCAGTTGTCTTTCTGCGACATCCTTATGCCAGTCATCAGCTTCCCAAAAATCGGGTTCAACTCTTAAGAAGACGCAGTGTGAACTCTGGCAAACTGCATTGATTTCAGACCACAATGGATTCCAATCTATGCCGACAGGTCCTTTGGGGATATAAGCGAAATTGATCCCAGGGAAAATCCGTTTGATCAAGATTTGAGCTCCACAAGAGGGAGAAATGTTATAAGCTAGCTGCCACCCAAAATCAGCTTTAAGCTGCCCCCATGCCGATGTTTGCAGGATATGAGGATTGGGAAATCGAGATATAAATGCATCCCACTCGATTGGGCTCATCAGCACCTTAATCAGTTAGATTGTAGAGGTTATATCTGGGGCAGGAGTACTACTCACTACTGCTCCAGGGACAATCTTATTCAACATACTCACGATTTGTTCAGGATCGCCGTTTATTCCCAGCTCGATTATGTTATTTGTTACCGCATCCAGATCATTACTAGTCAATACTTCATTCTCATTCAGGCGAAGGATATCCGGATGGATAGTGGTCAGATAATCTGCTCCTTCATCCCACAATGCTTCGCTCAATTTTTCGCCAGGCCGAATTCCCGTATAAACGATTTCAATGTCTTTACCCGGCTCGAGCCCGGACAAGCGGATCAAATCTTGGGCGAGGTCAAGAATTTTGATTTGTTCGCCCATATTAAGCACAAACACTTCACCACCTTTTCCCATAGCTGAGGCCTGCAGGACGAGGTGAACGGCTTCGGGGATAGTCATAAAATAGCGCTGCATATCCGGATGGGTGATCGTCACCGGGCCGCCATAATCGATCTGGCGTTTGAAGCGTAGTAAAACACTGCCACGGCTTCCGAGGACATTCCCAAAGCGCACAACGGAGAAGGATTTACCAGTCCTGCGGGCTGCATCCAAAATGAGCATTTCACCTATTCGCTTGGTGGCTCCGTAAACACTGGTGGGGCAGATAGCCTTATCGGTGGAAATCATCACCAACCTTTCCACGTTATATTCAATCGAAGCATCAACGATGGTGCGGGTGCCGAGGACATTATTACTGACAGCTTCCTCGATATTTGCCTGCATTAAAGGCACATGCTTATGAGCTGCAGCATGGAAGACGACCTGCGGTTGGCAGGAGGAGAACAGGTTATTGATGTGTTCCTTGTCACGGATATCTGCAATCAGCGGATGTAGTTTCAAAGATGGATAGCTATGTTCGAGCTCGATCAAAGTTTCAAAAATACTATTTTCACCGTGCCCTAAAAGAAATAGTTCCGATGGGTCCCAGCGAGCAATCTGGTGGCACAATTCACGCCCGATTGAGCCTCCCGCCCCGGTGACCAACACACGCCGTCCACCCAGACTCAACCCGACCAGTTCAGTATCAATATGCGTGGGAGCACGACGGAGTAAGTCGGTGATATCGACTTCCCGCAAGCGGTTAACACTCACTTTCCCACCGATCAGCTCATGCAGGCTGGGCATGGTGCGCGAAGGAATATTTTTTGTGCGGCATATCTCGGCAACTTTACGCACCACCTGCCCGGGAGCGCTAGGAATGGCAATGATAACCTCGTCTACCTTCTTCACATCGATCAAGTGAGCCAATTCATCCAATTTACCGATCACGGGCGTCCCATGGATCTCCTGTTTTTGCTTGGCAGGATCGTCATCCACAAACCCAACCGGGTTCAGGTTAGCTTGAGGGTTGCGCTGCATTTCCCGCACGACAAGGGCTCCGGCATCACCCGCGCCGGCAATCAGTACTCGCTTAGGTCTGCTCACAGGCAGTATAGAGGTCGACTGGCTTTCAGAAATCACCCGGTAAGAAAAACGCAACCCCCCAACCGCCAGGAGAGAAAGAACGTAATCGATGACCAACACACCACGCGAAAATTCCCACCTTGGCATCAGGAAGGAAACGATGAGGACAATGACTGTAACGATGATCGAGGCTGTGGTGACCGCAATGGCGATCAGTTTTAATTCTCGGATACTAGCGTACTCCCACAAGCGTCGATACAGACCAAATTGGAAATAGACCAGTGGTTTAACCAGCAGCGCTACCACCAACATCACTGCGATCTGGTATCTAAAATCATAAAGCCTTAGCCCTAATGGGACGCGTAGCAAGACGCTGCCGAGCACGCAGACAACAATAAAAAACAAATCCCCCACCAGAACTGTTCGATTTCTGGATAGAAAGTGGGGTTTCAAACTATCTTCCCCTCAAACTAAGCACCAGGGTGGGCGTGAGGGCGATGATGCGCAGATCCATCAGAAAGCTGCGGTGCATGATGTAGAACAAGTCATACTCGAGCTTTTCAATGGTTTCATCGATTGTGGAGGCATATTGTTGGTTTACCTGAGCCCATCCGGTCATTCCGGGGCGTACCAATAGGCGGGCACGGTAGAACGGCACATGCTGTTGGAACCATTCAACCAGCTCAGGACGTTCAGCCCGAGGACCAACCAGGCTCATCTCTCCATGTAGCACGTTAAAGAATTGGGGAATCTCGTCAATATGGGTTTTTCGCAGGAAAATACCAATCCTGGTCGCACGACGATCATTTTCCTCGGCCCATTGCGGTTGACCGTCTGGTTCTGCATCCACGCGCATGGTGCGAAATTTATAAATATTGTATAGCTGACCACCCCGACCCATGCGGATTTGCTTGTATAGGATTGGCCTGCCAGATTCGATCAATATTGCAATCGCTACAAATGGAAAAAAGATGATCATTAAGCATATTCCAACCAGCCCACCCAGAATATCTAAACCACGCTTTGCCATCTCAGAGAAGGCCTCCGATCGAGCTTTATCTACAAACGAACGCAGGATCCATTCGGCTTCAAGGTAGCGAATAGGAACTCGATGCAGCAGCTCCTCATAGGCAACAGGCATACGGATGATCTCTGTACCTAATTCCTGGGCATCCAAGAGTGCCTGGAACATCCCGCCTTGCATTTGCCCAGATATGGCAATGATGAGGTCAGTGATTTGATGATCGCAGATTGCGTTTATCAATCTGTCTTGCCCGCCGAATACTTCGTACCCTTCGATCATCTTGCCGATTTTTTGGGGATCATCATCAATGATGCCAACCATAATATATGGATGCGGTTTATGCTGGTTGATGATTTGCAGCATGATCTTTCCGGTATCTCCTGCACCCACCAGCAGCACCCGGCGCATAAATTGAGGTGCAGTAAATATTCGGATGTACAGCAACCTCCAGAATAATGTCAGGATAAATGCACTAATTATGAAGGAAGCGACACTAATTCTAGGCAGCGATTTTGGTGGAAAAGTGAAATAGAACACCATGTAAAGTATCAGGCCAATCACGGCGGAAAAAGCAATATTGCGTAGGGTTCCAATGGGATCTCTTGCGCGATGCTCGTCGTATAGGCGTGCCATCAGGATCGGCCAGATGAATGGAAGCAGAAAAAACCACGCCGGAAGGCTGCGAATAAAATCAAGCGACATCGATTGGTAAGGATCGGCGACCGACCAGACATAAATGGCGATGAACATGGCAAGTACTGCCATGAGTAAATCCACGAGGAACAGGAGGGTGCGCCGCTCGCGCGGCCTTAGCCTCCACTTCGCTGACGTAGGAGTTGTCTTCATAGCGATCATGCCTATTACCTGATCGCCTTGGGATTAAGAATCAACCCCCACAGGAACGCAGCACCCCATGAGATATGGATTGTGGCTGTGGCCAGTGGAACGCCAATGGCATATGAAAGACTTTTGTGTTTTAAACTCATCTGGATACCGATGCCGAAGATAATTATGATATATGGTATCACAATAATTGCTAACACCCAACGCGCCAGATTCCAAAATAATGACAAGACTCCCAGGCTAAGCAGCGCCAACACGAAAGCCGGGGGAACGACCTGACGCCAGCGCAGTGTATTGGGATATTTTCGCAGCATCTGAGCTTTCCAATATCCATAACGCCAGTATTGCCTGGCCAGTTCCCGCAGGGTTGACCTTGCAAAATAGATCGAAGATATAGAGGGATCCATCCACACCTTGCCGCCAGCCTGCCTGAGGCGGGCATTGAACTCATAATCTTCATTAGTGAGCAAGGCTTCGTCGTACATTCCAATATGATTAATGAGTTCTTTTTTGAAGGCACCAAATGGGACAGTGTCTACTTCTTGTGCCACACCACCAATCCGGTAGCGGGCATCACCGGCACCAATCGGATGAGAGACAGCGATGGCGATGGATTTTGCGATCCAGGTTTCATCCCCGGGTTGAATCTTCCAGATACCACCGATATTATTACCCTGTCCATTCTCCAGCCCGTAGACACATTTCTGGATGTAATCACTACAGGGAATTGAGTGTGCATCCAGCCGGACAATATACTTGCCGACTGCAGCTTCGATGGCCCGGTTTAATCCTGAGGGAATCACTCGTCGTGTATTATCAACCACCCTGATCTCCAAGTCAGGGTGGCTCGATTTAAAATGCTCTATTACCGCTCGCGTCCCATCTGTCGATAAACCATCGGCGATAACTACCTCGATCTGGGCTCTGGGATAGGATTGACTATAGATCGCTTCCAGCAGCGGTTGAATCCTCGCTTCTTCGTTATAACAAGGCACGATCACAGATACATCAATCATATAAGGTAATGGATAGTAATCCTAACGGTCCTCAGGCAGCAAGCTAGAATAGGCTGATTAGTGGATCGGATTATGTAGCATTTAACTGCTGGTCAGAGCGATAGCTTCAATTTCTACTGCTGCGCCTTTGGGTAAGGCAGCTATCTGAACTGTCGATCGAGCTGGAGGGTCGGCTTTGAAGAACTCTGCATAGACTGCATTCATACGGGAAAAATCAGCCATATCTCGAAGAAAGACTGTAGTTTTAACGACCAGATCCAGCGATGAGCCAGCCTGTTCCAGGATATGCTGAATATTGAGTAAAGTCTGCCTGGTTTCACTCTCAATTCCGCCATCGATAATATTCCCGGTCTCAGGAATAATCCCCGCCTGACCCGAACTAAAAATGAAGCAGCCGGCTTTCACTCCGACCGAATAAGGTCCAATCGCTTTGGGTGCTCGATCGGTCTTGATAATTTCTTTGATATGATCAGGCATTTTGTCTCCTCGGTTGAAAATTGCTGATAGTTTACGAATTTGGATTCATTCAAATTTCAACAGCTGCAGGACGTCCGCCAGAGCTGCGGCAAATATTTCAGACATGATCGCATCATCAACCTGGTAAGGTCCACCGAAAACACCATCTTGATAAAGCTGGCGGGCGACTTTTGAGTTAACCAGGCCTGGGATATGCGGCGGCACCTTTTCGCCATCAGGAAGGTCACCGACCCTGGTGAAAGGGAAGGCTTCGATCCAGGCGGCATGATAAGAGCGCAGCTCATGTTTCATCGCGGCAAGCTCGACACTATGGGATTGCCACCATGCATACCAGGCTAATTGGAGCTGAGGCAGTGTGTTGGCAACTTCATACAGCCTGGCGCGCGCCGGGTCATTCCCACCGTGACCATTCAGAAAGAGCATGCGGCGAAATCCCTGGTGATAGGCACTGCGGACGATATCCTCCACCAGATCTAACAATGTGGTTGCGCGCAGACTGAAACTTCCGGGATATTCGAGGAAATAGGGTGAGATGCCATAATTGACCACTGGCGCCACCAATACCCCTGTCTGCTGGCTGGCAGCATCAGCTAACGCCAGAGGGATCTTGGAATCACACAACAGACTCAGGTAACCGTGCTGCTCACATGCTCCTAGAATGAAGATCAAACGGTCTTCATTTTTCAGATACTTTTCAACATCAAACCAAGAACAATCTTCAAATCGCATTCAACAAATCCTCAGGGAAAATTATACATCGCATGGTGGCAAATTCAAACCAGTCATGGGTATTAATCAGGAAGGAATCTATAAAAACATGTGTTTTAAGATAAGTTGACACGATTTTTACTTATGGTAAAATTACCGCGTTAAATCCTCAGTGCCTGCTAAAGCACTTACTTATTGACATATATTGGGATTATGTAGGAATTTCCCATATACAGGAGAATGATCATGCAGAGTGATTGGCTTTTTATTGGTCTATTTCTGCTCATTGTCGCCCTATTTCCTGGAGCACCAATTATTTTAGCAGGTTTAATTGGTCCTCATAGACCAAGTGGCCCAAAATCACAAACATATGAATGCGGAATAGAAACCGTGGGGGAGACCTGGGTTCAATTCAGGGTGCAATATTACATTTTCGCATTGACGTTCCTGGTATTTGACGTCGAGCTGGTGTTCCTCTTCCCATGGGCTGTCGCGTTTGGGCAGCTATCAATTTTCGGTGTGATATCTGGGGTGATATTTATCCTCATCTTATTTGCTGAGTTATTAGCTGCCTGGCGAAAAGGCGTTTTGGAGTGGGCGTAGTATTTATGGTTGGGAAAAATATAAAGGCTGATGGAAGCTATCCTCAGCCTTTTCTTTGTCGCTTAATCTATGATTTCTTGTTTCTAATTAGGAGAGCAGGATGAATTTCTTCAGCGATCCGATTACCTTCATTGGAAATTGGCTGGGGAATCTATTGGTGAGTATTGGAATTTCCCAGCAAGCAGCCACCGTCATTATCACATTCATCGCTGCGGGCGTGGTAGGAATGTTCGGATTTAGCCTGGTCATCTTCACCATCTGGCTGGAACGCAAGCTGTATGCACGGATCCAAGACCGGATAGGACCCAACCGAGTTGGTCCGTGGGGAATTTTCCAGACCTTCCCCGATATGATTAAAATCTTCACCAAGGAATATATCACCCCGATCGGGGTAGATAAAGTAGCTTATAACCTGGCGCCCATCTTATCGGTTTCAGCAGTGCTGCTGATTTGGGCGGTAATGCCTTTCGCCAAGACGATCGTTGGCACAGATGTGAATGTAGGCGTGCTTTACCTTGTCGCCATGGGTGGGATTGGGGCCCTGGGGATAATCCTCGCTGGATGGTCATCCAACAACAAATATTCATTGTTGGGTGCTTTTCGTGCCGTGGCGCAGATAGTCTCGTACGAAGTCCCGATGGTACTGGCGTTGCTCATTCCGGTTTTGTTGGGGCGCACCATGGGGGTAAACAGCCTGGTCAATGCGCAGAGCGTCTGGTTCATCATTATGTCTCCGATTGCCGCGTTTATCTTTTTCACCAGCTCAATCGCAGAAACCGGTCGGGCTCCATTCGACCTGCTGGAGGCGGAATCAGAGATCGTGGCAGGCTACCAGACCGAATATTCAGGCTTGAAATTCGGAATGTTCTACGTGGGAGAATTCCTGCATGCGTTTACAATTTCTGCACTCACAGCAGCCCTCTTCTTGGGTGGCTGGCGAGGGCCGTTTGCCGAACAGATTCCAATACTTGGGGTCGCCTATTTCTTCATCAAAGCATTTATTGTCTACTTTTTTGTCGCCCTGATCCGGATTTCGATGCCACGCTTGAGGATCGACCAGATGCTCAATTTCAATTGGAAGTTCCTCACTCCCCTGGCTTTGGTCCTGCTCATTGCTACCGCAGTGGTGGATAAAGCCTTTTACCTGGTGATACCCGGTTTGAATATCTCAGCTGGCTTGTTGCCCTGGGCAAGGGCGGCGGTCCATCTTGGGGTAAACCTGATCATCGTATTGGTCACGGTCCAGATATTAAAATCCCACCACATTTCAACGGTGAAGATTGTGGGAAAACCACGCCCAGTAGCGGTCGCTCCGGAACCTCCAGCTTCGGTGATTTCGTAAAACGGAGTAGATGTTTATGGCAGCTGAACAAATCATTTTCATTCTCGTCGCTGCGGTCACCCTGGGGGCGGCTATCTCGGTGGTGACCAGCCGGAATTTGATCCACTCGGCATTGTGGCTGATCCTGGCCTTGTTTGGAGTCGCCATCTTCTATGTGCTACTTGACGCCGGTTTTTTCGCTGTCATCCAGGTGATCATTTATATTGGTGCCATTGCCATTCTGTTCATATTCGCTGCCATGTTAACCAGGCGCGTGATGCAGGAAACAGGTCCACAATCCAATTCCACCTGGTGGCTGGGAGCATTGATCGCGGTGTTATTGTTCGCTGGCATTGCCCTGATATTCGTAAACTGGCAGGGTTTCACCACGACAGCTTCAGATCTCACCAATCCAGGTGGGAGGATCGTCCAGCTTGGTCTGGCGTTAGTATCTCCTGATCAGTATCTCCTACCTTTTGAGTTAGCTTCGATACTTTTGGTAGCAGCGATGATCGGTGCGATATATGTGGCTGGAGAGAAGAAGCAATGATCCCACTTTCATGGTACCTGATATTTGCGGCAATCCTTTTCTGCGTTGGGTTATATGGCGTACTGGTACGGAAAAATGCCATCGGCATCTTGATGGGGATTGAGCTGATGCTGAACTCGATCAACATCAACCTAATCGCTTTCTGGCGCTATCGAGCATCAGATGGAATTGCCGGACAGGCGTTTGCGATTATTGTCTTTGCAGTTGCGGCAGCCGAAGTGGCGGTGGGTTTGGCATTGATCATCTCGATTTATCGTCGCCGGAGCTCGGTAGTGGCTGAAGATATGAACTTATTGAAGTGGTAAGCTGAAAGGATTGCAATGTCGACGGAATCTATCATCTGGCTTATTCCTCTTCCACCTCTACTGGCGTTCTTTCTGATCGTCCTGTTTACCAACCGCCGAAAAGCGCTCAGCCACAGTCTAGCAGTGGGAGCCGCAATCCTCTCTTGGTTTGGAAGCATGGTGGTGTTTTTCCGTGCCATACGGACAGAACATCTGGGTCTCAACCCATTCGAATCGGTCATCAACTGGCTACCTACGGGAGATACCTGGTTCCAGATCGGTGTGCGGGTTGACCCACTCACTGCGGCGACCCTATTTTTCGTCGCCTGGACCGTGTTGATGATTTTCATCTACAGTGTGGGCTACCATAACTTTGGACAGCCCAAGGGTGACCACGACAAAGCCGGTTTGCAGCCTCACGGTGCAACTATTGAAGATGAACACGGGCATAAGCACAAAGCGCCCTCGATTGAGCCGATGTATTCACGCTTTTTTGCGTTCATCGGTTTGTTCGCATTCGGCATGTATACCCTGGTGGTCTCGAACAACCTGCTGACCCTGTTTGTCGGTTGGGAGATCATGGGGTTGTGCTCGTACCTGCTGATCGGCTTCTGGTACCAGAAACCGACTGCCCGAGCTGCGATGATCAAGGCTTTCCTGACTACGCGCGTGGGTGATGTTTTCATGCTGCTGGGGATTGCGTACCTTTACACATCCGTAGGCTCATTGAGCTACACCGATATCTTCAAACCGGAGACGCTACAGAAACTGGGCTCAACGCCAGCAGTGGGAGGTTTCCTGGGCCTGTCGGCAGCGGCGCTGATCGGCATCTTGCTGTTCATCGGTACGGTCGGTAAATCGGCCCAGTGGCCGCTGCATGTATGGCTGCCGGATGCCATGGAGGGCCCAACCCCGGTTTCAGCCATGATCCATGCCGCCACCATGGTCTCTGCCGGTGTGTATCTGATCATCCGCATGTACCCGCTTCTGCGGGTGGGAAGCGAGGCGGGGCACTTATCGCCTGCCATGAGCGTGATGGCGGTGATAGGGACGTTTACGGCAATTTTCGCTGCCACGATTGCGGTGGCACAGAATGATATTAAGCGAGTGCTGGCATACTCGACAATTTCTCAGCTGGGGTACATGGTCGCGGCGCTCGGAATTGGTGCTTACGTTGCCGTGGCGTTCCACCTGATCACGCATGCATTCTTCAAGGCGCTGTTATTCCTGGGTTCCGGCTCGGTCATCCATGGGGTGGAGCACGGAGTGCTACATACTGGCGAGGAAGTCGATCCCCAAAATATGTTCAACATGGGTGGTCTGCGAAAGAAGATGCCTATCACTTTCTGGACGTTCCTGATTGGTGGGTTAGCGCTCTCGGGTTTCCCGATCATTACGGCCGGATTTTGGTCTAAGGATGAAATCCTGGCGGAAGCATTTGGCAATGGGCATTGGGTGGTCTTCACCGTACTGGCGATCGCGGCCTTTTTAACCGCCTTCTACACGATGCGTCAAATCACCCTGACTTTCCTGGGTGAACCTCGCACCGAATCAGCCCAACACGCCCAAGAAACACCCTGGACAATGACCCTACCGCTAATCATCCTGGCAGTTTTTTCGATCACAATTGGTTGGGCAGGGATATCCGAGTCATTCCCGGTCATCGGCGGAATACTCCCCAACATCGTACATGAATTTATTGGCGGAACCCTGCTTGAGGCGCCAGAAATCTTACCGTTCAACATCTGGCCACTGTTGATTTCCGTCATCGCAGCTTTAGGAGGGCTCTCATTGGGATGGCTGGTGTATCGCAATCAAAAAGAGGGTGCCGAAGATCCATTGAAGATGGCCCTCGGACCCATACATACTGTGCTGAAGAACAAGTATTACTTTGATGAGCTCTACAATACGATTTTTGTGCGCCCGGCTTATTGGGTTGCGGATAACTTTACCAATCAGATCCTTGACCGGGGGATTATTGACGGGATCCTGCATTTCATCGCGCGTGTCGCTTCCAATGTGGGACACGTCTTCCGCAACTATTTCGACAAGCCTGTGGTGAACGGTTTTGGCGATTTCGTTGGGGAAGGTGTTAAAAAATTCGGACGCAGCATAAAAATTATCCAGACGGGTAAGGTACAACAGTACCTTCTCATGGCTTTAATTTTGGCTTTTGGCGCGATGTTTTATTTTGTATTTACTTTTCTTCAACACTAGAAACCTTACTTTGCCGGACAATCTGGCAAGGAACCAGGAGTAAATAATGGGTTTCGTCACGGATAACATACTGGCACTAATTTTATTGACACCAATATTGGTGGCGATAATATTGCTGTTCCTTCCCAAGGAGCAGATAAAGCTTCTCAGGTGGGTTACCTTGATTGGCTGCTTGATCCCATTTGTGCTTTCGCTTTATATTTGGCTTTCTTTCAATTCTAGTACTCCTGGATTCCAATTTGAAACCCAAAGGATCTGGTATGGCGTGGTAGGCTCATCCTTCCACTTAGGCGTGGATGGTCTCTCGCTGATCATGGTCTTGCTGACCACCTTGCTTACCCCCATCGTGATACTGGCTTCCTTCAATATCACCGAGCGGGTAAAACCCTATATGATGCTGTTTATGATGCTCGAAACGGGCATGCTGGGAGTGTTCCTGTCGCTCGACCTGCTTTTATTCTTTGTGTTTTGGGAAGTCGGCCTGGTACCGATGTATTTCCTGATTAATCAATGGGGCAGCGAGAAGGGTGAGCGTGAAATATGGGGCGGAAGAAAGGTTTCCGCACGGACATATGCGTCTTTTAAATTCATGATCTACACCATGGCAGGTTCATTGGGATTGCTGCTCGCCATCCAGATGATCGGGGTTTCATTCCAAACGTATGATCTGACACAGTTATTCAAGACTTTTCCTGTGGCGACGCAGCTAGCCAACATCCCCTTTAAGTTGCCACTGGAAACCGTCAAAGCGATCGCGTTCTGGGCATTCGTGATCGCGTTTGCGATTAAAGTGCCCGTGTGGCCGTTCCACACCTGGCTTCCGGATGCCCATACCGAAGCCCCCACGGCCGGTTCAATGATCTTGGCAGGTGTGCTGCTCAAGCTGGGTGCGTATGGTTTTTTACGTCTGGTTCTGCCGCTGTACCCACAGGAAGCCCATCGTTATGCCGGAGCACTGGCATTCCTGGCAGTCATGGGGATAATCTTTGGTGCCCTGGCAGCATATGGGCAAGATGATTTCAAGCGACTGGTGGCTTATTCGTCGGTTAACCACATGGGTTTTGTAGTACTGGGTATTGCCGCGGCTGCGTATGCGGCAGGGACGAAGGACGCTATCCTGGCACTCAATGGGGCGGTACTGCAGATGTTCAACCATGGACTTTCAGCAGCTGGGATGTTCTTCCTGGTGGGCGTGATATACGAGCGCGCCCACACACGCAATTTGAATGATTTTGGGGGGTTATTCCCGCTGATCCCAGTGTACGGTGGAATCTTGATTTTCACATCGATGGCTTCATTGGGTCTTCCAGGATTGAATGGTTTTGTGTCTGAATTCCTGGTTGTGAGAGGATCGTGGCCTGTTTTTACCCTGTTTACAGCTTTGTCGATGATCGGACTATTCTTTACCGGGGCATATATCCTCAAAGGGATCAAGAAAGTGCTACACGGCCCTACAAATGAGCACTGGGTGGGGCATATCACCGAAATCAATGTTCGCGAAATAGTGGTCATCAGCCCGCTGATGATTTTAATGTTAGCGATCGGAATTTGGCCGGCCTGGATACTGGGCGTTATCAACTCTGCCATGCAGCTGTTATTCAAGGGCTAGAGACATGAGCGAAATTAGATGTCCTGTCTCAGATAACAGCAACCTGCTTTTGAGGTGATGTATGCATTTACCAATCTTAAGCGTCATCGTTCTAACGCCAATCTTCGCAGGTATGATCATATTGCTAGTGCCCAAGGATCGCAAGAATGCGGTGCGTTATATCGCCTTATCAGCAGCAACCATCGATCTGGTACTTTCAGCTATCGTCTATTTCAGCTACCATATTTCTACCGGCGGCTATCAATTCCTGGAAAAATATAACTGGTTGCCTCAGCTCGGAATTTCATATTACGTCGGTGTGGATGGGATAAATGCACCCCTGGTACTACTGACAGGGATCGTCATGTTTACCGGAGTGCTGATCTCCTGGGGAATGGATGACCGGCCGCGCGAGTTTTTTGCGTTTCTGTTCATCCTGGCTAGCGGCGTGTTCGGCGTATTTGTGGCGCAAGACTTATTCATGCTGTTTTTCTTCTATGAAATTGCCGTTTTCCCCATGTACCTATTGATCTCCATTTGGGGTTGGATTAAAACCCGAGAATATGCAGCCATGAAGCTGACGCTGTACCTATTCATCGGTTCGGTCATATCACTGGTTGGTGGGCTGGCATTGTACTTTGGTTCCGGCTTGAACACCTTCGATATGATCCAGCTGGCTACGGCTAATTTTTCAAAGGAATTCCAGGTATTCTGGTTCCCGTTTGTATTCTTTGGTTTTGCGGTACTGGGAGGTCTATTTCCATTCCACAATTGGAGCCCGGATGGCCACGTGGCGGCCCCGACGGCCGTTTCTATGTTCCACGCGGGCGTGCTGATGAAGCTGGGCGCCTTCGCCGCTCTACGGGTGGGCATCATGCTGCTGCCGGAAGGGGCACATTTTTGGAGCTGGCTGATCATGATCCTGGCGCTGGTCAATGTGGTCTACGGTGCATTTATCGCCATGGTTCAAACTGACTTTAAGTACGTCATTGGTTTCTCTTCAGTCTCGCATATGGGACTGGTCATGCTCGGTTTTGCCACCTTAAATAAACAGGGATTGACCGGGTCGGGTATCCAGATGTTCTCCCATGGGGTGATGACGGCTCTCTTCTTTGCTGTCGTTGGGATGGTCTACGACCGGGCGCATACTCGAGAGATTGGCGAGCTGGGAGGCTTCTCAAAGAAAATGCCCTGGGTGGCGGTGGCATTTATCATCGGCGGCCTGGTCTCGATGGGCATGCCCGGGTTTTCAGGGTTCATCGCCGAGTTCCCCATCTTCATGGGTGTGTGGCAGGTGCAGCCGATTGTGGCGATCATCGCGTCGATCTCCATTGTCATCACCGCATCGTACATTATCCGCATCATCGGCCGGGTATTCTTCGGTCCCATGTCGGAGGAGTTCGAGCATCATGTCGGTGATGTGACGCGCAAAGATAAGCTGGCCTTGACCCTGCTGTGCATCATCATGGTCACGATTGGGGTCTTCCCATCCATCATAAGCGGTCTGGTCTCCTCGGGTGTCGATCACATCCTGAGTCTGTTCGGAGGTGCCTAGATGGTGATCGGAAGCTTCGAACCGACAATGGTGCTGGCAGTCTTGCCTGAAATTATGCTGGTCGTTCTGGCCGGGATTATCCTGGTCTTGGATGCCACCTGGAAGCCAGAGAATAAACGCAAATTGGGATGGCTGACAGCCAGTGGATTGTTAGTGGCGATGATCGTCAGTTTCCTGTTCTCAGCACCGCAGGGGGAGGGGCGGTTGATTTTTGGCGGTATGCTCCGTCAAGACTGGTTGGGTTTCGCTTTCATCATTCTGTTCATGTTTGCGGCTGCGATCACCGCGTTATTCTCCATGGATATGAAAGAGGTCGGGCTCAAGGGTGAGTTTTACGTGCTCATGCTAATCTCAACTCTGGGGATGTGCCTGATGGCCTCATCCGCGGATATCATCATGCTATACCTAGCGATCGAGACCACCTCCATCCCGATGTATATTTTGGCTGGCTTCGTCACGCGGGATGATAAATCCACGGAATCCGGCTTTAAATACCTGTTATTCGGTGCAGCTGCTTCAACGATCATGTTATATGGGTTCAGCTTGCTTTACGGCTTCACGGGACAGACGAATTTATATCTTATCGCCCAAAGCTTTTCTAACCTGCAGGTTTCACAGCTTGCCATCCTGGGCAGCTTGCTGCTCATCCTGGTTGGATTTAGTTTCAAGATATCAGCCTTCCCATTCCATTTTTGGGCACCGGATGTATATGAAGGTGCACCTACCCCGATTGCCGGTTTCCTCTCGACAGCATCGAAAGCTGCAGGCTTCGTGGTGGTGATCAGGGTCTTGGCCGCAGTTTATTCTCCAAGTGCAACACCGGACTGGACAACCACACTGGCGATCATTTCTGTGCTCACAATGACCATCGGGAACGTCCTAGCACTCGCCCAGAAAAATATAAAGCGAATGCTAGCCTATTCTTCCATCGCTCATGCCGGATACATTCTCATTGGGGTGGTGGCGTATTCCCAGCTAGGTATGACCAGCGTGGTGTTCTACTTGATCGCATATATGATCACCAACCTAGCGGCATTTGGGATTGTGATGACCTACTCAGCGGTAGTCGGATCAGACGAAATATCGGCATATTCTGGCCTCAGCAGGCGAAAACCGTGGCTGGCATTGGCAATGCTGGTGGCATTCCTATCATTAGCGGGTATGCCTCCACTGGCAGGGTTTATGGCTAAAATCTTCGTTTTTGCCGCGGCAGTTAAATCCGACCTCATCTGGCTGGCTTTTGTAGGCGTGCTCAACTCGATCGTAGGGTTGTACTACTATCTGACGGTATTGAAATTTGTCTACTTGTTCAGATCAGATGATGAAGACAAGCCTCTGCCCATCTCACGGCCGTATACGATTGCTTTATCGATCTTGATCTTTGGAATTATCGTGGTCGGGACCTTATTTGGTCCGTGGTTCAACCTGTCGAGCCAGATTGCTTCGTCGTTTTTCTTGAATTAATCATAATGGCATATTCGGGCACAAATATTTTTGATATGTTGACTTCACTAATAGCAATATGATAAAATCTGCCCGCCATGAACCAAAGCAATTTATCCCCTGATGCGCCCAAAAGGACGCCCAAGGTAAATAACGCGGCCGTATTTTCTGTCGGGGCTGAAGTGGGATGTGCGACGTTGATCATTGTATTTGCATCACTCTTTATTGGGATCGGATTAGATAAGTTATTAGGAACAAAACCAGTTTTTATCATTTTATTTACCTTGGGCTCTGCGCCGCTATCAATTTTTATCACCTATAAACTAGCCATGCGGGCAGTGAAAAGTGCAATCCCCCAGGTGCCGGAAGCTAAGCTAGTCAAACCGGCGGAGGAGGTAGAGAAAAGTGAGTGAGGTAAAACCCAAAAGGCGATTTGGCGTAAAACGCTGGATCATATTGGCCCTGGTAGGAATAGGTATCTACTGTGCCTTCATCGGACCCTCGATCTTAAAACCAATCACGCCACAGGTCTCGTTAGCTGCTGAAAACACGGGTTTGCACATTGGCGGTTTTCAGTTTACGAATACAATGTTGGCGACTCTGTTGGCCGATATGATCTTGATCTTGATGGCATTGGGTGTCTACCGGTTCATTAGGAGCGGTAAGCTGGTGCCCAGCGGTTTTTATAACGCGTTCGAAGCCATCTTCGAGTTCATGTGGAACAGTGTCGAAGGCAGTGCAGGGAAATGGGCAAAAAGGATCTTTCCGATACCCGCAACGATATTTCTACTCATTTTTGTTGCCAATATGGTCAAGCTGGTCCCTGGCTTTGAGACCATAGGGCGCTTGGAGGAAACTGTATCAGCCAAAGGCTATGCTCCAGTAAAGCTTTTCCAGGTAGGAAGCCTGGAAGTGTACACGATAGATAAGGGTCAACCAGTTACCCCAACATCCAGCACAGGTGAGGGAGCGACCGCAACTGGTGAAGCGACTGCCGCGAGTGGTGAAACGATATGCACATCTTGTGATGTGGTGGGTTTTTTACGCGGCTCAGCCACTGATTTGAATTTCACATTTGCGCTTGCCATCACTACCGTAGTGTTGACCCAGGTGTATGGAAGCTGGGCTTTGGGACCCGGTTATTTTTCCAAATACTTACCGATCAAGAAGCTTATCTACGGGGGTGTATTTGGGTTGATCGACTTTGTGGTGGGTATCCTTGAAATCGTGCTTGAGTTCGCCAAAATCCTCTCGTTTGGCTTCCGTCTTTTTGGAAATGTATTTGCCGGAGCATTACTGCTTTCAATCATTGGTATATTGGTCGCAGTGGTGGTACCGGCTGGTCTGTACCTGTTTGAGTTATTTTTTGGTGTGATCCAGGCATATGTTTTTTTCCTGTTGGCTACAGTATTTATTAGCGGTGCCACGGCCGGACATCATAGTGAAGAACAACCCTAATTGAGATAGACATTATCAGGATAAGGAGATTTAATAATGAATGATCCAGTTGCTTTTGTCCACGCTATGAAATTATTGGGTGCAGGCCTCGCCATGCTGGGCGCTATCGGTGCTGGTGTAGGCGTGGGGTTGTCAGCCTCCGGTGGTGTGCAAGCCATGGGGCGCAATCCCGACGCAGCCGGTATCATCCAGACGAATATGATCCTGGGTATGGCATTCGCCGAAGCAGTCGCAATTTACGCCCTGGCTGTCGCCTTGATCATCATCTTCGTCGGATAGACCTACCTGGAGAAGATTCAAAATGGAAAAACTTGGTATCAGTATAGGCACCTTAATCTTCCAGATATTAAACTTCACCATCGTGTGCATCCTGTTGTATGCGTGGGCGTATAAGCCCATCCTTAAGATGATGAATAACCGCAAGGAGAAGATCGCTCAGGGATTGGAAGATGCACGTGTGGCTAGTGAAGCAAGGGCGAACGCCGAGCAGGATGCGGCAAGGATCGTCGCTGAAGCTCAAAATAAAGCCAACCAGGTAGTACGTGAATCCACCGACCGGGCCGAAGCCGCGGCTATTGAAATCCGCGCAGCTGCTGAAGCTGAGTCTACCAAGGAGCGGGAAGCCGCCCTGACAGAAGTGGAAGCAGAACGCGGCCGCATGCTGGGTGATCTACGTAGCCAGATTGGTGCTTTGGCGATTGCAGCTGCCCAAAAGCTGGTGGGTGAATCACTGGATGAGCAACGTCAGCACGCCCTGATCAACGAATTCTTCTCAGGTGTCCGTGCGGGTAAAGTGGAAGTGTTGGAAGGCGCCACAATCAGCGGAACCACGGCTGAAGTAACCAGCGCCTTGCCGCTTTCATCCGAAGAGATGGATGCAGTGAAAGGCGACATTCTAACTAAAGTTGGCAGCCAGGCAACGGTTACTTTCCGGGTTGACCCGAACATCCTGGGTGGGCTGGTTATCCGTGTGGGAGGTAAAGTATTAGATGCCTCAGTGGCAGGTCAACTGGAGTCATTGCGCCAATCCATCTCCTGAACTAAAGCTCTTCAGGGAAGAAAATAGGTTTATTGGCGAAACAACCTTGTTTGTAATTGGTTCATTATCAACATTTTTCTTGGAGACGCCCCGGGTATAATCACTTGGGGCGTTTTGATTCTTTATGAAACTATCTGATCTACTGAGCGAATTCCCATACACGTATACTTTGTCGAATGGTGAGGCTGAGATCCAAGGTATTGTTTCCGATTCCCGGTTGGTGCACGGGGGAGATTTGTTCGTTGCCCTGGTTGGTGGTGCGGTAGATGGTCACAAGTATATCCCGACGGCCTTGGCAGCGGGTGCAGCTGCGGTGGTGGGCACAAAACCGCTTGAAGGTTTGCAGGTGCCATACCTGCAAGTGGACGACAGCCGGATGGCGCTGCCGCATCTCGCAGCCGCATTTTATGGCTACCCGGCGCGCAAGCTGACCATGATCGGGGTAACCGGTACGGACGGCAAAACTACCACCACCAACATGATCTATCAGATCCTGCAAGCATCCGGGATTAGGTCCGGGATGATCTCGACGATTAACGCGGTGATCGGCGACCAGGTGCTCGACACCGGGTTCCACGTGACCACGCCGGATGCACCCGACGTGCAGCGCTACCTGGCACAGATGGTAGCCGCGGGGCTCACGCACGTGGTGCTGGAGGTAACCTCACACGGATTGGCCCAACACCGGGTGGACACTTGCGAGTTCGACATAGGGGTGGTGACGAATGTAACCCATGAACACCTGGATTACCATGGATCCTATGAGGCGTACCGCTCAGCGAAGGCTCGCCTCTTCATTGGATTAAACTCGACTTTACCCAAACAGCACGGCAACCTGAGGGCAGCGGTGTTAAACCTGGATGATACGTCGTTTGAATACCTTTCGCAGGTATCGACAGGTAGCTTGATCAGCTATGGCTTCCACCCGGAGGCAGATATCCGACCGGAAGATGTAGAGCACACGCAGGAGGGGTTAATTTTCACTGTGATCGGGAAGCAGCAGCAGTTCCCGATCTTCTGCCATCTGCTAGGCGATTTTAATATCTCGAACTGCCTGGCAGCCATCGCCACTACTGTCTACTGCCTGGGTATCAGGCCTATAGATGCGCAGGCGGGGATTGCGACGGTTCAGACCGTGCCAGGTCGGATGGAGCGGATAGACCTGGGGCAAGACTTCACCGCCATCGTTGATTTCGCCCACACACCCAACGCACTCGAAAAGGCGCTTCAAACCGTCCGCCAGATCACCCATGGGAGAGTAATTGCAGTTTTTGGGGCGGCGGGGTTACGTGATCGACAGAAGCGCAAGATGATGGCAGAGACCTCGATAGAGCTGGCCGATTTAACTGTGCTGACCGCAGAGGACCCACGCACGGAGCTGCTGGAAGACATCCTGGACGAGATGGCCGCCGGTGCTGATTCGCGGGGTGGGATCGAAGGTCAGTCTTATTGGAAGGTTCCTGACCGGGGTGAGGCGATCCGCTTTGCTATTTCACAGGCACATCCAGGCGATGTGGTCATCGCCTGCGGCAAGGGCCACGAGCAATCAATGTGCTTTGGAAATATTGAGTATGACTGGGATGATCGGATTGCCATGCAGGCAGCACTTTCGGAGCAATTGGGTATTCCCGGACCCAAAATGCCTTACTTACCCACGCAGGGTCAATTAACTATTTCGTAATATTAAGTTGTACCCCCGCTTTCGAGGAGGGAAAAGTAATTAATAAATAAGCTACGCAGGGGCACAGCCCCAGCGTAGCAATATTTTTCGGCTTAATTCCTCATCCCCTAGTAGGCAAGGAGGAAAGGGGTGAGTGATTATTACTAGCCTAGCAAATATAAAAACACTTATAAAAAGGGAGTTAGATCAATGCCGCGAGCGCGAGCACGTTGATCGCCCCATTCGGTGATGCTGGCTGGTACAGGCTTGATCTCATCGTCTGGACGTCGCACCAGGATCAGCGCTTCGTCAGGGCAGGCGTTCACGCATACTCCGCAGCCGACGCAGCGCGTTTTGTTCACTACGGCAGTATCTTCCACGGTAAGAGCATCGAACTGACAGTTCTCCACACACAACCCGCACGCATTGCACAAGCTCACATCCACGGTATTTACAAATGCCGAGCTGGCAACAACATTGGCAATACCGAGCTCTGCCATGCCACGCAGGATACCGCAAGAGCAGGTGCAGCAGTTGCAGATGTACCAGGTGCCTGATTGGTTATTACTCACCGTGTGGACCAGACCTTCCTCGTCAGCACGGCGCAGAACGGCATATGCTTCTTCCTTGGTGAGGGCGTCTACGATATCTGTAGTATGGAAGGCATCGGGTGAGGAGCTCATCGATAAGCAATTTCGGAGGGTGTGGTGGCAGCCTTTTCCGATCAAGGTGGTTTGCTTACGGCAGATGCAATCGAGCACTGCCCAAGACCTGGCGTTCTCGATAATCCCTACTACCGATTCGAAGGGTGCGACCTGCATGTCCATTTTTATATTTTCACCCACCGGGATGACTCGGTGAACGGCAGGTTGTACGGATAAAACCCTGGCGAAGGCGCGCTGGTAGTAATCCTCAAATAAGCGGGCAAGTTCTGCATCCAACAAATCGCCTGTTTGATTCTCATAGATCCCGACTACGAACGGTAACAGACCATAGCCTAACCCGCCATCTGCCCTGTCGGCTTTGATAAGCCCCCTTGATGCCATACCCTTAAGCAGTCTGCGGGTGGTGTTGTAATCCAGCTGCAAACGGGCGGCAATCTCATCCGCAGTCTCCAGCTTGATCAACAGCTGTGAAGCGAGCTCAGCTTCTTCAGGTGTAAATAGCCTAGCTAATAAACGCAGTTCCGAAGAATCTTCGGTAGGTGGGAAACCGTTTGGGAGGCTGTCTAACCGGGTTGCCAACGATTTATATGGATCATGCTCTGTAGTCATATTCACCTCACTTTTATAGTACCGATAATCTATTGAACTGTGCCTGGAATTCCTGTTCCAGGTTTTGTTTTTCTGCCAGGCTGAGGAAACTGGCATGGACGGCATTCAAACTGATGCGCTCCAGCTCAGCTTGGGTGAAATTATAATCCTTTACCAACACCTGGTACTCATGATTAAGATCGGTGCCGAACATGGGCGGGTCATCGGATCCGATGGTCAGGATCAACCCGGCATCCCATAATTTACGCAGTGGGTGAGCCGCATAGGTTGGATAGACATTCAGGCAGATATTACTGGTGGGGCAGACGTCTAGAGGTATGCCGGTCGATCGGAGGTATTGGACGAGTGATTGATCTTCGATACTCCTTACTCCGTGCTCGATGCGGTTGGCATGCAGCAGTTTTACCGCCGACCACACGCTCTGCGGACCGGCGATCTCACCGGCATGAGGCGCACGGTGAAGCCCTTCGGATTCAGCACGGCGGAATGTATCAACAAACAGCTCAGGAGGGAAACCCGTCTCAAGTCCCCCGAGTCCTAAGGCAACTACACCTAAATCGCGCGCTGCCAGGGTAATCTCAAGCACGGCAGCCTGGGTATCAGGCTCGTTACGGACGATATCGAAGATCCACTGCCAGTGTATGCCGAAGTCAGCAGCAGCCTGTTCACGGCCGACATTCAACCCCCGCAGGATTTCCTGCCAGGTCAGACCAGTCAGCACCATGCTGGTTTGAATTGTGAAGATCACTTCAGCGTAGCGGATATTCTGTCTGGCGCATTCACTGCCGAATTCATAGGCGATCAGGCGGTAATCATCCGGTGTTCGGAGACATCCTGTGATCATCAAGTAGGTTTGAAGGAACTGCTCAAAATTATTGAAGGAGTATAGCTGTTCCAATCCGGCTACATCGTCAGCAGGCAAGTTGATGTGGTTGCGCTGCGCCAGCTCGAGCAGGGTGCGTGGTAGGATAGAGCCTTCCAGGTGGACGTGAAGTTCGGCTTTGGGCATACGGAAAGCAAATTCAGTCAGGTCCATGTGTTTATCTATGATAAGGACTATTCAGTTGGGGAGGTTTTGGTCCATTTTTACCTTCAGGGTGAGGTATTCCTGCGAGGTGGCGAATTTGCGGATCTCATCAACACGCTTGGCAACCATGGGGTGCGTAGCCATCAACTCGCCGATATTTTGCAGTATATCGTCATCCTCCGACTCGATGTGCTGGATGGCAGCCTGCATCCCAACCTGAGTGAGAGCAGCCGGACCGGCCTCAAGCTTGATCAAGGCCGAAATGGCCTTAGCAGGCTTTGCACAGGCCAGGACTCCTGCCCGGTCGGCAGAGTATTCACAAGCCCGGTTCCACCAGCGGAAAGCCAATTCCATGATAGCGAGCGCACCAACGCTACTGGGGATACCAGCCATACCACCCACCAGCGTGTTCAGCACGGTGTGACCCAGCTTGACATGCCCCATCTCATGCCCCAGGATGAATTGGATTTCATCCCTGTCCATCACCTTGAACAGAGGCGAGTAGAGCACGATGGCTTTGGGGCTGTCCATCCCGAAGGTGTAGGCATTCAGCTGGTTAGAAGGGACGATGAAAACATCCACGGGTTCGACCTGAAGGCGGGCAGAATTCTCTTCGATGAGAGGAATCATCTCCGGTATGCTAGTGGGAGTAACCTTCTGTGCCTGGGAGAGTAAGGCGTGGTGATTACTGCGACTGGCGAAATAGCCGACGAGGACAACTACAGGCACAAAGATGGCGCTCCCGCAAACAGTGGCAGCAGCGGTGAAAGCAATCACCATCAGCACCACCAGGATGGTCAGCAGCAGGATAAGGTATTCGTACGGGTAGCGGTACTCAGTGGTGGAAAACCTGGCAGGCATCGCATTGATTTTAGCATAAATAAAACGAAACCCGTTTTCGAACCGAAAACGGGTTGTTATATGCATTATTAATGGCGATCGCGTCGATCGCGGTTGCCGCCGTTGGGGTTGTATGGACGTCTGCTTCCACCACCACCACGCGAGCCGCCTGAACGACCCCCGGAGGGGCGATCGTGTTCCTTGGCTTCTTCGAGGGTCCAGCCCTCAAGTACTGCCTGGCGGGATAGGCGGATCTTACCGCTATCATCGATGTTAGTAATCATGACGGTAATCTCATCACCGACGGAAACGACATCTTCCACCTTATTGATGCGCTCGCTATCCAGCTGGGAGATGTGCACCAGACCGTCCTGGTTGGGCAGGATCTCGACAAAGGCACCGAAATCTGTGGTGCGGACCACTTTTCCGGTGTAAATACGCCCGACTTCCGGCACTTCGATGATACTTTCGACCATCTCGCGTGCTCTTTCAGCAGCGGGGCCATCGGTTGCAGCGATGTAGACGGTGCCATCTTCCTCGATATCAATCTTGACGCCAGTCTCATCCTGGATGTTGCGGATAATCTTGCCGCCAGGGCCGATGACCGCACCAATTTTCTCGGACGGGATGTGTAGGACGGTGATACGGGGGGCGAAGCTCTTGAGCTCTTTACGAGGCTCTGGGATGATCTCCAGGATTTTATCCAGGATGAATAAGCGAGCTATACGGGCTTGCTCGAGAGCTTTCGACATGATCTCGGGAGTGATGCCCTTGATCTTGATATCCATCTGCAGAGCAGTAATACCTTCACGGGTGCCGGCGACTTTGAAGTCCATGTCACCCAGGTGGTCTTCCATTCCCATGATATCGGTGAGGATGGAGTATTTGTCGCCTTCCTTGATCAAGCCCATGGCAACACCGGCGACGGGAGCCTTGATGGGTACACCAGTATCCATTAGTGCCAGGGTGGAACCACACACCGAAGCCATGGAGGTGGAGCCATTGGAGGACAGCACTTCTGATACCAGTCGCAGCGTGTAGGGGAATTCAGTTTCGGGAGGGAGAACCGGCACGAGAGCGCGTTCCGCCAGGGCACCGTGACCTACGTCACGCCGAGAGGAGCCGCGCAGAGGGCGGACTTCACCGGTGGAGAAGGGCGGAAAGTTATAGTGATGCATATATCGCTTGGATTCAGATCCTGTGAGGCTGTCAATCTCCTGGGCATCACGCGGGGTGCCGAGGGTCGCCAGGGTGAGCACTTGCGTCTCTCCACGGGTGAACAGACCTGAGCCATGGGCGCGCGGGCTGAGACCAACCTCACCCCAGATGGGGCGGATATCGGTCAGACCCCGACCGTCTGGACGGATCTGGTTTTCGATAATTCGCCGGCGGACCACGGTTTTCAAAGTTTCGTCAATAGCTTCGATGACATTGGGGGCGAGGGATTCATCCTCAGCAGTCAGCTCAGTTACGATTTCCTGCTGTAATGCTGAAATGGCTGTATCCAGCTCAGCCTTGGTATGCGGGGCAGCCATAAGCTCGTTGAGACGAGCGGCTGCCCTCTCATTGACCGGATTCTGTACAGTTTCCGCCAGGTTGAATGGTACATAGGCGCGCTTGGGTTTACCGACCTCGCGTACCATTTGTTCCTGGAGGTCGATCAGGGGTTGGATGGATTGGTGACCAAAGTTCAACGCATCCACCATGACCGATTCAGGGACTTCCTTTGCGCCGCACTCGACCATCAGGATGGCGTCACGTGTGCCGGCGATGCGCAGGTCAAGGTCAGAGCTATCCTGCTCGGTGGAGCTGGGGTTGACCACAAACTCACCGTTGATACGACCAATGCGTACGGCAGCAACTGGGCCACCCCACGGGACGTCTGATATCATCAGCGCTGTGGAGGCCGCATTGATTGCCAGGGCGTCAATGGGATTTTCACCATCTACCGAGAACGAGTACAGGATCACCTGGACGTCGTTCCGCAGGTCCTTGGAAAAGAGTGGGCGTAGAGGACGATCAGTAAGGCGGGCAATAAGGATGGCTTCCTCTGAGGGTCGCCCTTCACGGCGGAAGAACGAGCCGGGGATGCGACCACCAGCGTACATGCGCTCTTCATAATCTATGGTGAGGGGGAAGTAATCGATCCCGAGGCGGACCTCGGTGCTCATGGTAGCGGCAGCGAAGATCATCGTGTCGCCCAGGCGGACGGTGACTGCACCGCCGGCTTGACCGGCGAGCGTGCCGGACTCGAAGGTGATGGGCTTGCCACCGACCATCGCGCTATAATTTTTTGATTCGGGTTTCATTATTCAGTTTCTCCTAAATATTATGGTGCCATCAAGGTCAGAAACTGAGAGTTAGCGACAACCACTCTAGGCGGCATTATGAAGCCGCCTTGGATTATTTATGTTGTCGTTATCCATCAATTCCCGACCTGAGGCTGGTTTTCTTAACTCCCCAAATGAGAGTAAATGGGAACGGTTTCGTCCCATCTACTCAAGGGTGGGCTAAAGCTATTTGCGGCGGATGTTCAGCCGGTCTGTCAGCGCCATGTAGCGCTGATACTCATTTCGCCTGATGTAGGCGAGAAGACGTCGGCGTTGCCCCACCATCTTGAGTAATCCACGACGAGAGGACTCATCGTGCTTGTGCTCACGAAGATGCTCGGTCAGTTCTGATATTCTGTTCGAAAGAATAGCAACTTGCACTTCGGGTGATCCGGTGTCGCCCGCATGACGGGCGAATGTTTCCATTGTTTTTGCTTTTGTTTCCTTATCCATGACATCTGCTCCAGATTATTTTAATTTGCTTCTAGCAGGTCTCCTACCAGGCAGCACCAGCCGCCGGGCGGTCTAGTCAGCGGGGGAATTATAACAGAGATTGGGAAATCCGCTATTAATATTTTATCAGAATGGAATGGGTTTAAACACAGATGAATGTTAATAGGGAAAGATCACCACAAAGGAAACTAACGACACGAGGACAAATAATAATTAAAAACCCTGATTGTAATTACAAGCAGAGATTCAGTTTGAAGATGACCTGACCGCCATCAACGATGGCTGTTAGCGATAATTGTCAGTGCGAGAGACATGTGATCTTCCTGTCTCGTGGCAATCTGCCTTTTTAATTTTGTTTAAGATGTGCAACGAGTATCAAAGATCTCTTGATATCATCGCGGTCATAGTATTCAGGAGGGTGTTTGTTGGAGGTTGATTCGTCGCAACGAACACTCCTCGAAATGAAATCGCGTATTGTAATCGGGAATGGTGATCCCAGAAAATACATAGATCAAAGTGAAAACCATAGGAAGGCGCAAGGGAGGAATCCCAAACAGGTCATTTTCAACTTACTTACTTGTGCCCCTAGACGATAAATGGGTTTGCTCATTGGTATTATGGTTTAAATTTGGAAATTAGATTATCAACCCAACGCTTTCATTGCGGCACGCAGGCCGGCCTGAGTTTCAGCAGGGAATTCGTCCAGCACTTGGCGGATGAGCCAGGGGGTGTCGGGATTGTCGGGGGTGGTGAGGTTTAGGCGCAGCATGTAGGCTGTCTCGGAGGGAGAGCAGCGCGACAGCGCCACCAATACGGCGACTATATCTGGGCGGAGGCGGGAGGGGGCAACCCGTGTGAATGGAGTGATCAAGCGGAATATGACCGGCAAGTGAGGGCACCCGGGGTCTATCACCAGGGGAAGCAGGGCACGCAGACCAGCATGTTGGGCGGGCAGGTCGTTCGAAGACAGCCACGAGGCGATCAGCTCGAGTAGCTGGTCAGGGGCATCGCGCTGGAACCTCACAAGACCGAATTCCAGCAGTCCTTCCAGGAGGCGCTTGTCAGGGTCAGAGTGTACCCAAGACTGGAGGCGGTCGACCATGGGCTCGGGAGGTACAAGGGGAAGCTGCCCCAGCAGACGGGCGGCAAGCAGCTGTAGGTCAACATTGGGCTCTGCCCACAAAGCGTCACTCAGGTGGAGAGCGGCATTTGGATGAGGGCGGGTGGTTTTGTTGAGCTCATGCCAGATCTGGCGCATCACGGGAGGAGGGGTGTTGTAGGATTCCATCAAGGGTGAAGGGATACCGGACTGTCCTTGCCGCTGGGTGTGGTCGGAGTATAGATCGAGCACGGAGTGAAGCTGACGCACGAAGGCAGTCGGCTGGCCGTAAAGAGCGACGAGGTCAGCGACCTGACGCTTGAGGCGAGCGGGTTGGATGGCGGGCATGGTTGTATTTTACGCTGAAAAGAGGATATTTATAATGAAAATTGTGATGAACCAGAGAAACGATAATGCGCATAGCCGATTTTAATGCATGTAGCAAGTATAGAATAATGTAGGGATGGCTCGCGAGCCGTCCCTAAAGAAAACGGCAAGAAAATATTAGATGTGTTTTTCCTGTGATTATCTACCCCTTCCTGCCTCACCTAATTTCCGCATCCCGGAAAATATGGGCGGTGTTAGGTCGAGTATAGAAAATTAATGGGGAACGGCGCGATAACTATTACCGTGCAATTCAGCATCAGCGTTCCCGGTTATTGTTACCAGCAGATCGCTTCGAGACCGGAAGAACACCGGTCACTCCCAGTACACCAGCGGGGACAGGCGCAATGAAAATATCTTAGTAGGCTTTGCCAAAGATGACCTTTTCGCTGGCGGGTTTGCCGCACACGATACAGATGCCTTTACCCGGCTCTTGGTCGAGAGGGATGCAGCGGGTGGTCGCTTTGGTCTCATCCTTGACCTTGGTCTCGCATTCAGAGTCGCCACACCACCAGGAGAACGCCCAGCCTTTCTCAACAGCGGATTTCAACTCGTTGTAATCCTTGGGATCGAAAGTGTGATCTCGGCGGAATTCGAGGGCGCGTTCGAACATGGAGGCCTGGATGGACTGCAGCACTTCAGCCACCTGGGCTTCGAGCTGGTCGTGTTGGACAAAGCTCTTACCAGCCTTACCCGGCATATCCCGCCGGGCGAATGCCAATGAATTCTTTTGGATGTCCTTGGGACCGATCTCAATGCGCAGTGGGACGCCGCGCATCTCCCAATCGTTGAACTTGAAGCCGGGGGTGACTTCCTCACGTCTGTCGACCTTGAGGCGGAAGCTTTGCAGCTCCTGCTCTACCTTGGAAACCACAGCCATTACGAGAGACTTCTCTTCATCGTTTTTATAAATGGGTATGATGACAGCCTGGTAAGGAGCCAGCTTAGGAGGCAGGATGAGACCCTGGTCATCACCGTGGGTCATGATGACCGCACCCACGAAACGGGTGGAGAGGCCCCAGGAAGTGGTCCAAACGTACTGAAGGAGGTTATTCTTATCCAGAAACTGGATGTTGAAGGCTTTGGCGAAGTTCTGCCCCAGATTATGGGATGTGCCCGCCTGAAGGGCTTTGGTATCCCCCATCATCGCTTCGATACTGAAGGAATTATCGGCGCCGGCGAACTTTTCAGACTGGCTCTTGCGGCCCTTAATCACCGGGATGGCGCCATCCTCGATTGCAAAATCGGCGTAGACATCCAACATGCGCAGGGTTTCTTCCTGCCCTTCTTCAGGGGTGGCGTGGGCGGTGTGACCCTCCTGCCAATAGAATTCAAGCGTGCGCAGGAAGAGCTTGGTGCGCATCTCCCAGCGTACCACACTGCCCCATTGGTTGATCAGTACAGGCAGATCGCGGTATGACTTGATCCACTTGGCGTACATGGTGCCGACGATGGTCTCTGAGGTGGGTCGCACAACGAGAGGCTCCTCCAGCTTTTCGCCGCCACCGATGGTGACGACCGCCAGCTCGGGCGAGAAGCCTTCGACGTGGGACTTCTCCTTTTCGAAGAATGACATGGGGATAAGCAGGGGAAAGGCAGCATTAACATGCCCTGTGGCTTTGAAGCGGCGGTCAAGAGCGGCGGTCATATTCTCCCACACAGCCCATCCGTACGGGCGCACTACCATGCAGCCGCGTACCGGGGCATAATCAGCCAGCTCAGCTTTGAGAACAAGCTGGTTGTACCATTCAGCAAAGTTTTCAGATTGGGTAGGAAGTTTATCTTCGGTCATGGATCAGTCCTTTGGTTCAATATTTTCTCATTGGAAAGGGTTTCCTGCAACAGTAGGAAAGCTGAGTCTACATTGGGGGAAAATAATACCCACGGACGCTGAGCTGCGGGAATAAATTCGCCATGCTCAGCGAGTAGTTTATCGATCACGGCCTGCCAGCCAGCACCGATCAGGATGAGAGGGCGGGGAGGCAGGATGTGGGTGAGCAGGAGGTTCCAGGTGAGCACCAGCTCAGCGAGGGTGCCAACCCCACCAGGGAGAGCGAGGCAGGCGTCGCATTTCTCGATCAGGGCGAAAATGCGCTCCTGGAAGGTGGTGTAATGCCATTCTTCCGTGACCCAGGGGTTGGCTTTAACCGGTCGCCAGGATTCGATCTGGTCACAGGTAACACCGACGACATGCCCACCCGCCTCAGCGGCGCCACGGCTGAGAGCTTCCATGGTACCGATATAGCCGCCGTTGAGCAGGGTATAGCCCGCCTGGGCAATCAGCTTCCCGAGGTGCAGGGCATCCTGATAAACCGGGTCACCGGGTTTGGGCTGGGAGCCACCGAAAACCGTGATGCGTGTGCCCATGGTTATGCAGGCTTGTCCCAGGTGCGGCGGTAGTTCTTGTCAAGCTTGGTGAGGACGGCCTTTTCAAGGTCTATCCCTGCCAGGCTGGCAAGCTGGAGCAGGTAGAGCATGACGTCAGCCAGCTCATCTGAGAAGGATTGAGGATCCTTCAAGCTCTCACCCCATTGGAAATGCTCCAACACCTCAGCGGCTTCAAGGTTGAGAGAGACTGCCAGATTACGCAGGGTTTGGGGGCGGGGGCTGTTAGGCTCATCCCATCCCATTTTGCGCACGAATTCATGCATCGCAAGGGTAAGCTCAGTGATATCCATGGGTATCCTATTCTGGTGGCGATAATAATACATCCAGGGCAGCCCGAGCGGAGAGGTTCTGTTCAGGCTGCCAACCGGGCTCACTTACCATCCGCTGCAGGTGGGCAAGCACTACTTTCTGGTTGGAAGGGTTTAAAGATGCAAAAGCTGCCTTGATAGTTCCAGGCTGGCGGGAAAGCAATTCCTCCCATAACTGTTCAAGCTCCTCAGAAGCCTTGTGCATAGAATGCGCCTATTTTATCTCATTAATCGAAATGTCGATTAGAATTGTCCTTTAAGATTGGTCGGACTTCAAATGCGTATCATCGTGACCCACGAGCAAGCAGATTTCGATGCCCTGGCATCCCTGTTGGGGGCGTATTTACTGGATGATTCGGCCATCCCGGTGCTACCGAGGCGGATGAACCGGAACGTACGCGCGTTTGTGACCCTGTATGGGGCAGAGCTACCGTTCGTCGACCCACACGACCTGCCGCCCGAAGCCGTTGAATCGGTGTGCCTGGTGGATACCCAGTCGATGGTAAGCGTGCGGGGGATGAGCGCGGAGACAAGGGTACACATCGTAGACCACCACCCCATCAGGGCGGATATCCCCACATCATGGACAATTTCAAGCGAGGACGTGGGGGCAACTACAACTATCTTCGTGGAGGATATGCAAGAACGGGATGACGAGCTAAGCATGATCCAGGCTACCACGCTGTTGCTGGGGATTTATGAGGATACTGGCTCGCTCACCTACACGAGGACGACATCGCGCGATCTGCATGCCGCGTCATACCTATTGGAGCAGGAAGCCAATTTACGCATTGCGAGTGATTTTCTGAACCACCCCTTATCGGGTGAACAACAGAAACTATACGATTCCTTACGAAGCAATCTGGAGACTTACCCGATCCATGGACACACGGTGGTAGTGGGGTGCGGAAGTGCTTTTGGGCTGGACGAGGAGCTATCCACTGTGGCACATAAACTGCGCGACCTGCTTGACCCAGATGCATTGTTTATGCTGATCACCACACGGGCAGGGGTGCAAATGATCGGGCGCTCGACCAGCGACAATATCGACGTAGCGGAGATAACAGCACGATTTGGCGGGGGAGGGCATTCTAGAGCTGCAGCGGGCTTAATCAAGGGGCGAGAGCTGGAGGAAGTGCACGACGAGCTGATCGCGCTGCTGCCGGAATTCGTTCGTCCGGCAATCACGGTGGCTGAAATCATGTCACACAGCCCACAGGTGCTGTCACCCGACACACCAGCACAGCAGGCAGCTGACCGGATGCAGCGCTTCGGTTATGAAGGCTACCCGGTGGTACGCAACGGAAAGGTGATTGGTCTGCTCACACGCCGGGCAGTGGATCGGGCAATTGCCCACAAGCTGAATCTGACGGCGTCCAGCCTGATGGATGCGGGCGAGGTGATCATCCACCCGGATGATTCGATCGACCGCCTGCAGCACTTGATGACGGACACAGGCTGGGGGCAGATCCCAGTGATGGATGCCGATGAGGGGAAAATTATTGGAATCGTCACCCGAACCGACCTGTTGAAGATCCTGACTTCTGAAACTGCCCGGCCGGGTCATCTCAACTTCGCAGAAAAACTCGAAGCATCCATGCCGGAGGCGAGACTGGCGCTGCTGCGATTGATTGCAGAAATCGCATATGAACAGAAAGCAGCGTTTTACATTGTAGGGGGGTTCGTGCGCGACCTGATCCTGGAGCGACCAAGCCAGGACCTAGACTTGGTGGTCGAGGGGGATGCGATCGCGCTGGCGCACCAGTTGCAAGAAAAATTTGGCGGGAGATTGACCACTCATGCACGCTTCGGCACGGCAAAGTGGATGATCACGAATATCCGCGAAAAGCTGGCAGAAACGCTCAAGCTGCCAAAGAACGCGAACGACCTGCTTGAATTCCTGGATTTGATCTCAGCACGCACGGAATTCTATACCCACCCAACCGCGCTACCTACGGTGGAGCGCGGTAGCATCAAGCTGGACCTGCACCGGCGGGATTTTACGATTAATACCCTGGCGCTACGGTTGGATGGGAAACATTATGGGGAGCTGCAGGATTATTGGGGTGGCTTGAACGATATTAAGGAACGCCTGGTGAGGGTACTGCATCCGCTTTCCTTCGTGGATGATCCAACGAGGATGCTCAGGGCAGTGCGTTTCGAAGAGCGCTTAAATTTCAATATTGAAATGCGCACGCTTGAATTATTGGTGGAGGCAAAACCGCTGGTTGGTCAGGTGTCTGGAGACCGGATCAGGCATGAACTGGACCATATCCTGGATCTGGACGAGAGAGTGAATATACTGGAGAGGCTCTCGACGCTGGGCTTGTTAGGTGAGATCCACCCCAACTTGGTGTGGGACGCAGCGAGCCGGCAAAACCTGGAAATGCTGGATTTCGTCAATATCAAGCCACTGCACGGGATCAAGTTGGAGCTTGGTAAAGGAAACAACTTACGGAAACTGGCTTACATCTTGTGGTTCATCCACCAGCCGGTGGAAAAGACTCTAACTGTCTTGAGAAAGCTGCGCTACCCATCCACGCAGGTGAAGGATGTGTTGGCAGCGTGCCGGCTGTGGAAGGATCTGCCCTGGGTGGCGAATGCCAAACTGAGCATGATCGGCAACCGGCTGGAAGATGTGCCACCGATCGCAATTTACGCCAATTACCTAGCGGCGCGTGATGACAACATCTGCAACAATTTCCAGGCATACCTCAACCGGCTGAATACAGTCACTCCGAACATCACCGGAGAGGATTTACGCAAGTGGGGGCTGCCACCCGGCCCTATCTATAAGCGCATCCTGGGGGCAATTCGAGAAGGATGGCTGGATGGTAAAATTGAAAATAATGAGCAGGAACAAGCTTACTTGGATGAGCTGATTAGAAATGAACCCGGTCTGCATCCGACAAGCTGAAAAGGCCGACCTGACGGCACTTGAATGGGACGGGGAATATACACACTTCCGACGCCTGTATGCGGATACTTTCATGATGGTCGAGCAGGGCGCGGCTTGTATCTGGATCGCTGAAATGAACGGCTCGGGCTTGATCGGCCAGTGCTTCGTATCGTTGAGGAGGAACCGCCCGGAGCTGGCAGATGGGACCGTGCGTGCATATATCTACGGGTTCAGGGTGAAACCTAAATACAGGAACCGAGGCATAGGCGCCCACATCATGCGGAGGATTGAGGAAGATTTGCATAAACGCAATTTCCAACAGGTGACGTTGAATGTGGGGCAAGAGAACCACGCCGCGCGGCGATTTTATGAACGGCTGGGTTACGCAGTTATCGGATCAGACCCGGGGTACTGGTCCTATATCGATGATAAAGGCAGACGGATTGATATGCACGAACCCGCCTGGCGCATGGTTAAAACCCTGGAATGACACCAGTGCAAAAGAAAATCTTGAACACACTATCCTACCAGGCTGGCACATGGGAGGAAAAGCGGACAAATATTATCAGTGAGCAGTCGATCAACCTGACGGTGAATAATGAGCCCTGGCTGACCTTCATGTGCACACCCACAGACCTGGAAGCGTTGGCGGTAGGTTTTTTATATAATGAAGAGATCATTGAGACAATGGATGAAGTTGCCAGCGTGCGGGTTTGCCCAGAAGAGACCAACATTGATGTATGGCTTAACAGCTCAGTAAAGAAACCCGAAAATTGGACCCGCACTACGGGCTGTTCGGGGGGTGAAACAAGCGTGGAGAATAGTTCATCCCAAATAAAAAAAATCGTTCAAAAGAATGACTCCATGCTGCGAGCGGAGAGAGTGGGGGAATTAATCGGGCTATTGGGCGAGGTACAAAGCCTGTACAGGGAATCGGGTGGGGTTCATACTTCGGCACTGAGTGATGGGGAGAAGATCTTGATCGCTGCGGAGGATATCGGCAGGCACAACACATTGGATAAAATCGCCGGGCGGTATATCATGGAGCGGATCAACCCTGTAAGGAAGATCATCGTGACAACAGGGAGGATCAGTTCGGAAATGATCCAGAAAGCCGGGCGAATTGGGGCGGGGGTGGTGATCTCGCGCACTTCACCGAGCAGTTTATCGGTGCAAATGGCGGACGAGCTGGGGATTACGCTGATCGGATACGCCCGGCGAGATCGGTTTACGATATATTCACATCCCGAAGGGATATTATCCGCCCCGGTGGTGAGAAATGAAGAGTGAGGTAGCATGACCAATAAAATCATCAAGTACCGGCCCATAGATCCAGAGATCAGCGAAGTAGTGAGGAAACACCAGGATAATCCTGAGGCAATCCTGGAGATGCTGTCTGAGCTCCAGGAACAGCGAGGCAACCTGGAAGGGGATGCGATTACAGATATTGGCAGATCGACCCACACTCCACCGGCAAATACATATGGCGTAGCTTCATTCTATTCCATGCTGAACCTGGAGGAAAAAGCCGAGGAATTTATTAGGGTATGCGATGGACCGGTATGCTGGTTGTGTGGGGCGGCTGAGTTGCAGCAGGAGGTTGATCAGGCACTCGGTGAAAAACCAGGATGGAAGGTCACTCGTTCAAGCTGTTTGGGATTATGCGACCGGGCGCCAGCAATGCTGGTCAATGGACAGCAAGTTGGCCCAGCTACGACGGGGAGTGTAGAAAAAATTAAAAGTGGCTGGCGAGGTAGACCAATGGACTACAGCCAGGCGCGTAAGGGGGAGCTGCGGGTGATAATGGCGAATGCAGGAGTGATCGACCCGGATTCGATCACCGCAGCCCTGGAACATGGGGCTTACCAGGCGTTACAGGCGGTGCTTGGGCAGACTCCCGAGGCGGTGCTGAGCGAGATGGAAGCATCAGGATTATCCGGCAGGGGTGGGGCAGGATTCCCGGTGGGACGTAAATGGCGCTTTGTGGCTCAGGCAAAGCGAAGCCCGAAATATATCGTATGCAACGCGGACGAATCGGAGCCGCTGATATTTAAGGACCGGGTGTTGATCGACACCAACCCGCACCAGATACTGGAGGGAATGGCGGTGGCAGGCTATGCCTGCGCGGCGAGGGAAGCATTTATCTATATTCGAGGCGAGTATATCAGCCAGGCTGAACGGCTTCGACATGCCATCGAAGAAGCGGAGCAAGCCGGATGGCTGGGAGAGCACATCCAAGGGACGGATTATTCGTTTCGCATCCATGTGCACATGGGGGCTGGGGCGTATATCTGCGGCGAGGAGACCGCTCTGATCGAGAGCCTCGAGGGTAAGCGGGGCGAGCCACGCACACGCCCACCATACCCACCCACATACGGATATCACGGTCTGCCGACACTGGTGAACAACGTTGAATCCTACGCAGCTGTACCGGCGATAATCCTTAACGGGGCGAGCTGGTACCGGTCGCTCTCAGGGGCAGCTATTCCAGGGACGAAAATATACATGCTTTTGGGTCACATCAAAAGACCGGGGCTATTCGAAGCACCATTCGGATTGACCCTGCGGCAGATCATCGAGGATTTCGGGGATGGGATGCAGGGCGGATCGAAATTTAAATTCGCGCTGACAGGCGGGGCAGCCGGCACAATCGTGGGTGAGACACTGATGGATACTCCGATTGATTATGCATCGGGTGCGAAAGGTATCTCGCTCGGAGCAGGTGCATTTTTGGTGTGCGACCAACGTATTTCTGTTGTGGCATTCCTCAGGGAGCTGCTGCATTTCTTCGCTAATGAATCGTGTGGAAAGTGCACCCCGTGCCGGGTTGGGACGTATCGGGCGCATGAAATCCTAGTAAAGATGGCGTCGGGTGAAGGGAGGCCGGGTGACGTGGATGAGCTGTATGAGTTGGCAAATGTGATGTTCGATTCATCCTTCTGCGGATTGGGGCAATCCGTTCCGACACCCATACGGTCAGCGCTGAGCCAATTTGCCAGGGTCTTCAGGGAAGCGGAAAAACCGGCTTAATGGTTGGATTTTGCCTGGAGGATGAAACATATGACGGTACGGCTCACCATTGATGGAAAACTGATCGAGGCTCAAGCAGGGGCGGGGCTGTTGCAGACGGCGCGGCAAAATGATCTGACCATCCCGACATTGTGTTACCACCGCGACTTGACCCCAACAGGGAACTGCCGCATATGCGTGGTCGAAGTTCAGGGGCAGCGGTTCCTGCAGGCAGCCTGTGTGACGAATGTGTGGGAAGGAATGGTGGTGCAAACCCACAGCGACCGAGTGATGCAGGCGAGACGGAAGACATTGGAGATGATGCTGGCAAATCACCCGCAGGACTGCCTGACATGTGATTCCAGTGGGTCGTGTGAGCTGCAAGACCTGGCGTATGATTACCAGGTTGAAGTGCCAAAGTGGGGAAGCAAAGGCACCCGCTACCCGGTTGACAGCGACCCGAACCCGTTTGTGCGGGTGGATTTTAATAAGTGTATCCTATGCCGGCGCTGTGTGCTGGCCTGCGCAGAAGTGCAAGGACGGTTCGTGTGGGGGGTGGCGTTCCGGGGTTTTGAAGAGCAGATCGTAGCGGGGGCAAATACGACGATGCTCGAGGCACGCTGCGAGAGCTGCGGGCAGTGTTCGGCATATTGCCCAACCGGGGCACTGAGCGATAAACTATCCTACGCGATGGGGAGAACACATCAGATTAGCAAAGTGACCACCACTTGTTCGTATTGCGGGGTGGGGTGCCAGTTTGACCTGAATGTAAAAAATGGACGGGTGATCGGGGTGAGCTCCAACCCGGATGCACCAGTGAATGGGATGGCGTTATGCGTAAAAGGGCGGTACGGGTACGATTACATTCACCACCCGGACAGGCTGACCAAACCCCGAGTACGTAAATACCTGCTTGAAGGGGGTGTGAGGGAAAATGGCGAGCGTGGAATGTGGGTGGAAGTCGAATGGGAGACAGCACTCACTATCGCGGCTACCAGGCTCAGAACAGCGCGGGATACCTATGGATCCGACAGCGTGGGTGTGCTGACCTCAGCTAAATGCACCAATGAAGAAAACTACCTGATGAATAAATTCGCCCGACAGGTGATGGGGACGAATAACATCGACCACTGCGCCCGGCTCTGACACTCCAGCACTGTGGCCGGTCTGGCCACCTCATACGGTTCGGGAGCGATGACTAACTCGATGAAGGACGTCGCCAACCAGGCAGCAGCAATGCTGATCATCGGCTCAAACACCACTGAACAGCACCCGGTATTTGGTACGATGATCCGGCAAGCGGTACTGCGCCGAGGGGTGAAGCTAGTGGTGGCCGACCCGCGGCGGATCGACATTACAGAGTTTGCCACGTTGCATTTGAGGCACAAACCAGGAACTGATATTGCCCTGATCAACGGATTGATGAACGTTATCCTGGAAAAGGGCTGGGAAGACGAAGCGTTTATCGAGGAAAGGACGGAAGGGTTCGAAGAGTTTAAAGCGACGGTAGATAACTACTCACCGGCTAAAACTGCAGACATCACTGGGGTTCCAACTGAACAGCTGTACCAGGCGGCGGAAATCCTGGCATTGAATAAACCGATGGCAGTGATGTGGGCGATGGGCATCACGCAGCATATTGTGGGAGTGAACAATGTGATGGACCTAGCCAACTTGCAGATGCTGCTGGGCAATATTGGAGTACCCGGAGGCGGGGTCAACCCACTGCGCGGACAGAACAACGTCCAGGGGGCATGTGACATGGGCGGTCTGCCGAACATTTTCCCGGGGTACCAAGCGGTGACGGTAGACGCAGCCAGGAGAAAATTCGAGGCGGCATGGGGTGTGAGCTTGCCAAGCAAGGTCGGAATGACGGTGACGGAGATGATCCCTGCGGCCGGTGAAGATAAGATCAAAGCACTGTACATCCTGGGGGAAGACCCAGTGATGAGCGACCCGGACAGTACCCACATCAGGCACTGCCTTGAAAAGTGTGAATTCATCGTTTTGCAGGAGATTTTCCCTTCAGAAACGGCAGAATATGCGGACGTACTCTTGCCAGGAGTGAGTTTTGCGGAAAAGACTGGCACGTTCACCAACACTGAACGGCGTGTGCAGATGGTGCACCAGGCGATCGAGCCACTGGGCGAGGCGCAACCTGACTGGTGGATCATCAGCGAACTTGCAAGACGAGTGTTGGATGCTGGGGAGCGGCAGGTGAACCCGGCGCCAAATTCAGGTTGGAACTACACACATCCGACGCAGATCATGGATGAGGTAGCGGCGCTGACACCCAGCTACGCAGGGGTGAGCCATGCACGGTTGGAGAGCGGCGAGCAGCTCCATTGGCCAGTGAGAGACCTGACGCATCCAGGGACTCCGATCTTGCACATCGGTCAGTTCGCCCGCGGGGTTGGAAAATTCATGCCAATCGAGCATATTCCACCGGCGGAGCTGCCCGATGAGGACTACCCGATGCTACTAAGCACGGGCAGGGTGTTGTATCACTGGCATGGGGGTGAGATGACCCGCAGGGCGAAAGGTTTATTAGAGATCTATCCGGAAGCCTTGATCGAAGTCAACCCGGAGGACGCCGTCAGGCTGGGGCTGGATGGTCACAAGCGGGTGCAGGTGAGCTCAAGGCGAGGCAGTATCGAAGCTGACGCCTGGGTCACCGACAGGGTGCCAACGGGAATGGTGTATGCCAATTTCCATTTCCCTAATGCGTCGGCGAATGAACTGACGATTGCGGTATTAGATCCAATTTCAAAAATACCGGAGTATAAAATTTGCGCGGTAAGAGTGAGCGTGGTAAAAGGCAGATAGAGAGGTGTGCAGATGGATACTCGTAAAGTATATGATTATGCCCTGAGCCGTGAGTACGAGGGTAAACGTTTTTTTGAAGAAAATGCTCAAAGGCTGAGCGAGGCGGCGGCAGTGGAGGCGTTCCAGCAGCTGGCTGGGGAGGAACAAAAGCACATCGATTTCATCCGCAAACAAATTGAGTTATGGGATGCGGGTCAGCATGGATCAGTCGATTTTGGTACACAGCTGGAGCAGATGGGATTCTTTTCGCAACGGGCACAATCCGAGATCATCGATCAAAAAGTGGCAGAGGCCATAGTACCAGACCTGCCGGTGCTGCGCATGGCTTTCTTGATCGAGCGGGATTTCGCTGAGTTTTACGAGACGACTGCGTCTCAGGCGGAGGGGGAAGCAAAGCAGGTGTTAACGATGTTGGCACAGTGGGAACGCGGACACGAGAAACTCTTCAAGCATTTTTACGACCGAGCATTTGAAGAATACTCCAAAATGCCTTGGGGTGGGTAAATTTTTTACAACGAAAGAAAACTGCACAATTGGTTGGGATGGACGGCAGGTTCAAGACCCTGTTACACTATGGTACACTTCAACGCTGGAGATTTCCCCATCCGTGGCAACCCTGAGCCCAGCAGCAATTAAACAATCTAAAAATATCCCATTCAATTTTATTGTCAATGTGATGGATGGTGGTTTTTTTGGTTTTGCGCTTGGATTTGCTTCATTAACATACGTCATCCCGTTGTTCGTCAGCAACCTTACTACCTCGGCCGTCCTGATCGGCATGATCCAGGCGATTCATACCGTGGGCTGGTACCTTCCCCAAGTCTTTACCGCTCAGCGTGTGTCGCAGCTAAAGCGTTATAAGCCGATGGTGATGTTTTGGACCATCCACGAAAGGCTTCCGTTTTTTGGATTGGCGATCCTTGCGTGGTTTGTGCCGAAGATTGGTCCTGGCATCACCCTATTTTTAACATTCATTTTGTTGGTGTGGCAGGGGATCGGAGGTGGCCTGGCAGCCAACCCCTGGCAGAATATGATAGGAAAAATCATCCCCCGCGAGCGGTGGGGAGTTTTCTTTGGCTCGCAAACAGCAGCCAGTACTTTACTCGGTGCAGTGGGAGTGTACATCGCCGGACAGGTTTTGGTAAATAATGTGCCTAATACAGGCTTTAGCTTGTGTTTCTTGATGGCAGTTGGGGCATTTACGATATCCTACATTGCTCTCGGTTCAACCCGTGAAGTGGAGACCCCACCAGTCGCAAGCGAAATAGAGCGGAAAGACTTTTGGAGGGATTTACGGGCGATATTACAACGGGATGTAAATTTCAGGTGGTTTATCGTGGTGCGTATCCTGGCGCAGATAGGGACGGTTGGGTTTGCCTTTTACACCGTCTACATAGTGCGATTTAATGGGGTAAATGAGGCGATGGCGGGGGTATTAACTGCGATCTGTTTAATCTCACAGACCATTTTCAACCCGGTAATGGGCTGGCTCGGAGATCACTGGAGCCACCGGGGGGTGATGGCGCTGGGCATGATTGCAGCTGCATTGAGCGCCGGGATCATTATGTTGGCGCCATCGATGGAGTGGTTTTACCTGGCATTTACATTGGAAGGTATCGCGTTCGTGGCTATATGGACAATTGCACTGGCGATGATCCAAGAACTTGGTGAACCACATGAGAAACCTTCATATATAGGATTAGCCAATACCTTGATCGCGCCGACTGCTTTATTAATCCCGCTGGTTGCAGGACGGCTGGCCGATGCAGCGGGATACCAGGCAACGTTTCTGGTGACGGCGGTGGGAGCATTGGTAACGGCATTGGTGCTCAGCTTCATTTTGAAAGACCATCCAAAACCTGTGATGATTGAAGAGTAAATGGTGGAAACAAACTTGGATTCGAGCCAAAAATGGGGGGTGCTGCTGGCAGTTGGGATTGGCACCTTCATGACCGCGCTGGATACCAGCGTGGTGAATACAGTCTTGCCTGTAATCGGTAAAAGTTTTAACCAACAAATCACCGTAGTTCAATGGGTGGTAACGATCTATTTACTGGTACTGAGCGGGCTGCTGCTGAGTTTTGGCAGGCTGGGTGATATGCGCGGACACAAGGCGATCTACCTGATAGGGTTTGGTATATTCATGGGTGGCTCATTTTTCTCTGGTGCAGCACCGAGTGTGGCAATACTCATCGGGGCGCGCGGACTGCAGGCTTTGGGGGCTGCGATGCTTGCGGCTAATTCTCCAGCGATTTTAACCAAGAGCTTTCCGGCTGAACAACGCGGGCAGGCTTTGGGGCTTCAGGCGACCATGACTTATTTGGGGTTGACGGCTGGCCCGGTGGTGGGCGGAGCGTTAGCCAGCCTTCTTGGATGGCGGGTGGTGTTTTATATAAATTTACCGGTCGGGTTAGCCGCGATTTGGCTCAGCTTGCGATATATTCCAAGGGATTTAAACCACCAGCGCACGGAGCAGTTCGATTTCCTGGGAGCGGTGACATTCATTTTGGGACTTGGAGCTTTGCTATTGGGTCTCAACCAGGGCGGAGAGTGGGGGTGGAGCTCACTCCCCATCGTGGGTCTGCTGCTGTTTGCAGTCTCATTGCTGTCGCTATTCGTTTATATTGAGAGCCATGGAAAATACCCCATGCTGGACCTCAGTCTGTTCAAGAAGCTGCCGTTTTCTTTAACCACCCTAAGTGCGGTCATCAATTACATCGGAGTATACAGCTGTATATTTTTAATGCCTTATTACCTGATCCAGGGACGGGGGTTTTCACCGGCAAAGGCAGGGTTGATCATTGCAGCACAATTTATAGTCATGGCGGTGATCGCACCGATCAGCGGTACACTATCTGACCGGATTGGAACGCGCATCCCGGCGGTGTTCGGTATGGCAGTCTTGTCAGCAGGCTTATTCCTGTTATCGCACCTGACGGTCCAGTCATCGATCGGAGCGATGATGCTGGCACTGGCGGTCGTCGGTCTTGGAACAGGGGCATTTATTTCTCCCAACAACAGTGCGTTGATGGGTTCGGCGCCTAAAACGAGACAAGGGATCGCAGCAGGGATTTTGGCGACAGGGCGAAGTTTTGGGATGGTGTTAGGGGTGGGGATTTCTGGGGCAGTGTTCACTACCATACTGTCGCAAAAGAGCATCGGCGTCATCATACCTGGTAGCCAGGTACAATCTACGGCTTATTATTCTGCCTTGGGGGCGAGCTTCCTGGTGGTTTCGATAATTACGGTTATGGGGGTGATCACGAGCATGGTGCGAGTTAACACCAAATCTTAATTAATAAAAGCACCCCTGGACAGACTCGAACTGTCGCTTTTGGCTCCGGAGGCCAACGCTCTATCCACTGAGCTACAGGGGCACTACGATATTTATTTTACCATGCATTATTTCCAACCAATTTTGCTGCAAAGAGACCTTTCATCTACTAGCAAATCTGAGCACTAAGTTGGACCAGCTGCTGACGAACGCGATCTATTTCAGCCTGGTTTTGCTCCTGCTCTCCCAGGGTGGAAGCCTGGTGTTTCTTATAAGCTAATTCGGCCGTCATCAGGTAGAACCGATCAATCAAGCGGTATTTACCCGTAAATAAGGCTCGCATGCGGGCGATCGTTTGTGCGCTAGTCGAGCAAGCAGTTTTGTATTGAGCGGGTGTGATTATGCCATTGGCTACTTCATCGGGCAATTGGATGACAATCCAATTTTGCTCACGGGCGAGCGCCCAGATGACAAAGATAATCATTGCAATCCAACCAGACCAATCAAATGCCAGGCTGAATGCCAGGCTCTGCAGACCGTGAAATAAGGTCGAAATCAGGTTGTGGACGGAATGGGCAAAAATGGCGATGGTTAAACCGATGATCGGTGCAAGGATTTTGATCGAATTCGTTCTGCTGAGGCGGGAAACTGCTAGACCGATACCGATAAAGGCGGTATAAAAAGGATGCTGCCAACCGACCAGAATTACTCGAATAAAGAACATATACAGGATGCCATTCAATCCGTTTTGCTGGAAACCATATGTGTATATGTAATAGATATTTTCTGTGGCAGCGAAACCGATGGCAGTGATGGAAGCATAAACGATGCCGTCCAGGACAGAATCAAATTCATGCTTAAAGAATAAGAAGACGAATAAACACGCCATTCCTTTGAGGGTTTCCTCGATAATTGGGGCAAAAACGGAAGCATTGGACAGCTCAGTAAATGCCTGGGAGCCAGTAAACATATAAATCCCCAATCCCAAAAACGAATTTACGATAAAAGCGGCACCCGCGGCAATGATGGCGCCCCACAAGAAGACACCACCCAAGAGAGAAATGGGTTCTTTTTCATAGCGGTCAACCCAATAGACTACATATGCAAATAGAAGCATCGGCAAAAAGCCGAATAAGAAGGATAACAATATGCCGGAACTTTGCAAAGTATTCTCCCTCCTGATGCAATCAATTTTAGTTTAACATACTTGGGATGGCCATGCAAGAACGCTAATTGCGGCTTAATTTTAGTGCTTCTCTGTGGACATGCGAATCTTGGAACTTCAAGCCCATCTCAGCTAGCAACTCTTCAGGCCGGCCTGTGGCGCCATCTCGTGCAGCGAGCTGAACGCGCATACTGGACCTGCCGGCAACATCCGGCGGGACAAGACATGCTTGTTCGATTAATAGCCGTAGATCATAGGGTTTATTCCGGCGTAAACGATGTAAATGTTCTGCTGAAATAATGCGTTGGAGACGATCAGATAGGTCAGGAACGTCATCTAGAAAATGAATTGAATACACTGCAGAGAGTACCTGAGTCTGGAGGGCAGGGGCATGCAAGTCTATGTTTTCCAAATTAAGGATTTCCAGACCCGGCGGCAAAGTCGACTGTAGCGCTTCCCTTACTTCAATTAGAGACATATCCTGTTCCAACCAGGCGTCTAATAGCTCACATTGGCTGGTAAAACCCACCGGCAGGGCGCAGGCAAGGTTAAGATGAGGCTGCGGGTGGAACCCCTGACTGTATTCCAGGGGCAGACAAGAGCGCCTGAATGTACGTTCCCATGACCTGTGCAGGTCCAGATGACCGACGTACTGCATAGGCCCAGCCTTCGAAAACGTAATCCTGATCCGCATGGTCATCCAACACCTGACGAAGGAATAATATCAGCTGAAGTTCCGGCTGATATGTTTCTGGTCGGTGATTTTACCTCTGGGCACATCCAGGAAGACCCAGGATGATCGCGGCGATGATTAGCATAGGTAGGAAGTATCCCACAGGCAATGCACTGCTTTCGACAGTCCATGCGGGTGAGGGAGGCTTGGCTGAGCTGGAGCTCTTGGAACAAGAATTTCTTGCGGACTCCTGTGCTGATATGGTCCCAAGGGAAGACCTCATCTTGGTTACGCGGACGATGGGTGTAGAAGGAAGGATCGAGCTGGGCAGATTCAAATGCTTTTGTCCAGGCGGTGAAGTTAAACTGTTCCTGCCAGGCATCAAACCTTGCGCCGTTTATCCAAGCCTGGTACACCACATCTGCCATGCGTCGATCGCCACGGGAAAGCCAGGCTTCGAGCATGGTGACTTCAGGATTCGTCCAGGTGAGCTTAATGTCCTTGTGACGGAGCCCTTGCTTGAGGAGGGTTTGCTTAGCCTGGATCTTTTCTACGGTATCACATGCGATCCATTGAAATGGGGTATGCGGCTTGGGGATGAAGGTGGAGACGCCGATATTCAACTTCGCTCGATGTCCAATGGTTTTATGCCCTTCAGCGAGTACCAGCTTGCACAAATCCACGATGGCGCTGACATCATCCAAAGTCTCTTCCGGGTGGCCGATCATAAAGTAGAGTTTTATGGTAGTCCAACCGCGGGCATAGATTTGATGGGCAGTTTCGAGCAGCTGTTCAGTGCTGAGGGGTTTGTTAATGATGTTGCGCATGTGCTCGGTGGCAGCCTCAGGCGCCAGGGTGAAACCTCCGTGTCGGGAATCCCTCAGCGAATCCATTAAATCCACCGAAAAGGATTCGATCCGCAGGGACGGAAGGGAAATACTCAGGTTTTTACCACAGTATTTATCGGTGATGGCCTGAACGAGCTCAGAGATATGCGTATAGTCAGAAGAGGACAGGGATAGGAGACCAATCTCTTCAATTCCGGTAAATTTCAGAGCCTGGTCGATAGCCTCGAGGATTGCGGAGACGCTCCGCTCGCGGACGGGTCGTGACACCATACCTGCATGGCAAAAACGGCAGCCGCGGGTGCACCCACGCATAATCTCGATGGGGATGCGGTTATGGACAGTTTCGATGTTGGGAACAATGAACCGCGTGGGGGGAGGGGGGAGCACAGGAAGGATGCGCTTGAGGACCGGGTAACTTGCCTGTTCGTCCAGCTTTGCCAGGCGCTCAACTGTGCCATCTTGATGGTAATACACCTGGTATAGACTGGGGACGTAAACACCACTGATGGAGGCTAAACTGCTCAGTAGTTGCTGACGGGGGCTGGATGAGCGCTTCCATCCCTGATAAGTATCGATGACCTCCTGGATGACCTGCTCACCTTCACCGATGACGAAGGCATCCACGAACTTGTAAACCGGTTCAGGGTTATAGGCGGTTTGCCCACCGGCGATGATCAAGGGGTCAGTCTCCTGCCGGTCCGAACTCAGCAAAGGGATACCTGCCAGGTCCAGTGCATTGAGCATATTGGTATAAAGGGTTTCATAGGGAAGTGTGAACCCCACAATGTCAAATGTACTGACAGGATGCCTGGTCTCGAGAGAATAAAGCGGAATGCATGCCTGGCGTAATTCTGCTTCCATATCTATCCAGGGATTGTATACTCGTTCAGCAAGCGCATCCGGGCGGTCATTGATCAGCTCGTAAAGAATGGCTAATCCTAGATTGGACATGCCAATATCATATATATCCGGAAAAACCAGAGCGACATGGGTCTCAATGGTCGCCCAATCTTTCACCACCTGGTTCAGCTCTCCACCTACATAACGGGCAGGTTTTTGCACAGTGGGGAGAATGCGTTCCAGTTTGGAATTTATCTCAGCCGGGTTCAGCACCATTAATACCTTTCAATCAGAACGGAATATGACCAAATATGCGTCAGAATGTCAGATTATATCTTAAAAACCACCGTGCCTCTCTCCGTGAGATGATGGGAAAATCTCAGCTAGCGAGAGACACGGGGCGAAATATGGATGTCTTTTTGATTAATATACTGCGCTGCTAGTCCTCGAATACCCACTGGTCGATAGAGCGTTCCCAGGCAACCAGCTCCTGGGGAGTGAACCATAAAGCGACTTCTTTCTCACCATTATCCACAGTATCCGAGGCATGAGTCAGGTTTCGAGCGATCTCAAGAGCAAAATCGTGCCGAATGGAGCCCGGTGCAGCAGCAGTGGGGGAGGTGGCACCCATTGTCTGGCGGATGGCGTTGATGGCGTTCGGACCTTCCCAGACCATGGCCATGACAGGAGCGGATGTGATATAACTAATTAATCCATCATAAAATGGCTTTCCCAAGTGGACAGCATAGTGAATTCGGGCTAATTCCTGGCTGACGTTAATGAATTTCGCCGCAACGAGCCGTAGACCTCGCCGTTCCAATCTGAGAATAACTTCGCCAATAAGACCTCTTTGCACGGCATCCGGTTTTACCAGTACCAACGAGCGTTCCATACTGACCTCCTAATCTTGATGATACGCGAAACGTGAAACGTATGTGTGTACGTTTCACGTTGGCATGTTTTCATAGCAGAGGATTACCTGGCTAATTCTTCCGCCTTGGTGTAGGCGTTTAATGCTTCCTGCAAATCATGTGTATTGGAGTGGGCATCTCCAAGAGTGACCCATAGATCCACATCTACAGGGAAGCGATAAAGTGCATCCTGTAAATCCTTGATGATCTCATCCACGCGATAATTCTGCTTGATCAGGCGTGAGTATAAACCTGATGCCTGAGAAGAATCACCCAGATTGAGTGCTGTGCGGGCACCCGATAAAACTGCTTCTGCAGGGTCAGGTTGCACCACGGCCCGGACCGGCTCAGGTTGCATCACGGGTTCGACTAGCTCAGGTTCCTGTGGCTCGGTGGGAGTGGTTTCGAATGTTTCTGCTCGGAGCTTTTCAGCCATCGGGGCAGGCTCAGCTTCAACCCGGATTGGGGCTGGAGTTTCGGCTTGAGGCAGCTCAACCGGCTGCTCGACCGTTTCTTCACGTGGTGCGGCTTCATCAGGCTTTGCCAACCCGGCAACGACGGCAGCTGTAGCAATTTCTGCGGCTGAAACAGGTTGTTCTGCGGGAGCTGCCTCTTCGGTTGTTTCAGATTCGGTTATTTCCTTGAGCCAATCTGGTAATTCCTCTACTTGCCATTCCAGGGATTCATTATATTGAGCTGGAGCCTCTTTACCTTCTTCCGGCTGTTCCATCTCAAGTAGCCAGGGAGGTAACTCATCGAGGTTTTCCTCTGCGGCTTCAGCAGGAGCGGTTGGAACCGGCACTTCTTCGATAACTGGTGCAGCAGCTGATTCAGGTACCTCAGGTGCAAGCTCAGCTTCGGGCTCCTCGCCTAAACCTTTGATCCAATCCGGGACTTCTTCTGCAGGCAGTACCGGTTCTTCTGCTGCAATCGGGTGCTCCGCTGGGATGGGTTCTTCTGTGATGGGTTCCATTTCAAGTTTCACCCATTCAGGGGGTTGGACCTCTCCTTCAACGGGTGGAGTGACCAATCCCTCTTCTCTGGCATCCTGTTCAGCTGCCAGACCTTCCAGCCAGGCAAAGGCAGCGGCTTCATTCATTGCATCGGGTTCAACTGACGGTATTTCTGCTTCAGAAGGGATAAGCTGATCGATTTGAGGCTGGTCTAAAGCTTGAGGTGGGAGTTCAGAGACGGGAATTTCTTCGGTCTGAAGAGGTGGCTCAACAGCAATTTCTGTGGTTATTGGCGCTTCCATAACAGGAGATGGCTCTGAAGGAACGGACACCTCAGCTGGCGGAACTGTTTCAACGATGGAAGGCTGTTCTTCAACTGGAGCCTCGCCGGGTTTTGAGAGTATCCCTGCCACCATTGCGGCAGCAGCAGTCACGGGGAGTTCTGATTCTGGGGGTGCTTGTTCGGCTAAAGGAAGCTCCTGGGTGGTCTCTTCTTCAGTAACCGGAAGAATCGCCTCTGCTGAAAGTGCTTCGGTAGCAAGTGGCTGTTCGCCAACCTCTGGCTCAAGGACAGGAGCTGTTTCTGCTGCGACAGGTTCTGCTGCAAGCTCAGACTCGGTTAGCGGCGGCATTTCAGCAGCGACCGGTTGTGCAGCAGGCTCCGGTTCAGTGGCCAGCGGTGTTTCTTCAGCTGGTTTTTCCACAACTGATGAAATAACTGCAGCAGCCGGGACAGCGACGGCGAGTTCTTTTAACCAATCTGGTATCTCCTCTCCTGCAGGGATGGACGACTGGTCAGCATCTTCTACAAACTGAGCAGGAGGGATTTCTGCCTCACTTGGGGGTATTTCTTTGGCTGGCTCTGTAACTCGTTCAATTGGAGCAGCTTCAATTTCAGATGTTCCGCTTAGTGCTGGCCCTTCGAGGAATGCAGAGGGTTGGGAGGTCTCCGCAGCTGGTGTTTCAACCGGGCTTTCTGATACGGCTGGTGATGTTTGTGGGATATCCAGGTCTTTCAGCCATTCGGGAACCTCGTCATCCGGAGAAAAAGCAATATTTTGTTCTTGAGCCTGCGGAGTGACCGATGCATCAGATGGCTTGTCCTCAAGCCACTGGATGATCGAATCTGTCGGTCCGGGTTGGTGGGGCTCAAGCCAGGGATTAGAAAGGGTTTCTTCTTCAGGTTGAGCTTGCTGACCTTGTTGACCAGCAAAGTCATTCGGGGCAATTCCACGCAGCCATTCAGGGATGTCAGCTTGCTGGAGATTATCGCTCACGGGAGTAGCAACGGTTGACTCTTCGGGTGGCACTATCTGATCAGGCTGCGGGATAGATTCACCGGATGCAGGTTTCCAACCCGCATCTTTCATCCAATCCGGAATCTCTCCTTCGGGCTTGGAGGTATCGGTGATGATTTTTTCCACTTCCTGAGTATCCCAGATGAAGGGAGAGACACTTGGCGATCCTTTATCATCGACGGGTTTCGGGGCTGGGGCTTCAGCTGCTTTAAGCCAATCGGGGATATTTTCGTCGGCTGGTTTCTCCATATTTATCCCGAGCGAGGTAGCCCAAGCGGGTTGGTTGGGAATTTCTCCAATCTGAATTCCAGACTTCCATTCCAAGCGTTCAATGTTCACCGCATTTTCAGGGACCTGATCCGAGCTGATCGCTTCTGGCTCCGCAAAGGCGTAATACGGATCCATTGAGATCACAATTTGGCGGGAGTTCCTCACAGCATCTGAGCCTTCAGCAACAGGCAGTGAGACGGCAAGGATGCGGTTAGCTTCCAAACATAAAGGCATTTTCTTCAAGATGTTCACGCTTACCTCCACTGCTTCTACGCGTTGAGAGGTTTGAAAGAGCATCTGGGCGAGCAATAACTGCAGGTCGGGTCGGTTTGGATCTTCGGCGATCGCTGCACGCAGCTCAGCAATCGCCTGATCGAAGAGCCCTCCTTTTGCATACATTTTGGCAAGGGCGCCACGAGTGAGGCGGACTTTGGGAGGCTGCATGCCATCCCTGCGACCATAGAGGCGGCGAAGTTCATCCTGTATAGCGATATTCGCCGGTTGGGTCTCATACGCTAGCTCCATGTGCCAGATAGCAGCATCTAGGTTATTTTCGTCCTCCCGAATGATACTCATCCCGACATTAGCAATAAAATCGTCCGGGATTGCAGATAAAACGCGCTGAAAAATATCAGTGGCATCACTGATACGCTGCTGTTCCAGATGTGCTTTTCCCAATAGACGGTAGGAGGCAATATGTTTAGGGAAGGTGACAAGGATATGACGGCAATGGGCAACTGCTTCTTCCAGCTGTCCGTTATCGATCATGCCCTCGATCTCATGATTGTATGCACGTAATGAAATTATCGCCATAATTTAGGGCTCCCGTTATTAAGTATGCCTTATTCTAGCAGAAGTTGCAAGAGTGAAGCCAGTTTTAAAAAAAATCCCTCCCGAGTAGGGAGGGATAAAGGGCTATTGAAATTATGCGGTTTTCTCAAAAGGAACAGTGCGTTTCTTGCTGCGCATGATTGCCCAGCCAACAGCGACTAAAAGGACGAATGCAACGACGTAAGAAACGGCTGGGGTATGGCTATATTTCACGATAATGGGAGCCATAATCAGGCTGACCAGGTTGACAACCTTGATCATCGGGTTTAATGCCGGCCCGGCGGTATCTTTTAGTGGGTCGCCAACGGTATCTCCAACCACACTTGCTTTATGACGCTCTGAACCCTTACCGGTATTAGCCTCCAGGTTACGAGGTTCATCTTCGATGGTTTTCTTAGCATTGTCCCAGGCACCGCCCGTGTTAGCCATGAAAACTGCCAGCAATTGCCCGCTTAGAATAATGCCAGCCAGGAAGCCACCCAAAGCTTCAACTCCTAATACCAAACCGATCACCAAAGGCATCAGGACGGCAATCGTAGCGAGGGGGATCAACTCTTTTTGAGCGGCGGTAGTAGATATGCCCACCGCGCGAGCATAATCGGGTTGGACGGTGCCTTCCATTACTCCCGGGATACGGAATTGGCGGCGGACCTCTTCGACGATCAGACCTGCAGCACGCGTGACTGCTTTGATGGAAAGTGAGCTAAATAGCCAGGGTAGGGCGCCTCCGAGGAGCAGACCGACAAACACACGCGTATCTGACACTCGAATGGCGTCCATGACTGCAAAACCGAGCTGGCTCTGGACCCGACCAACATCGGTGATGTAGGAAGCAAAAAGGCTGACCGCAGCAATAACAGCCGAGGCAATGGCAACACCCTTGGTAATGGCTTTGGTAGTATTTCCGACGGCATCCAGGTCGGCCATGATCTGGCGAGCTTTGCGGGTTTCCTCGTCATCCATACCATGCCAGGCCATTTCGCCAATCCCATTGGCGTTATCTGAAATGGGACCGTACGAGTCCATGGCGACGTTGTTACCGGTGTGGCTGAGCATCCCGATACCGATCATGGCTACAGCATACAACACGTAAGTGGTTCCATCTTTGGTATAAAGAAGCAATGCCAAGATAAAACTGATGGCGATGACTACAAGCGCCCATACGCTCGATTCCATGCCGACGGATAAACCGGAAAGGATGGTCGTTGCGGGACCGCCGCGGGTAGAATCCACAATTTCTTTGACCGGCGACTTTTTGGTGGAGGTGAAGTAGGAGGTCAATGGATTATAGGCAACGGCAAGACCCACACCAATAGCAGTTAGCGCGGCCAACCTCCAATCATGGGCGTAAAAGAAAGCCAGAAGGAATGCCCAGAAGATGGTATTGACACTTGATACTTCATAAGAACGGAACATAGCCTCTTCTGCATCATGGGCACGCAAGAACTTGATGGGGAACTTTTCCCAGATGGGGACGGTAAAGGTGCCGAGAATTGAGCTTAACACGCCGATAGCACGGATGATCAAGGGATAAACGATCCATTTCAGATCACCTGTTAAGGCAACCAACGCCAGACCCAAGATCAGTCCTGAGACAATGGTCACCTCGTAACTTTCAAAGATATCGGCGGCCATACCGGCACAATCACCCACATTATCACCCACCAGGTCAGCGATCACGGCGGCATTACGCGGGTCATCCTCGGGGATGTCTTGCTCAACCTTTCCGACCAGGTCTGCGCCTACATCAGCCGCTTTCGTGTAAATCCCACCACCCACTCGCATAAAGAGTGCCAGCAATGTGCCGCCGAAGCCAAAACCTAACAAGGCATCTGGGGCGGCGCGTCCGAAAATCATGAAGATAAGGGTGCCGCCTAAAAGACCCAGACCATCGGTCAACATCCCGGTGATCGTGCCAGCGTAGTAGGCAATCGATAGAGCTTCATTGAACCCACGTCGGGCTGCAGATGCGGCACGAACATTAGCTTGAATTGCCATGCGCATCCCAAGCTGGCCTACCGTCAAAGAGAATGAAGCACCCATAATAAAACCGATCATACGGGCTACACCGATGATCAGCAAGATCTGTTGATAGGCTCCGGGAGTGCCCGTCTGTGTGATACCATTAGCGCAGGCGGTTAAAGCGGGTATATTACGGGCATCCACATTCTGAATAAAGATACAATGCCACTCGCGGGCTTCCATAGAGGGAGGAACAATATATACTGATAGAAATAATACGATAGTTAGAATTGCGATCAGGGGAAGGATCGAGCGTAATTGGCGGTTTAAATAACTATTCGCACCAATGCGGATGGCGTTCCATACTTCCTGCATTTTTGAGGTGCCTTTATCTTTTGCTAACACTTTGCCGCGCAAATACCAGGCATACAGCAGACTGATAATTGCTACTACCACTACGCCGATGATGGCGATTTGTTCAAACTCAGTTAAACCATGTCGCGCCAGCCACAAGATATTCATCTCTCCTCCACTTCACCTAATTAGATGTAAACAAACAAAATGCCCACACGCATTCGCGTCTGGGTTGTGCTAAAGGAAAATTACTCAAATTGATTCATTTATGAAGGTTCCGCATGTGTGGCGATATTTTACCTAATCGCATATAAAAAGTCAAACCTGTCTAGCAGATTTTTACAGATTAGGATTCGATTAGACTTCATACAACTACTTGACTTTGCTAGTTTTTTTAATGTATAGTCTAACACAGTGACACGATACGTTCTTCAAATAGATTATGCCGGAATAATAACTGCATAGTCAAGGGTATTAGCACAGCCTCCGGGAGTCGGTCGCCGTGCTTTTTCTTCGTATTGACAGGAGTGGTTAATGATTGAAGTGGAAGGACTGACGAAAGATTACGGCCCAAGACGAGCAATAAATAATCTGACTTTCCAAGCTCATCCAGGCGAAATTTTAGGGTTTCTCGGTCCAAACGGGGCAGGTAAAACCACGACCATGCGCATCCTCACCGGCTTCATGCCACCGACCATGGGTACTGCCCGGGTAGCGGGTTTTGACGTGGTGGATGAATCACTCGAGGTGAGGAAGCGGATAGGATATTTACCAGAAACAGTGCCACTGTATCCGGATATGACTGTATATGATTACTTAAAGTATATGGCCGATTTACGGCACATAAAAAATGCAGATGAGCGGGTAGAGGATGTGGTGGAAATTGTCCATATGGAGGCCCGTGCCAACGGGTATATCAGCAACCTGTCCAAAGGCATGCGACAACGCATCGGCCTGGCACAAGCCCTTCTACATGAACCGGAGGTGCTCATCCTGGATGAGCCGACAATCGGATTGGACCCGGCTCAGATCCGGGAGGTGCGGACGCTGATCCGTGAAATTGGTAAACAACGGACAGTGCTGCTTTCAACGCACATTCTTTCAGAAGCGCAGCAAATCTGTGACCGGGTTTTAATTATTAACAAAGGTGAAATTGTGGTTGAGGACACTCCTGAGCGGCTGCAGGCAGGTCTGTCGGGTGTGCAGCGCGTTTCCGTCCGCGTCCAGGGGGATGGGGATGGGCTGGAAAAGTTAATCACTGGAATTTCTGGAGTTGCTAAAGTCAGGCTCAAGGAAGAAGGGGCGGTAGAGGTAGAAACCCCTCCCGGAAAAGACTTACGCCCGTTGATCGCCCGAAATATTATCAAGGCGGGTTTTGACTTGCTTGAATTGAAGAACATCGATCTCAGCCTGGAGGATATATTCCTGCAGCTTACTCGTGAGGAGCCTGAGCCTCCCAGTACAGATGATTCAGAAGAGACTCCATAATACCTTGAGCGGAGTATATTGAAAGACTTGATCGAAAAGTTTGGGTAAGGAAGGATTTCATGCGTAACGTTTGGATTATCGCCCTGAAAGAATATAAGCTGTTTTATGCAAGTCCTGTGGCTTATGTAGTGGCATTCTTTTTTATGATTCTCCTCGGCTTATTGTTTTATATCAATCTAAGCAGTGCAATTAACCAGGCCACGTATCAAGCATATGCCCCGAGTGTGCAAATCGTCATCAGCCCGATGGTAACTTTGCTTATATTTGTCCTCCCAGCTGTGACAATGCGATCGATTTCTGAAGAGATGCGCATGGGCACGATGGAGCTCCTACTCACTGCCCCGGTGAAGGATTGGGAGCTGGTGGTGGGTAAATGGCTGGGAGCGTTTTTATTCATACTCACCTTGTTGGCAATTACATGGGTATTCCCGATAATACTGAATTTTCTAGTCAAGCCTGGGATTGATCAGGGTATCCTGCTTACCGGATATATAGGATTGGCACTATTGGTTGCAAGTGTCATCGCTATTGGTGTTTTCATATCTTCCCTCATTAGCAATCAAATTGCTGTTTATTTCATCACTCTCGTGGTGATATTGATTATGTGGTTTATATCCCAGCTATCTGCAAATACCAGTGGTCTTGGAAGTACGTTATTGTCCTACTTCGGTTATCTAGACCATTTCTATAGTTTTTTTCAAGGCAGTTTAGACCTTAGTGATATTGTATTTTACCTAAGCCTAACATCACTGGGGCTCTTTCTTGGAACGGTGTCAGTTGAAATGAGGAGGTGGCGCTAATGAAAAACAACGGGCGTAAGATCGTTCGATATGGTGCGCTCATCATTTCACTGTTGGCTTTATTAACTGCCGGAGGCTTGTATATTGTTCAACGTCAATGGAACCTGGCGGTACAGATCTGTCTGGGTGTGTTTGTGATCGGCGTAGCAGTATTTATTGCACTCGATCCAGGCTCTGTGCGCAGTGCCTTAACAGGTCGCCAGGCTAAATATGGCAGCAACGCATTGATCTTATCCGTTGCGTTCGTTGGTATCTTGGTGGTGATCAATTTCCTGGCTTACAAAAATACAAAACGCTGGGATTTGACAGAAGACAAATCGAATACGCTGGCAAAAGAGACGGTCGATGTTTTGAAGAGCTTGCCAGACAAGGTTGTTGCGAAAGCATTCTTTACCACAAACCCGTCAGTTGCATCATCTAAAGATAATGCCAAAGGTTTATTGGACAAATACGTCACTGACGGCGGTGGAAAATTCCAATATGAGTTTGTCGATCCGAATAAGGATCCAGCTGCAGCTGATGCGGCTGGAATTACCCAGGATGGAACCATTGTTTTATACTTGGGGAGCTCGAAACAGCCAGTAACGGCCATTTCAGAGACGAATATTACGGGAGCAATGGTTCGTCTCATGAATCCTGGATCACACGTTGTATATTTCCTCACGGGTCATGGGGAATTCCCTTTAGATGGCAGTGGGGACCAGACCTATACTCAATTAAAGGCTGCTTTAGAGGCAAAAAACTATACAGTATCCACTCTCAATCTATTATCGACTAATCAAATTCCAAGTGATGCAAGCGTGATTGTTGTCGCGGGTCCGATGAAACCTCTTTCGGATGGTGAAGTGAGTTTACTTAATACTTATATGAATAACGGCGGTTCAATGGTCGTCATGGAAGAGCCGATAGTGTTGACCCAGTATGGAGATGCACCTGACCCATTAGCTAATGATTTAGCTCAGACGTACGGGGTGGTGCTCGGAAATGACATTGTCGTAGACTTACAAGCCAATCAAACCTACCAACAACCTTTCCTTGCCATAGCCAATCAATATGGTCAACATGCTATCACTCAACAGATGAACGATATGGGTACTTTCTTCCCAACCGCGCGGAGCGTAACAACAAGTGAAACTGCCAACACGGACTATACGAGAACGCTATTGATCATGACCGCACAACAATCCTGGGCTGAGACAGACATGGCATCGGTAAAAGATGGAAGCATGAAACTAGATCAGGGTGTAGACATGATTGGTCCGGTTTCTATAGCGGTTGCGGCACAAGGAACAAGTAATAATACGCGACTGGTTGTCTTCGGAGATTCTGATTTTGCACTTAATGTTAGCTTTGGAACATACGGAAATGGAGATATGATCGTAAACTCGATCGATTGGGCAGCTAAAGTAGATAATTTAATCAGCCTCACGCCAAAAACGAGCGTTCAGCGTACTCTCGTTCAACCCAGCCCATCCACATCGGGACTGATCTTATTGACCTCGCTGGTCATCCTGCCCGGTATCGTAGTAGTTGGCGGAGTGGGGATGTATGTAGCCCGTAGGAGGCAGGGATAACCATTTATGGTACGGCGAACAACCTGGGTTTTAGTGTTAGTTTTTGGCGTGTTGATAATTTTTGCCTGGCTATTTCAACGCTACCAAGCGAATAAGAACGAGGCCACTACCACTGGAACTCCCGTGCCCACTGCGCAAATGCTGTATGATCTGACGATTTCGCAGATAATTGAAATTAACATCGCCAGCAGCGTTGGAAATTCAATTGACTTTACGCGCGAACCGGGATCTACAACTTGGGTCATTAAAAATTTACCCACCGAGCTAGCTGATTCTTTTCAAATTGAATCCATCAGCAGTCAGCTGCTTTCATTACCGGTTGTTGATACTTTGACACAAGACCCTCCATTGGATGCGGTTGGATTAACCAATCCCGCTTATACGATCACCATGGCGACCACAGACGGAAAGCAGATTATTACATATGTAGGATCTATGTCAGTGATTGGGACCGGCTATTATCTTCGAGTGGATTCTGGTCCGGTAGTTCTCGTAGATAATGTGACCATGGATGACGTTCTGCATCTATTAAAAGAGCCTCCCGTGCTGGCTACCGCAACACCTGATGGAACAGTCACTGGGACCGGCACACCTATTGCACCTATAGCACAACCTAGTTCAACGCCATAAAAGGATCATGGACGGAATTATGATGAATTGGTACTTGATTTTCACTGAAAAAAAGTGTATTCTGAATACGAGAATATTGGTTCCTACTCCGGTGATTAAGCCGGTTAGGGAGTAAAAATGATTGATGAAGAGTTAATTAACGCTATAGCAAATCGTGAGGATGAACACCCTGCGTTGGCACGATTAATTGAGCTGGGCAGGCAGAAATCGTTTGTCACCATTGATGATATCCTGAGTTTCTTCCCTGAAGCAGAACAGGACGTAGATCAGCTTGAAGAAGCTTTTGCGGCTTTAATCAGCGCTGGGATTCCTTATATGGACGATGTCACTGTCGGTGCGCCCACGGAAGATGAACTGACCGCAGTGGAAGAGGAAGAAACTGAAGAGGAAACCCATCGCGCCGTGGTGGTCGATGACAATTACCTGGCCAATATCGATACAGACGATACGATCGGACTTTACCTAAAAGAGGTCGGACGAGTACCATTATTAACCGCTGAAGAGGAAGTGCAACTGGCAAAGCGAATTGAACAAGGTCGTCTAGCGCGAGAAGAGCTGGCAAAAGGAAATATCAGCATTCGCAGGCGGGGTGAGCTCCAGATGCACATTGAAGATGGCTGGTTAGCCCGTGAGCATTTGATCACAGCGAACTCACGCCTAGTGATCAGTGTTGCTAAGAAGTATATGGGACGAGGTGTGCCGTTCCTGGACCTGATTCAGGAAGGGAACATCGGTTTGATCCGTGCAGCCAAGAAGTTTGATTACCGGCGGGGACATAAGTTCAGCACTTATGCAACGTGGTGGATCCGCCAGGCAGTAACACGTGCAATCGCAGACCAGGGACGAACCATCCGAGTGCCGGTCCATATGGGAGACCAGATTAATAAATTGTTACGTGTACAGCACCAACTCACTCAGCGGTTGGGTCGAGATCCAAGTGTGGATGAGCTAGCCGAAGCGCTTGAAGTTACCCCTCAAAAAGTAGAGAATATGATCCAAGTAGCCCGGCGTCCACTCTCGTTGGAAACACCGACCGATGATGAAGAAGATTCTGTCCTGGGTGATTTTATCCAGGATGAAGAAGTGCCTGCACCGGACGAAACTGCAACCTACAATTTATTACGAGAACACCTGGATGTCGTTTTGAATGGACTGCCTCCACGGGAGGTGCGTATTCTACAGTTACGTTACGGTCTGCTTGATGGTCAGGCGTATACCCTGGAAGAAGTGGGGCGAAAGATGGGTGTTACCCGCGAACGCGTGCGTCAAATCGAGGCACAAGCGCTCAGTCGCTTACGTCATCCGGCAATACGTCGCAGACTACGGGAATACCTGGGATAAAAACCGATTAATAGCAGCCATAGTGTTTAATATCGCTGGTAATATATAGTATTCATCTCAATTCACACGAGGTAAAATAAAAAATGCGAGGCTTATTCAGCCTCGTAATTTTTAAGTTTAATATTATTTTTTCGTTAGGGGGAGGTAAATATAGTTTTTCTCACCGACGAGGACCGTTGCATCGGTGAAGGGTCCCTGTTTGCCATCCCGATCGCGAATGGCAATTCTCCAGTGATATACCATGTCGGTCAGATAAGTTTTTGTTGGTGTGTATTGGGTATTGATCGTTTCAACCGATTCGTAAAGCAGAGAAAAGGTTGAATACAGAGAGACTTCTAATACATAAGTTGCTGCACCATCCACTGGGGTCCAAACAAACGTCGGTGTGCCTGGTTCGACACCACTGATAGGACTGATAAGTTTGGTTATGGGGTATTGTTTGATAAAAGTGGCAGGAGGACTATACGAACCCATGTGGTTGTTTCCATCGGACATGGCCACATGCCAATAATAGGTTCCGTCATTGTATCCCTTGGTAGGGGTCCAACAGTTATTATAGGTATCGATGGAATCGTATGTGCTGCTAAAGCTGGGGTCTTGACTTACCTGAACCTGATATTTCCAAGCTGTTAATACTGGTTCTCCATTATCATAGACGGCAAGGGGATCCCAACATATTGTTGGGGCATAATGAACAGTGCTTCCATTTGGGGTAAGACCAGTTGGTGAAGGTAAGCTGTAGCTAAATTGCTTAGTTTCAGACCAATCATTTACAACATTCCCATAACGAATGATTTGGACCCTCCAATAATAATTCCCTTGAGCCAGGGTAGCTTGAGGTGTATAGGAGTTCATCGGTGTGACTTGATTGATGACAGTCGATCCAAAATTGGGATCGGTCGAAACCTGTAGCCGATATGTGCTTGCACCCTCTGCCATATCCCAATTGAATGTAAGCATGGAGTTCAAGGCGGTTGTGTAAAGTCCTTGAGGTACAAACCCCACCCTGTGAAAACTCCAGCCTCCAGACCATGCGCCGTATGCTTCTAAATGCCCGGGTAATTTATAACGTGGCTGGACCCGCCAGTAATAAATATTGTCGCCAACGATATCGTTAACCAGAGTATCATTGTTCATACTTAAGTAATTCGTGTCGGCTTTAGATTTAATAAGATGGTATGCCTGCAGACTAGTATATGCAGCGTCCAAATGAACTTCGAGTCGACTTCCTGCGAACGGATTTGAGGGATCACTTCCTGTAGGCCAATCCCAGAAAAATGGCAGAAGGGAAGCGTTGGTGCGTGGATCTCCGGTTATTGTACTGGGTGGAGAAAGAAAGTTCATACGGTCGGAGACAGCGCTAAAACGACTGAGCTGTGCGCTTCCTGGGACAGTCGGGTCAGATGGGACAGAATCTTCCACCTGGCTAGTGCTTCTATTGACGCTAAACAACATCACAGAAGCACTACCAGTCTTCTGTACCATCCCGATGGCGGCATTGGGTAGTTGGAGCTCAATATACCCGCTGTTATTAAATACTGAGCCTCCAATAGTGGTCAGTGTCTGTCCAAAACCCCAAGCAGAGCCATTCCAAGAGAAAACCCAGGTGTTTTCGGCATTGATCACCCCACCGATCTGATCAATATAAATAGCATATTCAGGCCTGTGAGCAGGTATGCTTGTTACTACATAAGGTCTTTCCGGTGGTGCAGTTGCTCCGGAGCCGTCTACATGATCCAAGTCTACATAAAATACATAGGTCGTATCAGGAGACGTGATATTGGCATTAAAACCCAAATACCAATGGGTGCTGGATTGCGACGCAAATAAGGTTGTCAGGTCATAAGATGTAGATGGATCAATTGCCTGGTCTTCACCAATCAGCAACCGGTTGGCTGGATCCCCTATCGTGCGTGTGTAGCGCCATTCGGATTGTGAAGCGATATGGAAACGCCGAGTTGCGCTCCAATTCCCCCAGGCACCTGAAACATATCCCCGAACATGCCAGTAAAATGTGCCGTAGTCCGTTCGTCCAAGACTGCGCTGCGCCAAGCTTACAACAGGAGAATAGGCAGGGATTTTGACAGTTTCGATAACCTCAGGACTAGCGAGTGAAGAATCCCGGCTGATCTCAACCTGATATTGGGTTGCATTGTGTAAAGGCCACCATTCTAACAATGGAGTTGTTTCGACTGATTCCTGGCCGTGGAATGGTCTGAGTAATACAGGCGCTGCTCCATCCGTAGGAGTAAGTACCCAAGGATTGGGATTCTCAGGATCATAACTGGGATCAAAGCGCGCTTTCCAAATCTGGCTCCACCATATTAATCCTGAATTGGGATTTATCCGGCAATTACCGTCGAGATAATCAAGCGGACAAACCCGCCAGTAGTAGTCTTGACCAACTATGGGGGCAAAATCATCAGCAACTATGGGAGTTGCGCTGGTATTTTCTGTGTCATACTCCCATGGGAGAGGGTCAGTATTGAAATAGGGGGTCGTATCCACCTGGATTCGGTATGCTGCAGCATATATTCCCCCATCGGGAGAAGGGATGGTCACTCGATGCCACATGAAAACCGGGTAGGCAACTGTCCGGTCTTCATATGGATTCATGGTGTCCTCTCCATAGTAAACCGGATCATTGGGAAGATAGTAATAAAGAGGATAGGTCAGGATAGGTGCAGTTGAGGTGTAAATGCTTTGATATGAAGCGACGTTGCTGGTTAAACCTGATTCATCGCCTCCATCTATGGGTTTGACTTGCCACCAATAAGGAGCAGTACCACAGTAATTAGTTTGTGGGGTGTAGGTGGTATTAGCAGTAATCGATTCTTGATAGCACCCATTGGTGACAAAACTCGGATTATCAGCTATTTGAATAAGATAACGCGAAGCTCCTGGAACAGGCGCCCAGCTATACACAGGATATAAACCGGTCTGGTATAAATTGGTGGGGGTCAGTAATTGGGGCTGTAAATTCCACTTTTTCTGAAAATGCCGGGTCTCGCTCCAATCGCCGACTGCAGGGCCTGATTCCACTCTCACATGCCAGCAGTAGCGGATGTCGTTTGGGAATGTATCGGTTGGAGTATAGAAAGTCTGGCGGGTCTCCAGGTTTGTTCCCGAATTGAAGTCACAGGTCTCATCCGAAGTATATTCCAGGCGATATTTTTCTGCGCCGATGATTGCAGACCAATGAAAAGTAGGAGTGAAAGTAGGGGGAGTGTAATCAGGATCTGTATCGTCAAGGGGAGTAATCGGTTTTGGTACCATATCCATCGCATAGTTTCCATATGCAAGGCTGAACATATTGACATCGCTGATGGAGCCAAAATGATCAACCTTATCCATCGGGATTACTCGCCAATAATAGGTTCCATTTGCCAGTCTGGTACTCGTTTGGATCGTGGTTGTTATCGTATCTGAGGATTGCGTTATTGAGCTAAATTCTTCATCTGCAGCAATCTGAAAACGATAACGCGCTGCGCCTCGGACTGGTGTCCACGAAAATGTTGGAGAATCAAAAAATGCCAACGACTCGCCATTTGCAGGTGCAAGCAGGGCTGGTGTGTTTTCAGGAGTAGCCCAAGTCTTGGTAAAGTGTAAAATCGGACTCCAATTGCTCACGGGAGCTGGATCTTCCACCCGCACGCGCCAATACCATTCCCCATCAGAAAATAAGTGTGCTGTTGATGAAGGCGTATATGTTAAATTCTGAGTCGTAATATCGAGTAAGATGGGTTGATTAAAATTGATCTTACTATCCACCTGTAACCTATAAACATTCGCAC
>JBGOXS010000013.1:0-78332 GCA_041479245.1 Anaerolineae bacterium
AACGATGATGCTGTACCTGAAGCCGACGATGGGAATCGAACCCATAACCTACCACTTACAAGGCGGTTGCTCTGCCGATTGAGCTACGTCGGCGGGTTAAATTGTAAAAGTGCTGATCCGAAAGCGGATTGGATTATACCAGACGCATATGTATGCGACAAGTATGTATCCACAAGATTAAAAAAACCCGGCTTCAACCTGAATACAGGTATCTAACCTAGGTTTCGGATTGAGAGTCTATCAGGATTTGGTGATATCGTCAATGGGTTTGTGATTATATCCGCGCCCCTGCCAGGCAAAATACAATGCTACCGACCCGGCCACTGCAGCGTTGAGTGATTCGATCTTACCTTGCATCGGCAGACGCATTAGCACATCACACGATTGACGAACTAATGTACGCATCCCACTTCCCTCACCTCCGATGACCAGTGCCAGCGGTCCATCCAGACGGACCTGTTCCACTGATGTCGAATCATCTTCTGCGTCCAAACCGATCACCCAGATATTTTCTTCCTTTAGCTGTTGAATCGCTTGAGCCAGATTCACCTGCACGATCAGTAGGTGTTCCGTCGCTCCTGATGAAGAGTTGACCACCGCCGGGGTGACCGTTGCGGTATGCCTGAAAGGCAGCAGCACACCGTGGATGCCTACCGCCTCAGCTGTACGCAGCAGGCTGCCCAGGTTTTGCGGGTCTTGTAACACATCTAGAATGAGTACAAAAGGAGCTTCCCCTCGTCGCGCCGCCAATGGCAACACATCTGCCATATCGCTGTATGGATAGCTGCTTGCTTCCAATCCCACTCCCTGGTGACCCGTCCCCAGCGAGTCCAGGCTGCTTCGGGGCATTCTTTCAATCGGCAGTTTTAAAGTGGATGCCATGCGGATAATATCCGTCAGGTGTCCCCTCTCTTCCACTCCCTGTGCCAGTTTTAAACGAAAAAACTGCCGCCGCCTGGCTAGCATGGTTTCATAGATTGCGTTTCGTCCGTAAAGCCATTCCTTCATGCGTCACCAAAAAAATCCCGGAGGCATGTTTGCTCCGGGAGGGCTTAATTACTTCCAGCGCCAGATAGTGCCATCTTTACCGTCTTCGAGCAGCACTCCCAGCTCTGCCAATCGGGCGCGTATCTGGTCCGAAAGCGCCCATAGTTTTTGCTCCCTAAGCTCACGGCGGAGGTCGATCAATAATTGGATATAAGGCGCTGCCTGCCCACTCTTCTCAGGTCGTTCAGCCCGCAAACCGAACACGCCCATCAGATCTCGTAGCAGGCTCTGACCTTCAGCCACGATCGAAGTAGACACACCCGCATCTTTCGCCTGGTTGATCGCCCTTACAAGATCGAATAAATACCCCAGTGCTCCAGCAGAGTTGAAATCATCGTCCATGCATTCGATAAAGCTATTTTTTGTCGCTTCAATCTGGTTATGCAGGTTCTCAACTGCCTCGCCTTCATCCAGGCCTCCACCTAGAGCGGGACGCAGAGCCAAGCGTAAGCGTTCCAAACCTTTTTCAGCAGCTGCGATGATTTCATCGCCAAATGTGAGCGGGTTGTGGTAGCTTGAATTAAGCACCATCATGCGCAGCACGTCGCCTTCATGTTCTGCCAGGAAATCTTCAATAGTCACCAGGTTGCCTAACGATTTCGACATTTTTGTGCCAGCCAGCTGCATCATGCCATTATGCACCCAGTAGCGAGCAAAAGGTTTACCGGTTGCAGACTCCGTCTGGGCAATCTCATTTTCATGGTGCGGGAAGACCAGGTCATTCCCGCCACCGTGGATATCGATCTGCTCACCCAGGTGGTGCATGCTCATCGCCGAGCATTCAATATGCCAGCCCGGACGCCCTTTTCCCCATGGGCTTTCCCACGCCGGCTCACCTGGTTTGGAAGACTTCCATAGCGCAAAATCCATGGGATGCTCTTTGCGCTCATCAACATCTACTCGCGAGCCAGCTTCCATGTCCTCCAAGTGTCGCGCAGAGAGCTTACCGTAATCCTTATCCTTGCTAACCCGGAAATATACGTCTCCGTCCACTTCATAGGCATAACCTTCCTCGCCTAATTGGGTGATCAATTTAATGATATATGGGATCTCACGTGTAGCGCGTGGATATACCGTGGCAGGTAGGATATTTAGGTCAGACAAATGTTTTGCAAATTCATCAATATATGTCTCCGCCAGCTGGATTGGGTCAATACCCATCTGGTTGGCTTTATTGATAATCTTGTCATCCACATCGGTATAGTTCATCGCATGCCGCACCTGGTATCCTCGGTATTCCAGATACCGGCGGATGATATCAAACACCAATGACGACATGGCGTGCCCAACATGCGCCTTAGCATATACGGTCGGACCACACACGTACATGGTCGCCTTACCTGTTTCGATCGGCAGGAAATCTTCCTTTTCGCGCGAAAGTGTACTATAGATACGCAAAGTCATGCTTATTCCTCTGCTTTACTCATCTCTCTCCAGGCGGGCAAAAATCATCCTCCCGGCTGCAGTTTGCAGTACTTTGGTTACCGTCACGTTGATTTTTCTGTTCAAATGACTCCGTCCATCTTCTACGACCACCATGGTGCCATCATCCAGGTATCCCACACCCTGCCCAGACTCCTTGCCTTCCTGAATCACGTTGACCTCGATAGATTCACCAGGGAGAAATACAAGCTTGACCGCGTTCGCCAGCTCATTAACGTTTAATACGCTTACGCCTTGCAGCTCGGCAATCCGGTTCAGGTTATAGTCATTGGTCAGGATCGGGCAGCGCAGCTGGCGCGCCAGTACCACCAGTTTATCGTCCACCTCCCGCACGCCTTCAACATCCATGTCGCTAATCCGCAGTGGGGTGCTGGTATCTTTCTGCAGCTGGGATATGACCTCTATTCCTCGACGTCCGCGTTGTCGGCGCAGGTTATCAGAAGAATCGGCGATAAACTGCAGCTCGTTGAGCACAAAACGCGGGATCAGTAATGTCCCCACCAGGAAACCGGTCCGGGCGATATCAGCAATTCGACCATCAATGATCACGCTGGTATCCAAAAGCACAGTCCGGATTGAAGGCTGATTGGCGGCGGATGTTTCGTCGCCGGTATGTCCCATTCCGACTCGGAATAAGGCAGATAGGTCCGTTTGACGCATGACAAATACCGCGACACCCAGGTATCCGAACAGGAGGACGGCTACAAATGGAAGTATCCTGCCAAAAGGCTGTGGTAAAAGTGACAGTGGGAAAGTGAGCAGTGCCGCGATCACCAGGCCTATCACCAGCCCAGTCAACCCGGATGCCAATGTTTGGGTTGATACGCTCAGCAGGGTCCTGCGGATATATCGGACGGGTCGGGTGGTGAAATAGGGGGTAAGGATCAGTCCAAATAGTATTCCCACTAAACAAAATAAGAACCCACTTAGTTCTGGTGATTGATTGGTGGAGTTTCCGATTAGGATTCCTAAATAGGTACCCAAAATACCAAATACAACCATTCCGACGAGCCGGAATATGAATTCAATACTCATTGCAGCCTCCTAATTAAGATATAAGCTGCGCGAGTTTCCATAATGACTGCTTTTGGTTCCGTTCTACCTTTGCAGGAAGCTGGAACGGGCTTTACGTATTTCCCCTCACATATGAAGATAATGACTTAAAAATAATAAGTGCTAGAGGTAGATGACTAGGTGAGGGTCTTATACGCATGGATCCTCGCATGCATATTCTCTTGCATTATATCGCGTAATATTAGGAATATATCTTTAGAGATTTTTGAAATCAGGTAGTTCTTAATCGCTTCCTTTGTGCCTCCGCTTAACGGAATAATGACCCCCATGTATCTATCTAAATTATAGATTTCGATGTTACCTCAAATTTCTGGGAGTTTCATCTAGGATATTGGGCATATTTTGCACCTGTTATAATCCAATAGGTATTCTAATGATAGGTGTTCATCTGAAATTCCATTCCTTGTCTTCGCATGAATGTTCTGCTTTTAGTTATCTACCATGATTCCGCAAAACTCACCTTTATATCAGCCTACAAATCCATCTCCACGGCGTCTGATCGTCGGCATTACCGCTGCCTCGGGGGCTATCCTGGGGATTCGTTTATTAGAGACACTCAAAGTGATTTCTATCGAGACTCATCTGGTGCTGTCCGAAACGGCGCCACTCACGATCAAGCAAGAGACGGATTGGCATTTAGAGCATGTGCTCTCCCTGGCAAACGTAGCCTACGATTTCCATGATATTGGTGCTGCGATCGCATCCGGTTCGTATGACACCTTGGGGATGGTGATCATCCCTTGCTCTATCAAGACCCTGTCTGCAGTCGCCAATTCCTACACCGAAGACCTCATCTCACGAGCAGCCGATGTCACCCTCAAGGAAGGTCGACCATTGGTGCTGGTCGTCCGCGAAACGCCATACCATCCCGGTCATCTGCGGCTGATGAGTGAGGCGGCTCTCGCCGGAGCGGTCATCTTCCCACCCGTCCCGGCATATTACATTCGACCCACTTCGGTGGATGACATTATCGATAATACGGTGGGAAGAGTACTGGCGCGCCTGGGGATTAAGACTGATCTGTATCAGGAATGGCAGGGGCAACCTGACGAGTGAATCAATGACCCTGCAGAATCTCGATAAAGCCGCCGCTTGTGGAGAACCATCGTATGTTTGGCGCGCTGGCCAGGAACGCCGCCTCCGCATGATATTATCGGCTGGAGGTAATCGTCTGTCGGGTCGGGTGCTCGAAAATGGTTGTGGCGTGGGTATGTACATGCAGCACCTTGCTCCCTACGTTGGGTCGATCATCGGTCTGGAATACGATATGGAGCGTGCCTGTGAGGCTCATCTCCGCTCTCCCAAGCTGGCTAATGGCGCCTGCGAAGAACTACCGTTCAGCAGTGGATCCTTCAATGTCATTCTAAGCCATGAGGTGCTTGAGCACGTAAGGGATGATCGCCGCTCGGTTGAGGAGATGCTGCGTGTGCTAGCACCTGGTGGGGTTATCGTGCTGTTTGTTCCCAATCTCGGCTACCTCTTCGAAACCCATGGTATATTTTGGCGCGGCCGATACCACATTGGCAATATCCCATTTGTACACTACCTACCCTCCCGTTGGCGAAAGCAGCTCATCCCGCATGTACGCGTCTATACCAGATCCGACCTTGAGCTATTGTTCATGCAGCTGCCTGTAACGATCACCGAGCGAAAGCTCATTTTTGGCGCGTACGATAATATTATCTACCGCTCTCCTGCCCTCGGCCGTTTTCTCCGCAGTGTCATGCAATGGATTGAGCAGACCCCTCTCAAGATATTTGGTTTATCTCATTTTTGGGTGATCGAAAAGTCTTGATCTAGCCTGGATCGATCCGGAAATCGAATATTCCCTTCCTGATCGGCCATTCCCTCGAACATCCTGTACAAATCAACATAGCGCCATACGGCTCAACGCTTTTTGATTCACACACCGGGCATTTAAAGAAAGTCCCTGCCTGCGCCCTCGGAGTTTCCCCCACAGCCTGAGTGCGGGTGAACACGCTCGGAGAAAACTGGCACCATCTTCCCGTCGACTGGAGGCGAGCTTCCAACTTAGTCAATAGGTCGATGGGCAGTTTCTGTTTCAGTACTCCCAATCTGAGATAGGATACTGCCAGCTCTTCCTGGAGTGCGAAACCGGCCTTATTTAGCCAGGCCCTCACAGCTTTGGGGTGGAAGTTATAGTTCAATTTCTCGAACTCCACACTTTCCTGTGAATAAGGTGACCAGGACTGTTTTTTAAATGCATAACGCAGGATGGCTTTCAAATTCTGCTTATTGGCAAATTCAAGGATGAATATTGCCCCGGTTTGTAACGTTCGGCGCACCTGGTCTAAAGCCAACTGGGGTTCTGCCATATGATGCAGAGTGCGGATCATGGTCGCAGCATCAAACAAGCCTTCCACAAACGGTAGTCTATAAATATCTGCTGCAACGTAGATGTAGTGTTGGTTGCCTCCCAGGCGCTCGAGGGCTTGCTGCAGCTGCGTGAGCGAGTAATCCACCAAAACCACTTGCCTGAAACCGGTATATCTGGGTGTATTTCTGCCTGCCCCTGCCCCAAGCTCCAACAACAGCTCGCCTCCCTTGGGTAGTAATCGCTGGAGAGCAATCGCTTCAGCCCTGTCCTCATACGCCCGCCCCCCACGCTCCCAAAAACGGGTCTGATAATCAGAATTTTCGTAATCGCAAATTGGAGGTTGGGTGCTTGTCACTTGCGTTCAGGACCGTGGTCGTTTAGGGTTTGTCTATTCCACCGAGGGCACTATATCGTGGTCAGCGCCTTTCTCATCCTTTGTACCATTGTAGCCTCTGCCAACTCCGCGATAGATAAATCCGCATTTCACCATTTCATCCGGCTCATAAATATTACGCCCATCGTATAAAACTGGGTGGCGCATGAGGTCACGCAGGCGAAGCCTATCCAGCTGTTTGAACTCGTTCCACTCAGTCATGACCACTATAGCATCAGCATCCTGGGCTAATGCATAGGGGTCTGGGACCATTTGCACTCCAGGCATCAGCGGATGAGCAACTTCCATCGCCACAGGGTCGTAAGCCCGAATAGTTGCTCCTTCGGCTTGCAGCTTTTGGGCAATGGTGATCGACGGGGCATCACGCATATCATCCGTATTGGGCTTGAATGAGAGCCCGAGCAGGCCGATTACCTTGCCCTTCAACTCTCCCACCATTTCTTTAATATGCGTAACCACCATTTCCCGCCGGTCGTCATTGATCTCCATCACAGTGTACAACAGCTGGGGATGGCGCCCTTTCTCAGCCGCCATATATGCCAGCGCCTTGACATCCTTCGGGAAGCACGAGCCACCATAACCCACACCCGCATCCAGGAACTGCCGCCCTATGCGTGAGTCATAACCCATTCCAATGGCAACCTCTTTCACGTCCGCTCCCAGACATTCGCAGATATTCGCAATTTCATTAATAAATGAAATCTTAGTCGCTAAAAATGCGTTGGAAGCATATTTGATCATTTCGGCGGTGCGTAAATCGGTGATCACGATCGGTGCTCGCAGCGGAAGGTGTAATTGGGCCACTTTTTCTGCCGCGTCGGGGTTCAAGGAGCCCAAAACCGTGCGGTGTGGCTGCATAAAATCACCTATCGCTGACCCTTCTCGTAGAAACTCGGGGCACGAAACCACCCAAAATGGAATCGACTGTCTTTGATTCCGACGTATGATATCTGCCACCCAGTCACCCGTACCCACCGGTACGGTCGATTTATTGATAATCACCAGGGGAGCTGTCATATTCAAAGCAATCTCACGCGAAGCTGCTTCCACGTAACCTAAGTCTGCTTCACCATCCACTCCCATGGGCGTCCCCACTGCAATAAAAACAAATTCAGTTCCATCAAGCGATTCTGCGTACGATGTGGTAAATGTCAATCGTTTCGCCTGCACGTTATGGTCAACCAATTCCTTCAGCCCAGGTTCATAGATGGGCAGTTTCCCTTGTTTTAGATGCTCAATTCTTTCTTCATTTACGTCCAGTGCTATGACCCGGTTCCACAAGTCAGAAAAGCAAGCCGCGGTAACTAAACCAACATAGCCAACTCCAACCACACAAATTTGTTTCATTTATTCTCCTCCGCATGTTCAGATTGCTCATTTATCTTATCATAAGTGAGTTGGAATGGTAAGTTTTTACATTTTTGATAGGTCCGGTTTGTTCAAATTAAAGGGATGATGACCATCATATTTTGTGTGTGACCTCTGTCACTTGTAATTCGGTCAAATTTAGTCTAAAATATATAAAATTAATCATAGTAATCTTATCAAAATTTGGGAGTTTATCATGCAGATCACTCGACAAGCAGACTACGCAGTAAGAGCAATGGTTTATCTTGCACAATTAGAGAAAGATAAACGCGCCGCAACCGGTCAGATTGCCCAGGAAAAGGGCATTCCCCCTTCCTTCCTGGCAAAAATTGTTTCACAATTATCCGTTGCCGGGCTGTTACAGACCTCACGTGGTGCACGTGGTGGTGTTTCACTCGCCAAACCAGCTGAAGCCATTAGCCTCCTGGATGTCATCGAAGCCATCGATGGACCGATCCTCTTGAACGATTGTGTCGGTGACGCATTAACATGCACCTATGATGACAGCTGCCCGCTTAAGCCCGTGTGGTGTGATGCGCAGAAAATGCTCGTCGACCATCTTTCCAAAGCCAATTTTGCGCAGTTCGCTAAGACAGCTCCATTAGGGTAATTCCTTAAGCTAATTCTACTTTTCAATCCAATTAGTTAACTCCTCCCTTCCTGGCGTATAATCAGCCAGGAGGGGATGTTTGGTTAAATATCCCTGATCATCCATCTCCGGATAATAATTAAGCCTTAAATCTATCAGGAGGTTCTATGTCGACTCCCCGTGTCGTCCGCGCCCCCCGCGGTACCCAGCTGACCTGCAAATCGTGGCTCACCGAAGCTCCCTTCCGCATGATACAAAACAATCTCGACCCCGAGGTTGCAGAACGACCTCAAGACCTGGTGGTCTATGGCGGTCGTGGGCAAGCCGCACGGAATTGGGAATGCTTTGATGCTATCCTTGCCACTCTCAAGGAGCTTGAGGCAGATGAGACCCTCCTGGTTCAGTCAGGCAAGCCTGTCGTTGTATTCAAGACCCATCCGGATGCACCCCGCGTGCTGATCGCCAACTCCAATCTGGTGCCTCATTGGGCGACGCAGGAGCATTTTGACGAGCTTGTATCGCGCGGGTTAATGATGTTCGGTCAGATGACCGCCGGCTCATGGATCTACATTGGTTCCCAGGGCATACTTCAGGGCACTTATGAAACCCTTGGCTCACTTGCCAGTTTGCGCGGTTGGTCCTCCCTGAAAGGGAAATTCGTGCTCACTGCCGGATTAGGTGGAATGGGTGGAGCCCAGCCTTTGGCTATCACCATGAACGAAGGCGTGGGTCTCATCGTCGAAGTAGACCCTGCCCGCGCCAGGCGTCGTCTCGAGATGGGCTATGTCGATATGGTAGTCGATACCCTGGAAGAGGCTATGACCCTGGTGGAGGAATACCAGCAGAAAGAATTGCCCAAATCCATCGGATTGATCGGCAATGCCGCTGAGATCTACGCCGAGCTGGTGGTGCGTGGGGTCGTGCCTGATGTCGTCACCGACCAGACACCTGCCCACGATGTGATGATGTATGTGCCTGCTGGATTGGATGTCAAAGAAGCCGAGCACCTTCGCATCAATAAACCGGACGAATATCATCGCAGGGCGATGCAGTCCATGGCTAGGCATGTACAGGCAATGTTGGAATTCAAGCACCGAGGTGCCGAGGTCTTCGATTATGGCAATAACCTGCGCCAACGCGCCTATGATGAAGGCGTGCAGGATGCTTTCGAGTTTCCGGGCTTCGTCCCGGCTTATATCCGCCCTTTATTCTGTGAAGGCAAGGGCCCATTCCGCTGGGTGGCGCTGTCTGGTGACCCGGAAGATATCTACCGTACCGATGAAGCCATCATGGAGCTTTTCCCGGATGATACTCATCTCCACCGCTGGTTGAAGATGGCCCGCGAAAAAGTCAACTTCCAGGGGCTACCCTCGCGGATTTGCTGGCTCGGATATGGCGAACGCGCCCAGGCCGGCTTGCTGTTCAACAATCTGGTGGCAGAAGGAGACGTGAAAGCCCCCATTGTCATCGGGCGCGACCACCTGGATGCCGGTTCAGTCGCCTCCCCCAACCGTGAGACGGAAGGCATGCTTGATGGAACAGATGCAGTCAGTGATTGGGCAATTCTGAACGCGTTGATCAATGCTGTCGGCGGTGCAACATGGGTTTCTTTCCACCACGGCGGTGGCGTCGGTATTGGTTTCAGCCAGCACGCCGGTCAGGTGATTGTTGCGGATGGCACACCTGAAGCGGCAGTACGCCTCGAGCGCGTGTTAACCACCGATCCGGGTATGGGCATCGTGCGGCACGCTGACGCGGGATATGATATTGCCATCGCCGCCGCGAAACGTCATAACCTAAAGATGCCCATGTTAAAATGAGCACCTGCGTTTGAGATTGAATTTGATTTGCCTGGATTGTAGGATTTAGATACTACCGTCGGGCGGCAAGCGCCACCCAGTCCCCCGCTCGCCGCACCCCCACAGACTGAAACCCGTGGGTATTCAGCGCCTCAACGACACCTCGGCTTTGTTCAGCCAATATGCCGGATAGAATTAACCAACCGTCTGGAATCACCAATTGGCCTAATCCTATATCTAGCAACTGCACCAGGATCGGGGCTAGGATATTAGCAAATACAAGTTGAGCACCTTTTATAACCGATATTCCAGCAATGATCTCTTTCACCGAACCGAGCCTAACTTCAAACCGCTCACTTACTTCGTTGAGCGCTGCGTTCTCATCTGAAGCGCGGATTGCTTCTGGGTCGATATCCACTCCCAGCGCTCTCTCTGCACCCATCAACAGCGCCGCGATGGATAGGATTCCCGATCCACACCCGATATCGATCACCCGAGTTCCAGATGTGCGTGCAGAGGTTAAAAAATATTCCTCCGCCAGCGCCAGGCACAGCTGGGTGGTTGGATGTGTGCCAGTGCCGAACGCCATCCCCAGGTCGATCCGGATAGGAATCCGCCTATCATCGGGAGGCGCGATCCACGCAGGCAGGATCAGAAGTCTTTCCCCAACTTGGATGGGATGGTAATGTTCCTTCCACGCTTCCATCCAGTTGACTTCTTCGATCAGCTTAAATTGCGCTTCAGGCAGGGGTGAGATTCTCCCCAGGTACCACAGGCCCTCTTCAATCTTCCGCCGCGTATCTTCAAGGTTTTCGTCCGCTGGGATGTAGCCGCAAACCCTGAGCGGGCCAACAGCTTCGCCATTTTCATCCGCCGGACCAGCTTTCACCGCGGTTGACTCAATCACTACGCCATCAGGCAGATAACGCCCGAGCACTTCCGCTACCGCCTCCGCACGCTCCCCATCCACGGTCAGGCTCACTTCAAGCCAGCTCTTTTTTGACATATTCATACAATAATTTTGGGATAACAGCTAAATTAATCAATTTCTGGGATCGGGTTACCCCCCCAGAGTTTCTTTCAGCCATTCCAAAAAGCCGCGTTCCGCCGGTCGAACCTCGCTGCCCAGGCTCTCTGCTAGCTTTTCCATCAGCTTGCGCTGTTCAATGGTCAAGGTCTTGGGCACCTCCACATTGACCACTACCATCTGGTCACCCCGCCCATTCCCCCGCAGGTGCGGCACCCCTTTTCCTCGCATCCGTAAAACCTTCCCCGGCTGTATCCCGGCTGGGATTCTTAATTTCGTCGGTCCGTCCACGGTGGGCACGTCCACTTCCGCCCCGAGTGTGGCTTGGGCTAAATTGATATTCAGGTCTAACAGGATGTCGTTCTCCCGTCTCCGGAAATACTTGTGCGACAGCACCCGGATCACCAGGTACAAATTACCATTCGGACCGCCGTTCTCACCCGGCTGTGCTTCGCCCGCCAATCGGATTTGGTTACCATTGTCCACGCCTGCTGGGATAGATACGGTCTTTTTTCGGTTTCTACGCACCAGACCGCGTCCTCCGCAGATATGGCAAGGTGTAGCGATGGTTTCACCCTTCCCATTGCACACGGGGCAGGTTGATACCTGTACCATCGACCCGAGCAGGGTCTGTCGCACCTGTCGTACTTCCCCCGATCCGTTACAGGTGGAACAGCGTACCGGGCTCGTACCGGGTTCTGCTCCTTTACCACCGCAGATATCACACACCTCGTCCCGGCTAATCTCGATTTCCTTCTCCACTCCAAATATTGACTCTTCGAAGGTCAGGTCGACGTTATATTGAAGATCAGCTCCCCTGCGCGGTGCGTTGCGCGTCCTCCGGTTGGTGCTTCTCCCAAAACCTCCAAACCCTCCAAAAAATTCGTCAAATAGGTCACCAAAGTCCACCGTGAAATCAGGCACACCGCCTTGATTCTGTACTCCTGCGTGACCAAACCGGTCATAAGCCGCGCGTTTATCCGGGTCGGATAACACAGAATAGGCTTCATTGATTTCCTTGAAATGTTCCTCAGCATTAGCCTCTTGGCTGACGTCGGGATGGTACTGCCTGGCCAATTTGCGGAAGGCAGCTTTGACATCATCGGGTGTGGCATTCCGTGGAATCTCCAGGACTTCGTAGTAATCGCGTTTGGCCATTTTATGCGTTCGAACGTTCAAACGTAGAAACGTTTAAACGTTATACTCGATCCCTTCTGCGTAAATTGCCTATCGATACAGACGCTCGACGCATCTGGTTTGTTAACCAAAAATTCCTGGCAAACTCCCCGTCCCAGGTCATGTTATAGACCTTCCGAGTCAATTCACGAGCAGTCTGCCAGGCTTCGATATCTTCGAACCTTACAATAGTAGGCATATTCTTAAATTCTCATATGCCAACATGTCAACATTCCAACGTCTAAATGTTCCAACTCTTATGCGTTCCTGAACTCTCCATCAACCACGTCATCATCTCCACCGGGCTTTTGTCCATTATCCGGACCAGGCTCTTGTCCGCCCGGGGTGGGACCAGCTTCGGGGCCAGCTTCGGGGCCAGCTTCAGGTCCCGCCGCCGGTCCTCCCTGCTGATATACCGATGCCCCGATCTGTTGGACAACCTGGAAGAGCTGCTCTGTAGCGCTCTTGATTCTGGCAGGGTCATCGCTTTCCAATGTTTTCTTGACGTTGGCGACTTCTGTTTCCACTTTTCCCTTGACATCCGCCGGAACCTTATCTCCAAAGTCTCGCAGTGCTTTTTCCGCCGTGTAGATGGCATTGTCAGCTGTGTTTTTAGCTTCGATCAGGTCTTTGCGCTTCTTGTCTTCATCCGCGTGTGCTTCTGCTTCCCGGCGCATGCGCTCAACTTCGGATTCACTTAATCCCGATGAGGCTGTGATCGTAATATGCTGGCTGCGTTGGGTGGCTTTATCCTGTGCAGTCACTTTAATGATCCCATTGGCATCAATATCGAATGTGACTTCGATCTGTGGCATGCCGCGCGGAGCGGGAGGAATACCGTCCAGGATAAACCTGCCCAGGCTCTTGTTGTCGGTTGCCATCGGTCGCTCGCCCTGCAGCACGTTGATCTCCACCTGCGGCTGGCTATCAGACGCCGTCGAAAAGATTTGGCTCTTGTGGATTGGTATAGCAGTATTGCGCTCGATCAGCGGGGTCGCTACGCCACCCAACGTCTCAACGGAGAGCGTAAGCGGCGTCACATCCACCAGCAGGATATCTTTCACATCGCCGCCCAACACGCCTGCCTGGATTGCGGCACCAATCGCCACGACCTCGTCCGGATTGACTCCCTTGTGGGGTTCCTTGTTAAATAACTTCCGAACCGCTTCCTGCACCGCTGGCATACGCGTCATGCCGCCCACCAGGACTACTTCATTAATCTTGGAAGTATCCATGTCGGCGTCTTTCAAAGCATTTTTGACCGGACCCAAACTGCGTTCGATCAGGTCACCGGTTAGCTGTTCCAATTTGGATCGCGTAAGCTGCATTACCATGTGCTTCGGACCCGACGCATCAGCCGTGATATAAGGCAGGTTGATCTCGGTCTGCATCATGGTAGAGAGCTCGATTTTGGCTTTCTCTGAGGCTTCCTTCAACCTTTGCAAGCTTTGGCGGTCCTGGCGCAGGTCAATTCCGTTAGTGGATTTGAATTCATCCGCCAGGTAATCGATTAACCGTACATCGAAATCATCCCCACCCAGGAATGTATCCCCACTGGTGGATCTCACCTGGAACACACCATCCCCAACATCCAATATAGAAATATCGAATGTTCCGCCACCCAGATCATAGACTGCGATGACCTCGTCTTTCTTCTTATCAAGACCGTAAGCTAGTGATGATGCCGTTGGTTCATTAATTATACGAAGCACATCCAATCCGGCAATCTTACCAGCATCCTTTGTAGCATTGCGTTGGGCGTCATTGAAATATGCCGGTACAGTGATCACAGCCTGGGTAACCGATTCGCCTAGATATGCTTCAGCATCGGCCTTGAGTTTTGCCAGGATCATGGCCGATATTTCCGGAGGTGAATACTCACGTCCGTCTAAAATCACCCTGATATCCCCATTCGGCGCCTTGGCCACCTTATAAGGAACCCGGGACAGAGCTTTCTTTACTTCCGGGTCTTCGAACTTGCGGCCCATAAAACGTTTGATCGAAAAGACTGTGTTCTCAGGGTTGACCACCGCCTGGTTGCGTGCCACCCTGCCCACCAGGCGCTCATGGTTCTTATTGACCGCCACCACCGACGGGACTAGCCGCTCTCCCTCCGCGCTTGGGATAACCGTTGGCTCCCCACCTTCCATCACCGCCACAACAGAGTTGGTCGTGCCAAGATCGATACCTATTATTTTTCCCATTCTATTACTCTCCTTATTGATGATCTATGATCGATAATTTTGATAATTACTTAAATCTAACGTGCCACACGAACCCGTGCCGGGCGAATTACCCGATCCCCTAATGTATAGCCGGGCTGCACCACGTCGATGATCTGTCCGCTCTCATGCTCCGAGCTGTCCTCATTCGAGATGGCTTCGTGCATATTCGGGTCGAAAAACTTTCCTTTCGCATCGATCATCTTTACCCCATCAGCCTCAAATGCTGCCACCATTTTCCGGTGGATCAGATCGATGCCTTCCGCCCAGATAGCGCCATTGCCTTCGAGCGGGCGGTTCTTATCTTTTAACGCTCTCGCCAGGTCATCTGCAATATCCAGGTACCTTCGGATGGCGTTCCCGAAGGCATTCTGACCTCCCTGGGATTGTTCCCGTTCGATCCGTTTCTTATAATTAAGAAATTCAGCTCTTTCACGCTGCCAGCCGGTGAGATATTCATTCGCTTTTCCCAATGCCTGGTCAAGCTCTGTGCGCAGTTGTGCAATCTCTTCCTCCGGGATAACCACCGGAGCTTCGATTACCTCATCTGGCTCGATTGGAGGCATAAATTGGTTTTGTGCCTGGTTCTCGGGTTGATCCTGGGGTCGATTCTCAGCCTGGTCTTGCAGTTTTGCTCCTTCAGGTTTTTTCCCTTCCACTTTGTGTTTCTTTTCAGCCATGCGACGATCACTCTCCTTAATTCTCTTCAGCCAACATTTCAATTACCAGGTCACTTAGCAGACCAGATACAAAGCGCACGGTTGATACTGTGCGCCCATATGCCATGCGGGTGGGTCCAAGCACGCCTAACGCACCGGTTACCAAACCTGGGGCGCCGTAGCGACCGAGGACCATAGAACAATCGCGAAGATCCTCCCACGTTCCTTCCCCGCCGATCAACACCTGGACGTCATCCATGCCGCTGGTTAATACTGTGCGGGAGAGCAAATCTTCCAACATGGAGCGCTCTTCCAGCACCCGGAGAGCCTTGCGGGCTGATTCCGATTCAGCGAATTCCGGTTCTGCCAGCACATTGGTCAAACCATCCCGGTAGACCTCACCAGATACCACTTGCTTCATTCGATCCTGTTCTTCACGGATCAGCTTGATTACATCCTGCTCAAGGGCGTCGAATTGCCCTCTCAATGCCGCGATGCCGTCTGTATCCAGCCCCTCGCACACCAGGTTAATATGCCCGGCCGCCGTGGAAAGCTGCTCCTGGGAGACCGGTTCTGCCAGAGTTAGCATCTGCTGCCTCACCTGTCCGCCAGTCCACACCATCACCATTAAAACCTGCCTTCCATGGGTGGAGATCAAGCTCAGATGTTTAAACCGCGCTGACTCAGGCCGAGGGCTCGTCACCAGTGAGGCACCTTGGGATTGGTGTGCCAGTACCGATGCCGCCAACCGCATCCACCGGTTCACGTCCCGCCCGGCCTGGTAAAACTGGTGGGTGATTGTCCGCCGGGTATTCATGGGTAGCTCAGTCTGACCCATCAGCTGGCGGACAAAATATCGGTAACCTTCCTCAGTCGGCTCGCGCCCGGCTGATGTATAAGGTTGCCGCAGGTAACCGGCTTCTGTCAGCTCCACCATATCATTCCTGATCGTCGCCGAGCTGGTATCCAGCTTATATCTTTCAATCAAGGCTTTCGACCCAACAGGCTGCGCCGTTTCGACATAGGTATGGATGATCAGTGCCAGGATAAGTCTTTGACGTTCGGTTAGTGTAGTCATCTGCTTTTCCTATAATTTAGCACTCTCGACACGAGAGTGCTAAACTAACTAATATTATGATACCATGACGGTTTGGGTACGTCAAGCGGGGGTTAAGGGTTCTTATAAAACTCTAACAAGCAGGTTGTTGACCTTTTTCAGCACTCTCGTTATAATCATGCTAATTAAATAATAACCTTCGGGGCAGGGTGATGTTGTAACTCACAACTATTCCCGACCGGTGGTATAGCCCACGAGCCATTATTTTTGGCATGATCCGGTGAGATTCCGGTGCCGACGGTACAGTCCGGATGGAAGAAGGTGACATACTAACCAAGACGTCGTGTGCGTTATGCACGCGGTTATACCTGATGGTTAGGTTTATTTGCCCTGAAGAACCCTTCGGGGCTTTTTATTATATGAAGACGAGACCCTGGCTGATACTTATTTCTGTGCTGATCGCACTGCTTGTGTGGCAGCTCGTCGTTTGGTTTGGTGGTTTCCCGGCCTTTATTCTCCCCTCACCACAACAGGTCGGTGTCCGTTTCGTCCAGACGGTCATGGATGGCAGCCTGTTCCGCAATACCCTGGTTACTCTTGTGGAGGTGCTGGCAGGGCTGACACTGGGGGTATTCGTAGCCACCGTGCTCGGGTACCTCCTGGCGCGTTCGATCCCTCTAGAGCGTTTGCTTTCTCCGTATATCGTTGCCAGCCAATCTATTCCTGTTGTTGCCATCGCACCCTTGCTGGTGATCTGGTTCGGACCGGGTTTATCATCCAAAATCCTGATCTGCGCCTTGATCGTTTTCTTCCCGGTGTTGGTAAATACGGTGGTAGGGGTGCGTTCTGTGCCTGAAGACCTGCGTGACTTGATGCGTTCGCTCCAGGCTACCCGCTGGCAAACTTTAAAAAATTTGGAAATGCCTGCTGCCTTACCGGTCTTTCTGGGTGGGCTGCGCATCGGTGCCACACTTGCCGTCATTGGGGCTGTCGTGGGCGAGTTCGTGGGTGCCAAGAGCGGGCTCGGGTTCATGGTTAATGTCGGTCGGGGTGTCTACGATACTGCTCTGGTTTTCGTCGCAGTCTTTACCTTGATCGCGCTGGCGCTCATCTTATACGGGACGGTATCACTGATCGAACATCGTCTGTTGAGCTGGCAGCAGCGCCCTGAAAATGATGTCTCGTTGAAAACTGACCTGCCGCTGAATACGTAATTATGTGCATGTAGAGGAGCTTGAATGATAAGAAAGCTGCTATTGGTCATCCTGATCCTGGTCGTGGGCTTCACCGCTGCCTGTGTCAGCACCACGGTGAATCCCACCCCAGAATCAAGCCCAGTCCTGATCACCCAAATTGCCGGTTCAGCCGATACGCCGGCGGGTACACCTAAGTTGATCCATGTTCGTCTCCCCCTGGGATATATCCCTAATGTTCAATTTGCTCCACTCTATGTTGCAGTCGAAAAGGGGTATTTCACTCAAGCGGGGATCGATATCGAATTTGACTACAGCCTGGAAACGGATGCTGTTGCACTGGTAGGCGCCAATCATCTCCAGTTCGCCGTTGTTTCGGGCGATCAGGTCCTGTTAGCACGCGCTCAAGGCCTGCCGATCGTATACGTTCTAGCCTGGTATCAGGATTACCCGGTATCGGTGGTGTCCAAGACCGGTGGAGGCATCCTCAAGCCGATTGATTTGAAAGGCAAACATATCGGGCTTCCTGGTCTTTACGGAGCCAGCTACATCGGCCTGCGTGCCCTGCTCAGCGCCGGTGGATTGAAAGAGAGCGACGTCACCCTCGATTCGATCGGCTACAACCAGGTGGCCGCCCTGGTTAGTGATCAGGATCAGGCTGTGGTGGTCTACACGAACAATGAGCCGATCCAGCTGCGCGCCATGGGGTACCAGATCGATGAAATTCGGGTTAAAGATTACGCCCATCTCGTTTCGAATGGCTTGATCACCAATGAAATGACCATTGCCCAGAACCCTGACCTGGTGCGAAAAATGAATCAAGCCTTCCTGAAGGGCATCGCAGATACTATCGCTGACCCAGATACAGCCTACCAGATCTGCCTGAAGTATGTCGAAGGCTTGGCGCAGGCCGATCAGGCGGTTCAAAAACAGGTGCTTGCCACTTCCATAGGATTCTGGAAGTCCGACATCCTTGGATCCTCTGATCCAACTGCCTGGCAGAACACCCAACAGGTGCTTCTGGATATGGGCTTTTTGACCAAGCCCCTGGATGTTACCCAGGCGTTCTCAAATGAATTCCTGCCACCGAAGTAAGTTCGTGTAATACAAACAGGACACCCTTTGATGAATCATCCACCAGGCGATCCAATTTTACAGATCAAGCACCTCACCACCGTTTTCCCCGATGGCAATAGTGGGCTGCATGCCCTGGATGATATCTCCTTTTCGGTTTACGCCGAGCAATTTGTATGTGTCCTGGGTCCCTCAGGGTCTGGGAAGACCACCCTCCTACGCATCCTGGCGGGTCTGCTGCTTCCGACCCAGGGTGAGATCATCTTTGGAAATTCTTCCCAAAAAGCTCCCCGCCACGGTGTAGGCATGGTGTTTCAAAAAGCGAACCTGATGCCCTGGCGGACCGTATTGGAAAATATTTTATTACCCCTCGAAATACAGCATGTGCCGCGCTCGGTTGCCATGGTGAATGCCCAGGCATTGGTCGAGCTGGTCGGCCTTGTCGGCTTTGAATCCTCACTACCGCGTGACCTCTCTGGCGGAATGGCTCAGCGAGTTGCCATCGCCCGGGCATTGATCCATGAGCCCGATTTGCTCCTTCTGGACGAGCCATTCGGCTCGCTGGATGCTCTGACACGTGAGCGTATGGGTACCGAGCTGATTCGCATCTGGCAAGCCAGGCGCAAGACAGTCGTCATGGTTACCCATTCAATCAGTGAATCACTTTTCCTGGCAGACCGGGTGCTGGTTCTCAGCCCACGCCCTGGTCGACTGCGCCTTGATCTAACCGTGGACCTGCCCCGACCTCGGGAGGAGGATATTCGCTACTCACCTGCCTTTTCGGAGCTGGCTCGCCGGGTTCGTGCTGCCATCACCTGAGCTCTAGGTTAGGTCTCGATATCGTTCACCCCATATTTGGTGAGAAAATCGTCCATTGCCTCACGCAGCAGGTCAGCTTCGTTCACACCGCGTTCCTCCGCCAGTTTTGAAAGCCGTTCCAGCTGTGTTTGTGTATAATGCGTGGTTTTTGGCACCATGCGTTCTTCATATGCCAGCCTGATCTGCCTACGACCACTCGCCTTGGCACGGTATAGGGCATGGTCAGCTTTGCGGAACAGCTCATTTTCAGTCCTGCCATCCATCGGGAATGATGCCACTCCCCCGCTGATGAATACTCCCTGGATGGTCTTCCCCTCCGCCATAACCAGCTCTTCCTGGCTGAGCTGCTGCCGGATTTGCTCCACCTTGAGGAATGCCTGCTCACGCTCTTCACCCGGAAAAACGATCACAAATTCGTCACCCCCATAACGCCCAGCGAATGTCGTTGTTCCGGTTTGCTCCAGGATAGCTCTGGAAACCGCCACCAGCAGGTTATCTCCGGCAGCGTGCCCGTATTGCTCATTTATCTTCCTGAATATATCTACATCCAATAGGGTTAATGAGAGCGGAGTTTCCTTGGGGCTGGCTTTGGCAGCTGCCAAGGCTTCGACAAATTTTTCCATACATCCCTTTCTGCTCAGCAATCCCGTTAATTCGTCCACTTGTAATGGATCAGTTCTGATCATTCTTCCCTCCTAGCAATATTATTTATTAATAATATATAATTATAATATCATTATATATTACAATTGTCAATTATATATTTATATTATCCTCGTGTCCGGTTTTAGATGCTGGAATATCACTTGCTTTGCACTGTAATCCTGAGCACGCTATTCCCCCATTTTGGTTGGCATGGTAAGATTAAATATACGAAAATATGAGGATCATTTATGCGTAAATGGGTCATTCCCTTGCTTTTGCTCTCAACTTTACTATTTCCTCTCAGGGCTCGAGCTCAAAACCCTATCACCTTCAGCTCGATGTTTATCGAGATCTGGCCTGAATATGATCAACCGAGTGTTCTGGTCATCTACCAGATCACCTTAGATACTGCCACACCTCTCCCGGCTAATATCGCAATTCGCATCCCTGCTGCCGCCGGAGATCCAAATGCTATTGCTGAACAGCAAGCAAATGGTTCGCTATTTAACATTACGAATACTAATCGGCAGGTGAATGGTGATTGGGCGACTATAAACTTCACTACTACTTCTTCAACCTTCCGGCTTGAATACTATGATCCCGGGCTGACCAAAGATGGCAATGCCCGCCATTTCGAATACACCTGGCCCGGTGACTACGCTATATCACAATTGACGCTCCAAGTCCAGCAGCCTGTTGGGGCTACCGACGTGGTTATCTCGCCCAGCCTTGGTGCGGGCGCGGCAGGTAATGATAATCTGATCTATTACACCCAGGATGTCGGTGCCGTCAATGCTACTCAATCAATTCAGCTCACCATAGATTACCAAAAAACAAGTAACGCGCTGAGTGTTGAGAACGTTCCCCTGGCGCCCAGTTCGCCTGTGCCTCAAAGTTCAACTTCCGATCTCAATATATCTGCCTGGCTGCCATGGATTTTGGGAATTTTGGGTGCTAGTCTCATCATTGGTGGTATAGTCTGGTTTTGGCGCACTGGTCGTCAGCGTCCTGCACGTCAACCTCGTCGACGCCGTTCAAAAGTTGATTCCATCGAACCTGAGACCGATCCCAGTTCCGAAGAGGATGCAATTTACTGTTCCCAATGTGGAAAGCGCGCTTCACCGGGTGATCAGTTTTGCCGTTCCTGTGGTACGGCCATCCGTCCCAGGTGATCACTGGATAATGCTTACCAAATAATCAGGCAACTATTGCACTCGATTGTCATTCGCATTCTCACCCGACTATTGGCGTTATCTCACCTTGTATTAATCTAAACATGTAAAATTTTAGATGCGTTATATAACCGTGCCTACCGACCAAAGGAGAATATGTCATGGAGAAAGCTGTCGAAGCGCACCCGCGATCTGGGAGCCGGGTTAAGTTTATTGTCGGTGGACTGTTGATCTTCACTGCAATCGTATTTCTGATCATTTCATCCACCAAAGCCAACGCGCAATATTTCTTTACCATTGATGAGTTAACATCCCGCGGCCAATCCATGGTTGGTCAAAATGTCCGCATATCAGGCGCGGTTATCGGTGATTCAATCCAGTATGATCCTCAAAGTCTTGCTTTACATTTCACAATAGCAAACGTGCCCGCAGATAATAAACAAATTGAAGCACAGGGTGGGCTGGCAGCGGTCTTACACGCTGCTGTGATAGATAGTTCCCGCACCCGCATGCAGGTGGTTTACTCAGGTCCCAAACCTGACCTTCTACGTGATGAAGCCCAGGCGATCATGACTGGTCACGTCGGTGCGGATAACACCTTTTATGCCGACGAGCTGCTATTGAAATGCCCAACAAAATACGAAGAGGCCGTTCCGAGCCAGGTAGCACCTTAATGATGGGAGTAATTCATGGTAGCTAACCTAGGTTACGGGACTCTACTCATCACTTTCCTGGTAGCCATATATGGTGCCGGGGCGGCATTCTATGGGGGTCGTAAAAACAAGCCCGCCTGGGTGGATAGTGCCCGTAACGCCATGCTGCTCACCTTTCCACTCCTCACCATCACTGTAGTCGCCATCCTTTACCTATTAATCAACGGCCATTTTGAAATTCAATATGTAGCCTCTGTCTCCAGCAGAAGTACGCCCCTCTATCTACGCATAACCTCACTTTGGGGTGGGCAGGCTGGTTCTTTGATTCTTTGGTCGTGGCTGATGGCCGCTTTCGCTTCTGCTGTAACCCTGCGTAAATGGAACCGTGACCGCGAATTTCTACCCTGGGTCATTCTTGTTTGTCTCGTTACCCTGGGGTTTTTCCTGATCCTGAGTATCTTCGTAGAAAATCCTTTCGTCAGATTATGGCAGTCTCCCACCGGGAACATCACCCCTGCCATGTTTCAGCCCGCTGGATTGAAACTCTATACCCCTCCGGATGGCAACGGGTTAGAGCCTCTCCTCCGCCATCCCGGGATGATCTTTCACCCTCCAATGCTGTACCTGGGCTTTGTCTCTTTTGTCATTCCCTACGCTTTTGCGATAGCGGCTCTGATCACCGGGCGTACCGATGACCGTTGGATTCGTATCACCCGCCGCTGGACTCTCGTTGCCTGGCTTTTCCTATCCTTGGGATTGGTCCTGGGTATGCGCTGGGCATATGACGTGCTGGGTTGGGGTGGATATTGGGGATGGGACGCGGTCGAGGTTTCTGCCCTCATGCCCTGGCTCGTCGGCACTGCCTTCCTCCATTCGGTGATGATCCAGGAAAAACGTGGCATGTTCAAACAGTGGAATATCCTGTTAATCATCGCGACGTATGTCGCCGTGATGCTTGGCACTTTCTTCACTCGTTCAGGTATCTTGTCGTCTGTGCACGCTTTTGCCCAGAGTGCCATTGGTCCCCTATTTTTTGTTTTTATCGGTCTGACATTAATCATCTCGCTCTCTCTGTTGTTCATTCGCTGGAATGACCTTAAATCTGGGGTTGAGATGACTTCCATGTTTTCTCGCGAAGCATTATTTCTGTTCAATAACCTGCTATTCATCCTTGCTTTTCTGGTCTGTTTTTTGGGAGTATTCTTCCCGATTTTTTCTGAAGCGCTTGGAATTATCGGGCAGCGTTTTCCCGCCCTGGCAGGTATTTTCTCTGGTCAGAAAGTCACTGTTGGCCCAGGCTGGTATAAACCAATTATTGGTCCAATATTTGCTGGGTTGGTGCTATTGATGGGAGTTGCCCCCCTGTCGGCATGGCAATATTCCACCGCTAAAACGATAGGCAGAGCGATATGGAAGCCGTATCTTGCTTCCATGGTTGTTGTTGTAGGCCTCTATCTAGCCGGTGTCCATAATTGGTTAGCCATGCTCGGGTATTGGCTGTGTGCACTAGCTCTTTTTGTCACGCTGTATGAATTTTGGCGCGCTGCCTGGGCTCGTCACAACGCCCAAAATCAAAATATACTCGAGGCTCTATGGCAATTGATCGGCAAGAGCCGCCGCAGGTATGGTGGATATATCATCCATTTGAGTATGGTTTTTATGGCTCTGGGGATCATCGGGCTTGAATTTTTCCAGACCCAAACCCAGGTAACAATTCCGCAAGGTGGTGAGATTAGCCTTGGGCAGTACACGATTAAATTTGATTCATTATCAGTTTTTGACACGGCTGATGGTCGTAATGTGGCGCGTGCTGTAATGAGCGTTTATAAAGATGGCAAGTATGTGGGTGAGCTGCACCCACGTCGCGATTACTATTATGAATCGCAGCGACCGCTGACGATTGCCGGTATACGCAGCACGATGGAAGACGACCTGTATGTCATCCTGGTGGACTGGCAACCATTGTCCACTTCGGCTGCCTCCTTTAAAGTTTATCATAATCCCTTGGTTAATTGGTTGTGGTTAGGAGGGTTTGTGTTCTTCGTGGGTGCAATTGTGGCAGCTTGGCCTGTTAGGGAGCCCGAGAAAGTTGAAATCAGGAAAATGGTTCCAGCCACGGCGAATGCCCGAGCAGATGGGAATGATTAAAAATAGTCTATTTGCCATCGTACTGACCCTGCTTTTTGGTGGATTGGTCGTGGGCTTCGTCTCTGCCCAGCAACCTACCCCCTCCGATGACCAGGTCAATGCGATTGCCAAGCAGCTTTACTGCCCGGTATGTGAAGCCACTCCCCTGGATGTCTGCCCAACCCAGGCATGCGCCCAATGGCGCGAGCTGATCCGGCAGAAGTTGGCGGAAGGCTGGGGTGATCAGCAGATCAAAGATTATTTCGTTCAGCAGTATGGTGCCCGTGTCTTGGGAACTCCACCACCTAAAGGTATCAACTGGCTAGTGTATGTAGCCCCATTGCTTTTCGTTGTTGCCGGTGTTTACATCCTCTTCCGCGGATTTCGCTCGTGGAGGCTTCGTGCTCAGCAAACTGCCATCTCTTCACCTCCTTCTCCACCCCCCGATGGAGAGGCTGGTCTGCAGGATGATTATATAAAACAAGTTGAAGATCAAGTTCGAAAAAGTTGATCGATGGGACATGCAATGGACCAAACAATAACCGATCCAGCCGAACAATCTACCAGAACGGGACACTCCAGTCTATGGCGCATCCTTGCCTGGGTGGCGTTATTCGCCCTACTCGTGGTGGTCGCCATGGTATTGCTCAGAAAACAGCAAGGTCCGGTGGCGGTGGGGCAGAAACCTCCATCCTTCACCCTTACCACCTTCGATGGGCAGCAGATTGGTCCGAAAGACATGGCTGGTAAAGTAGTCTTGGTAAACTTCTGGGCTTCCTGGTGTAAACCGTGTGAACAGGAAGCGCCTGACCTTCAATCAGCATGGGAATATTACCAGCCGCGTGGTGATGTGCTCTTTTTAGGCATCGCCTGGACCGACACCGAGTCAGCCTCGTTGAATTATATTAAAAAGTTCGGGATCACTTATTCCAATGGGCCTGATTTGGGCACTACAATATCACAAGCCTACCGCACTACCGGCGTGCCAGAAACTTATGTCATCGATAAAAATGGCAATCTCGCATCTATCAAGCTCAGTCCATATTCGTCCTTGAGCGAGATCCAATCTGCCATCGATCCTCTTCTGGGTCCGTAACCTCATCTAGACTGTGAAACCTGATCATGGACATTGGTTCAATCTTTCTCACCCTTGCTCTTCTCATCCCGATAGTGATCTTTATCAGCCGACCGCTCCTTGAGGTCAACACAGCAGTTGTTAGCTATTCCGAGCAAGATGTTTCCACCCTATTAGCTAACCGCGACCAGGTAGTCGCCGCTATTCAAGAGTTGGACAGTGACTATAATCTGGGTAAAATTCCGCCGGAAATTTACCCAGATCAGCGCACTAAATTGCTTCTAGAGGGAGCTGAAATCCTGCGTCAGATTGACGCTCACCAAGTCACGCCCACAGCGATGACCGCTGAAGAACGCCTCGAGGAAGCAATTGTGGCCAGACGCCTTGCTCTGGAGCCTGCTACTGCTGCACCAAAAAAGAATGGCAACGCAGTTCCACCTGTTCCTGATGATGACCTCGAACAACGTATTGCCTCCCGCCGCCGTACGATGAGTGAAAAGGCAGGTGGTTTTTGCCCAAAATGTGGTCGCCCCGTACACGCCTCCGATCGCTTTTGCCCAAAATGCGGTGCCACGCTTGTCTAATCCAATTTTGAGAGTTTTCATGATTAAAATCCACGGAACGATTGCTCTCCTTTTCGCTGCGCTTATTCTATCGGCCTGTTCTTTTTCACTTGCTGGAGATGTCACTCCGCCTCCAGGTGCTGAGCTGCCCGCTGTCCCGCCGTCTACCCAAAGCGTCGCCTCCAGTCCGATTTATCCCATCGTCCCACCCGATCTGGTTAACGGAGCAAAGGTCTATAACCAGGAGTGCTCACAATGTCATGGAACCAAGGGATTGGGTGACGGTCCTCAGGCAGCTCAATTATCGGTACCCGTAGCTACCCTCGGTTTATCTGATTTCGCACGCCAGTATTCCCCAGCTGAATGGTTTTCCGTCGTCACAAAGGGCAACATGGAGAAATTCATGCCCGCCTTTGCCAACCTGACCGATCGTCAGCGTTGGGATGTGGTAGCTTATGCCATGAGCTTGAGCGCTCCTGAAGCAGTGGTCAACCAGGGTAAAACCATTTACCAGCAAGAGTGTCTCTACTGCCATGGCCAATCCGGAAAGGGTAATGGTGCTCAAGTCGATTCTTTATCCACCAAGCCTACCGATTTTACCGACCAGGCTTTCATGGCACAGACGACCTCAAACTCTCTTTACGATGCAATTTCATCCGGCATCACACCGGATATGCCAGCCTATACCAGCACCCTTAGCGATAATGATCGTCTGGCATTAGTGACATATCTTCGCTCGTTGACATATGCATTCTCTCCATCCACAGCGAATGCCTACCCCGCACCTACGTCCGGCTTGACTGCCTTAGCCTCCACTGGACCTTACCCCGCGCCTCAGGCATATCCGAATCCCGTCGTAACCCAAACTCCGCAGCTGGACGCAACACCCGAGATCACCCCATCCGCAACCTTCAACGGCTCGGTCACCGTGCAACTCGTCAACGGATCAGGTGGAAATATTCCCAGCGATGCGCCTGTGACGCTTTACGGCTTCGACAATATGCAGAATACCTATTCTGAGACACTTACCCTCGGAGTAAACGGTGTATATACATTCACTAATGTGGTTATGCCGGATGGCCGGGCATTCCTGGCGGGTGTCGATTATGCTTCCGCCACCTATGGTTCAGATATTGCCACGGTCAATCCTGCCACTCCGAACCTGAACTTACCGATCACGGTCTATGAACCAACCACGGATGTTTCAGTCCTGAGCACTGACCGGGTCCACCTTCTGTTCGACTTTTCCACCCCCAATGTAGTTAGCGTCGTCGAGGTTTTCATCATCTCTAATCCGTCAAATCAGGCGGTTATCGCCCCTACCGAAGGAGGTGCCGTTGTGACCTTCCCCTTGCCCGAGGGCTATACAAACCTTCAGTTCCAGGATGGCGAGCTGGGAGGCCGGTACGTGGAGGTGTCTCAGGGGTTCGCTGATACAACCACAGTCAGTCCTGGTGCTGGTCAGTATCAGGTGATCTTCGCATTCCAAATGCCGTATGATCGTAAATTGACCTTTGCTCAGCCCATGGCCCTTCCGACCAGTGCAGTCGTCGTCATGGTGCCGGATGACGGCATCAAAGTGGATAGCAGCATGTTACAGGATGGAGGCACGCGCGATTATCAAAATACCACTTACCGCATGTATAACGGCAGCAGCCTGATCGCCGGCAGCTCGCTCGAATTCGCCCTGACGGGAAATGCAAAACAGCCGGTGACCTCAGTCTTTTCTTCTGTGAATATGCAGTACCTGGCCATCGGTTTAGCCGCGTTCGGTGTCGCTCTGGTCTTGGGCGGGTTATGGTTATACTTAAATACCCGAAGGAAAGCTGCACTGCAGGTAGCCTCAGCTGGTGTGGGTATCCCCTCATCCATTAGTGGGCAGGGTGCCTCCCCCGAAGACGAGGACACCCTGATCGACGCCATCATCGCCCTGGATGACCAGTTCCACGCCGGAAACCTGCCTAAAGAAGCTTATCTCGAGCGCCGGGCGATTCTAAAAGAGAAACTCCGCAATCTGGGGCAGAAATAGCACCTCGGTCAGCGGTTGAACTACTACGCTCACTGATTATATGATCACCGTCCACAAACTGGTTAAACGCTTCGGGCTAAAGGCCGTATTGCGCGGCATGGACTTCTTCGTTGAGCCTGGAGAATTCGTCGCCTTGTTGGGGCCAAATGGTGCCGGCAAGACCACTTTTCTGCGCATCCTGGCTTCACTATCACGCCCAACGTTAGGCAGTGTGAATATTGCCGGTTATTCCCTTCCGGGTCAGGCCTCTGCCGTACGGCGCCGGTTGGGAGTCGTCTCACACCTGCCCCTGCTATACGGTGATTTGACCGCTGAGGAAAACCTGCGCTTTTTTGCCCGCATGTACGACGTTCCTAAGGCCAATAAGCGCTTCTCCGAAGTTCTTGACCTGGTCGGTTTGAGCTCCCGCCGGCGCGATTTGGTGCGTACCTTCTCGCGCGGCATGCAGCAGCGCCTGGCCATCGGTCGGGCCGTGTTGCATGACCCCGAAGTGATGCTTTTCGATGAACCGCACACAGGCCTGGATCAGGATGCCTGCCTCATGCTCGATACGGTTCTGCGCGAAGTCGCCGCACGCGGCCGGACGGTGGTGATGACCTCGCATGACCTGGCACGCGTGGCTGACCTGGCATCGCGTTTTGACGTCTTGTCACGTGGTGTAATCGCTGCTTCTGTTCAGCGCTCGCAGATCGAACCGGATAACCTGCTAGCATTCTACCGCCAGTCGCTGGTGGAGGCATGAGCATGCAGCCTGTTCCTCAAGCCGAGAACCAGGTGAACGTCAGCAGACACTCTGGGAGCGCCATGCAATTCATTCGCGCCATATCTGCCATCGTTTGGAAAGACCTGGCCGCTGAGCTACGCAGCCGTGAGCTTCTTTCTGCCATGCTCGTCTTTGCTCTCCTCGTCATCCTGATTTTCAACTTCGCTCTCGAATTAGACGCCCGTGCCCGCTCCACTGTGACGGCGGGGGTCCTATGGGTAACTTTCGCCTTCGCAGGCACCCTTGGGCTCACCCGCTCCATGGCCATGGAAAAAGATCGCGGTTGCCTGGATGGCCTATTGCTCGCCCCGGTAGACCGCAGCGCCATTTATTTCGGGAAAGCCATTGGCAATTTGGTTTTCATGCTCATCGTGGAAGCCATCGTCCTGCCCGTGTACACCGTGTTGTACAGCATCAACCTGTTCACTCCCGGTCTGTTGCTGGTGATCGTCCTGGGCTCGATCGGCTATGTCGCCGTGGGCACTCTGCTCTCCAGTATGGCTGTCCAGACTCGCACGCGCGACGTCCTGCTGCCCATCCTGCTGTTCCCTATGGTCATCCCAATTTTGATCGCGGCGGTGAAAAGCAGCACCGGTTTTCTACAGGGTTCAGCCATGGGGGATATCTTGCCCTGGATCAACCTACTGGTGGTTTACGATGTGATCTTTATCGCCGCTGCCTTCATGGTATTTGATTATATTGTAGAGGAGTAACACATGGAATCTAAGCCTCGATTGTTGGTGATCCTTGATGTCGTCACCGTGCTTTTATTTGTCACTGCCGTCAGTTTGGTTTTTCTTTATGCCCCCTTGGAAGCCGTCATGGGACAGGTGCAGCGTGTTTTTTACTTCCATGTAGCCAACGCCTGGGTGGGCATGTTGGGTTTCCTGGTCGCCGCCATTGCCGGGGTAGCTTACCTGCGTAAAGGTGACCGGAAATGGGACATCGTCGGTTTAGCCGCCATTGAGATCAGCTTTGTGTTTTTCGGTATCGCCATCATCTCCGGGTCAATCTGGGCGCGCGGCTCCTGGGGCACCTGGTGGACCTGGGATCCACGCCTGACCACCGCTGCGATCTGCGAGCTGGTGTATGCAGCATACTTCATGCTGCGCCAGGGTATCGAAGACCCCGATAGACGTGCCCGCTTTGGCGCTGTCTACGCTGTCCTGAGCTTTATCAGCGTCCCACTCACTTTCATCTCGATCCGTATCTTCCGCACTATCCATCCCGTCATCATCGGGAGTGGTGCTGCAGGCGCTGAAGGCAGTTTCGATATGACTGCTAAAATGCTGCAGACCTTCATGTTCAGCCTGCTCACCTTCTCATTCATCTTCGCTGACTTGCTGTGGCATCGCATCCGCCTCGGCAAATTGGCCGATAAATCCGAGAATCTGAAATTAAAGGTTCTCGAATAGGAGCGTTCACTATGTTTTTCTCGATCCTGCAACAAGCCCCGGCCGAGACCACGCGCTATATGATCGCTGGTTATGCCGTGATATTCAGCATCATGCTCCTGTACGTCCTTAGCTTGGTGATCCGCCGGCGCAACCTGGAACGCGATATTGAAACCCTGAAGGAAATGGAAACGAAGGAAAAATGAGCGCCCTTCCGCCGCCCCCCGATTCTAATATACCGGTCCAAGCTGAGACTGCCTGCGGTGCGAGGATCAGGGTTACTCCCAACACGCCCTCTATCCACTACAGTGATGAGATCGTTTATTTTTGTGGCTGGGACTGCAAGCAGTTATTCGACGAAGACCCATTAAGCTCCTGCATTGCGGCTCGTCTCCTGTCTGGAGATTGATCATCTACCCGGATGCGGTGTGGTAAGAAGTTCATCCGGGAATTTTTTAATTTAACTAAACAAAAGTGGTCATATTGGTCAATTATCGGTTACAATTGATTTTCCATTAACTCAAGACTTGCACTGTACTACCATCATCGTTCGTTGGACGGAGGAGAACAGTCTGGCAGATTTGCGGTTGGAAAATCACAGCCGTGTATGCATCATCGGCGGCGGACCCGCTGGCAGCTTCGCCGCTCTTCAGTTGCTGCGCCTGAGCAAGCTTAACAACCTCCACCTCGAGGTGATAATCTTCGAGCCGCGCAATTTCTCCCGACCTGGTCCATCCGGCTGTAACCGCTGCGCCGGCATACTCTCCTCCCACCTGTGGAGCAACCTTTCCGAGCTCAGCATCTCCATCCCGGAAGAAATCGTCCAAGCCGATCTTCAATCCTATAACATCCATTTCGACCACCAATCTATTCATCTCAACCGCCCCGATCCTTCTCGCAGGATTATTAGTGTTTATCGCGGCGGCGGTCCGCGCCTGGTGCAGGGCGATCCTGAAGCCAGTTTTGACCAATTCCTGCTCTCTCAAGCCGTGCGCCGTGGAGCGGTTCAAGTTCCTCATCGTGTGCGCGACGTCCAGTGGGAAGGTCAACCCGTGCTCTCCACTGCGACCGAGATATTCCGTGCCAACCTGCTCGTGCTGGCCATTGGCATCAACAGCCGTTCGCCGATGGGTATTGGTTACAATTACCGCCCGCCAAAAACGGAAGTGATGGCTCAAGATGAAGTCATCAGGCCAACCGGTTGGGATTCTGGCGAAGTGAATGCCTATTTCAGACAGCCTCCTGGGCTGAGGTTCGGTGCCATTATCCCCAAGGGACGCTATCTTAATATCTCGCTGTTGGGGAAGGGTTTTACCCGCAATACGGTCAACGAATTCATTATCGCCCAAAACCTCACCTACCTCCTCCAACAAGATACGCCTAACAGCTTGTGCGGGTGCAACCCACGCATCTCGGTGAGTACCGCCCACCATTATTACGGCGATCGATGGGTCGCCGTCGGTGATGCTGCCGTGACCCGTCTTTATAAGGATGGAATCGGTTCCGCTTACAGCACTTCAAGGCAAGCCATGTCTGTCGCGATGCAGGTGGGGATTTCAGCAAACGCTTTCCACAAGTTTTATGCGCCTGCCTGCCACTCGATCGACGCCGATAACTTTTACGGCTTGCTCCTGTACCGCCTGTGGAATTTCATCCTGATCTCTCCATGGATATTGAATATCTGGAAGGCAGCTGTCCAATGGGAAATGTCGCAGCCTACCCACGAAAGAAGGCACACCAATATCCTATGGGGTATGCTCACCGGTGACGAACCCTATCGCCAGCTTTTCTATCGCGCCATCAACCTGATCGCACTCCTACGCCTAGGCTACCGCATGAGTACCCGCCGGAGGGGAAGCTAGCTTGAGCACTTCACTGGGACCCCTGGAGAAGGGGCACGTGGTGATCATCGGTGGTGGCCCCGGAGGCACTGCCTGCGCTTTGGCGCTCCATCGTATGGCAGCCGAGATGGGTCGGAATATTCATCTTACGATTGTAGAGGGGAAACAATTTGTAGGTGAAATGCATTATAACCAGTGCCTGGGGGTACTTGCCCCACCCTTAATGGATTTACTATGGGATCGATTGGGAGTTAAGTTCCCCTATCAATTGAGTCGGGGTGAGATCAGTCGGTATATCCTCCATACAGCTCATGAACAGATTACTCTCGACGATCATAGCCAGCCTTCTATTGCCCTGCGCCGGGTTCAATATGACGCGTATATGTTGGAGACGGTCAAAGAACATGGAATATCCGTGGTTCCCGCTCGTGCCGTAGACCTGGAATTTCATGATGACCAGGTCGTGGTGTACACCGATAATACGCCCCTTGAAGCTGATGTGATTGTCGGGGCTTTTGGAATGGACGAGGGCAGCTCAGCCATGTTTGACCGTTTGACTCCTTACCACCCTCCAAAAGCGCTCAGCTCCATTGTGACCAAAATCCATCCATCTCCAGAATTCATGCAAGCTTTTGGTCCTTGCATCCATGCCTTCCTTCCAGCAATCCCAAATATTGAATTCGGCGGCATGACTTCAAAAGGTAATCATCTGTCCATCAATATTGCTGGCAGTAACGTTGATACAAATTTGATGGAATTATTCCTAAACCAACCCGAGGTGTGTAGATTACTACCCAATACTCCTGGAAGTCCCGGCGAGAACCTGGCTGAAATCCAATTTTATAAAGGTCGAATTCCTCGTTCGCAATCCAGGGGGTATTTCGGAGATCGCTATGTCATCGTGGGCGATGCTGCAGGATTAGTACGGGCTTTTAAAGGCAAGGGAGTGACCACTGCCGTGATCACCGGCATTCGTGCAGCTGAAACCATCCTTCAACACGGGATCTCTGAATCGGCTTTTCGCGAACATTATTACTCCTCAAATAAGGATATCATCCAAGATTTGCCGTATGGTCAGGCAATGCGTTATTTTACAATCTTCCTTGCTCGCTTCCATTTATTGGACCCAGTCATTCGAGCAGCCAAAAACGATCTCAATCTCCAATCTGCCCTCATCGACGCTGCATCTGCTCACGCTCCTTACCGCCATGTAATCAGGCAGAGTCTCCAGCCAAAAGTGATATCTGCCGTGCTCCGTGCCTGGATAAACCCATAAAAATCCCTTGCTTCGTTGTCAGAATGGTCTATAATACCCATTATCGCAATCGATGACAACGAATATAAATAGATACCTTTCTGTGATAGGGTCATGCAAGGGAACCGACATTAGTGCTGGAGTGGGTCAGTGAAACGCGTAATAAACCAGCTGCCATGTCCTTTCCATCCCGCCACATCCACGCGGTACGTGAAGGAGGCGCAATATAAGCTAATCCGGGGTGTTCTGTTTCGTCTGAAATTTTCAACCATCAACGCTTATTCACAATCTACTTGGAGGAACTTATGAAGAAGACATATCTTGCTGTCGCATTGCTTATAATCCTTAGCTTTCTGCTTTCCAGCTGCGGTGGGGCTCCGGCAGCTGCCAAAGATAAACTGGCCGAAATCCAGGCTCGAGGCACTCTTGTCGTATCCACCGATCCAGCTTACCCGCCTCAGTCTTCCTTGGTGGAAGGTGGGAAACGTGCTACTAGTACCAAATGCGCTTCCGATCAGCATACCTCATCAGAGCTGACCGGTTTTGATATTGATACTGCTGTAGCCATCGCCGGTAAGCTTGGTGTTGAGGCCTGCTTTGTCACTCCAGACTGGACCCTCATTACTGCCGGCAACTGGTCCAATCGCTGGGATATAAGCATCGGTTCCATGACCATCACCCCCGAGCGCATGACTAAGCTGTATTTCACCCAGCCCTACTACACCACCCCTGCCGCCTTCTTTGTTTACAAGGACAACACCACCTATACTCAACCAAGTGATCTATCTGGCAAGAAAGTTGGGGCATGTTCAGGCTGCACCTATGAGTATTATCTGGATGGGAGCTTACAGATTCCAGGTGAAAATATCAATTTCGTGGTGAAAAATGTCCAATTCACTGGCTATGGCACCGATCTGGATGCAATCCAGGATCTCTCTCTTGGGGATGGAACACGTTTGGACGCTGTCCTTACCGCCCAACCGACTGGCGCAGGTGCCATCAAAGATGGTCTGCCCATCAAGCAGCTGGGTGATCCGGTGTACTTTGAATATCTGGCAGGCGCAGTCGATAAAGCCAGCACACCCGACCCAGTTCCTTTCCTCAAGAAGATCAGTGAGGTTATTCAGGGTTTGAATACAGACGGCACACTGCTCACGCTTTCAACAAAATATTACGGCATCGACCTGACCACCGCTGCAGCTTCATTTGACCTGGCTGCCTTGAAGCAATGGCCTTAATATTACAATCCCCGAAGGTCAGGCAATGACAGGCAACCACGGTATGTTTTGAATTCGTGTGGCCTCCGATACTCTGACCTTGGGATGAATTGACGGGAACAATTTCATTTCTAATTTCGTAGGGGCTGATTGAGGAAAGCAGGTTTCTCTTTAGTCAGCCCCAATGATTTCTATCAAATGTTTACGAGGTTACGATGGCAGTAGAAACCATTAAACTCCCGGGGCAACCGCCACCTGACCATGAGCAGGATATGGGTCAGGCATTATTGGCTCAACAACGTAAGGAGCGCCTTATTCAGACGGCAAAAATTGGGGTCGTCTGGGTCGGGCTGGTCATTCTTTTAACCAGTGCCCTGCTCCAGTTCAATTTCGACCCCAAGTATGTATTAGCCCATTACGGATTTGTGCTGGCAGGATTGCCAATTACCATCTTTATATCCTTTGTTTCAATTTTAATCGCTGCGGTTCTGGCTTTGTTTGGGGCAGTGGCGCGGTTGTCGGGCAATTCTATTGCCCTGGGCATCTCGGGGTTTTATGTTTCTATATTCCGCGGCACTCCGTTGCTGGTGCAAATATTTATTATCTACAATGGATTGCCTCAGATTGGGAATGCATTGGCTGCAAAAGGTTTCGCCTTTGGTCATTGGTTAATTCTCAGCGCTATGGCATCCGGTATTCTCGCCTTGAGCCTGAACTACGGCGCCTATATGACCGAGATTTTCCGCGCCGGCATCCAATCCATCAGCGGTGGGCAGCGTGAAGCAGCGGAGTCGATTGGTATGAGTCGCTGGCAGATCCTGCGTCGGGTCATCCTGCCCCAGGCAGTCCGTGTGATCATCCCCGATATCGGCAATCAGTTCATCGCCATGCAGAAGGATTCATCCCTGGTCTATTACATGGGTGTGTGGGAAATGACCTACCGGGCTAATCGTTTTGCCCGCCAGGATAGCAAATTCATGGAAATGTTTGTTACAGCCGCAATTTTCTACTGGCTTCTGACCATCGTCTCTTCCTGGTTGGAAGGAATGCTTGAGAAACGCTTGAGGACAGGCTATGAACGATAACGATATTATCTGCGTTGAAGATTTGCACAAGTGGTTTGGGATGCTGCACGTCCTCAAGGGAGTCTCATTCAAGGTAAGTCCCAAGGAAGTGCTGGTCATCATTGGGCGTAGCGGTTCAGGCAAGAGCACCCTGCTACGCTGCTTGAATTTCCTCGAAGAGCCTTCAGCGGGTATGATCAACATCGCCGATCAATCGATGACCATCACTCCAGGCACCCGCTTCGATCACAATAAAGCGTGCTCCATGCGCTTGAATACCGGCATGGTGTTCCAGGAGTTTAATTTATTCCCCCATATGACCGCCCTGGATAACGTCATCGAAGGTCTGGTGACGGTTAAAAAAATGCCTAAGGATAAAGCTATCCCCATCGGGATCAAATATCTCCAGAAGGTGGGACTGGAGGAAAAGAAGGATGAACATCCCATAAGGCTTTCCGGTGGGCAAAAGCAGCGCGTTGCCATCGCCCGTGCCCTGGCCATGGAGCCCAAGGTCATGCTCTTCGATGAACCCACCTCCGCCCTCGACCCCGAGCTGATCGGTGAGGTACTGGATGTGATGAAACAGCTCGCCGTCGAAGGTACAACTATGATCGTGGTCACCCACGAAATGGGCTTTGCCTCAGATGTCGCCGATCGAATTTTATTTGTCGATAAGGGCATTATCGTGGAATCTGGCCCCCCCGACCAGATTTTCCATCATGCCCAAGACGATCGCACCCGCTCATTTCTCGAACCCATCCGCAAAGTCCAACAGATATAAAGAAATCGCTTATCTTTTATAGCCGGGATCGGCCTGCCCCCCGCCAAGAACAGCGGGGGGCAGGCCGATCCCGGTTTTTTGATTAATAGGAAATTCTTTACGGGCGAAGCAACCACACCACACTGGTTGCTTCGCCCCTAGTCTATATATTGTTATAATTCTCCATACCGACCACCACCTTTCAATTACACTACCTGGGACACCAAATGACCATCCGACGACTCACCCTCGACCTGCTCATCCTCTACGCTCTGCTGACCCTCTATACCCTGATCGGCCCGTCGCTTGGCTTGCCCTACCACCCGTTTTTCACCCCCCTGCTGACTCTGGTGGCGTTCATCTTTGCCCTTCTGCACGGCTCACAAAACCTGGGATGGAAGCACACCCTGCTGCTGCTCGGGCTCACCTTCGCCGTCAGTATGCTGTTTGAGTGCGTGGGAGTCGCCACCGGTTGGATATATGGCGCCTACCACTACACTGACAAGCTGGGCTTTAAATTCCTCGGACTGGTGCCCTTGCTGATCCCGGTTGCCTGGTTCATGATGACCTACCCCTCCCTGGTGATATCCAGGATGATCACACCCGCCCTCAAAAATGTCTTCGCCTGGCGCCTGCTGGCTGCAGCTGTGGGTGGGGTGATCATGACCGCCTGGGACCTGGCGATGGACCCGATGATGGTCTCTGGAGGTCATTGGATCTGGGACCAACCCGGGGCATTTTTCGGCATCCCCCTGCAAAACTATTGGGGCTGGTGGCTGACCTCATTCATCACCTTCTTCCTGTTCCTGTCCATAGCTCGCATCAAACCCGACCCGGCTGCCTCCACCGACCCGTACAACTACCTGGCCATCTGGAGTTATGCCATCACCGGTCTCGGCAGCCTGCTAGCAGATTTCGAATTCGGCCTGCCTGGGCCAGCACTGGTGGGCATTTTCGCCATGCTGCCGTGGGTGTTGGTGGGATGGCTGCGCCGGAATAGACCCGGAGTTGGTATATGAACCTTTCAAAGGTATCCCAAACCGCAATTATGATCCTGGTCTGCCGGGTGGTTGCATCGCAGAAGAATGATCCCGTTTTCAACGACCCGATGGCAGTGCTCTGCTTAGAAAGGTTGATGTCACTCTCCTCTCAGGAAGAAATGAACCGCATTAATAAATGGAAGAAAATGTATGCAGGCATACAAGCTCGGGATGCAAGAGCGCGCCTCCAAACCGTGAGAATATTCGACTGTATTACCAATCAATTTATTTCAAATCATCCAGGCTGTACGGTGATCAACCTTGCTTGTGGTTTGGATACAAGGTTTTGGCGTATCGAAAATGAAAAATGTCGTTACGTTGAGCTTGACCTGCCTGAAATGATTGAATTGAAGAGAGAGATATTGAAAGAACATTTGCCTTATGAGCTCGTCGGCTGTTCAATCTTCGACACAGCTTGGATTGATCGGGGAATAGCAGATGGAAATACTAACTTCCTTTTGCTTGCCGAAGGCTTATTTATGTACCTGCCAAAGCAAGAGGCAACAATACTATTACAAGAGATATCACGGAGATTTACTCGTTCACAACTCGTGCTTGATATGGCACCTGAAAAATACACCCGGGGATTGTGGAAGAGGATGATAGCCCTGGAATCCAGAGTCTGGGGGCTGGACGTTTCTCTCACTTTCGGCATCGACCAACCGCATGACATAGAAGCTTATGGAAGTGATTTCAAAGTGATCGGGGTTGAAAAAGGATCAATAGGACCAATTATTAGCGTCTCAATAAACGCCGCTTAACTACGGCGTATATGACAGCGGTTATACTGTTGAGCCATTCTGTTTGGCGTCATTATTGACGATGCAAGGAGGGTGATAATGCAACCGAAACTGAACGACTTTTCATCAGCCGTGCTGATATCAGCGATTGAAGAAAGCTTGCGAGAATTCTGGGGAAACTGGGGGCGAGCTCCCCAATCTGAATTGTATAATGGACCAGATATGATGCGGTTATACACCGGCGTTCCCTACGCCTTTTGCAATGGAGTTATTTGTACCCAATTATCATCTGACAATCTTGACACACTAATTGATACGACAGTAAATTATTATCGTACACGAAATGCCACGTGGGAGTGGATTGTTGGACCGAATTCAGCTTCTTCATCTTTAGATAAATTCCTGCTGAAACACGGTATGGTTGTTCATGGGGAATCAATTGGTATGGCAGTTTATTTGCAGGCAATAAACCAGGATATCCAACCAACAGGGAATTTGAGAATTATCCCGGCGGATAGTGATGAAACTTTGAAAAAATGGGTGAATACGATGATGAAGGGCTTCGAAATCCCTGCACTATACCCAACATATGTCGATTTAGAGTGCTCTTTGGGTTACCACAATCAGTCATATCGCCGATATCTAGGTTTGTTGGATGATCAACCCATTTCTACCAGTGCACTCTTCCTTGGTGAAAATGTGGCTGGGATTTATTGCGTTTCAACCCTGACAACAGCTCGAAAAATGGGAATCGGTTCGACCATCACGCTCCACGCGCTCCGAGAAGCACAAGCAATGGGATATCACATAGCGGTACTCCAATCTTCACTGATGGGACGCTCCGTTTATCAGCGAATAGGATTTCAAGAATTCTCAACGCTATGAGATTATAGACCTTCGAGATAATGCCTCTAGCTCGATCCGCCCGTTCTGCCGACCCTTGTAACCACATGAACATCTGGAGCTATGCCATCTCCGGTCTCGGTAGCCTATTAGCGAGCGTTAGATTCGGCTTGCCTAAGCGGCGTACTCTTTTAGAGTAAAGGCGAAGCATCTATGAATAGTTTTGAAACGATGGAAATAATTTGTGGGATGCTTCGCCCTACAAATTAAGGCGTCCACGAATAAGGCACACATAAAGACCCCCTCCCGCCTCCCCCAAATTGTGTTTCAATTTGGGGGAGGGGAAGAACCGTCAAGGTATTGGGTACGCTTCCAGGATTAGTCAAAATCTGCAAGGATAAGCATCGTAGAAGCGCCGCGCTGCCGCTTCCTGATTGCCTAATTAACTGCTTATCTGATTGCCTAATTGCCTTAGTACCCATATACTTATTAACGTTTCACATTCAAACCTACCAACCTTCCAACCCCCAAGGAGCACACTATGCAATGGGAACAACTCACCTCCGATGACTTTTCATCCGCCGTGCACGAAACCGGCGTGTGCATCATCGCCATGGGCGTGGTCGAGCGCCACGGCACCCACCTCCCTCTCGGCACCGATTACCTCTCAGGTCACGCGGTCGCCTGCCTGGCGGCGGAGAAGGAAAATGCCGTCGTCTTTCCACCCTTCTACTTCGGACAGATCTACGAAGCGCGCTGCTTCGCCGGCACCATCACTCTTAAACCCACCCTGCTGATCGAGCTCGTCCAGGGCGTGCTGGATGAGATCGGTCGCAACGGCTTCAAGAAGATCATCCTGTACAATGCCCATGGTGGGAATGACTATTTCCTGCCCTTCCTGGCGCAGTGCAGCCTGTGGGAACAGAAACCCTATTCTGTTTATTTATATACCGGTGAGCTCTCACCTGAGCGCCAGCAGGAATGGAATTCGATCCTGGAATCCCCCGAGCATGGGCATGCCTGCGAATGTGAATCCAGCGTGCTCATGGCATCCTTCCCTGACCTGGTTGATATCAACAAAGTTTCCCCAGAGCCAGGTACCGCCTTGCAGCGCCTGTCCCACCTTCCCCATCACTTCAGCGGAATCTGGTGGTACGCCGATTACCCCAACCATTACGCCGGTGACGCCCATACCGCCAGCATCGAGAAAGGCCTGCGCCTGAGGCAGATCAAGGTGGACGCCCTGGTGGAGTACATCCAGGCGGTTAAAGTTGACCAGGTCGTCCCAGCTCTCGAGCAGGAATTCTTCGAGCGCGAGAAAAAGTTGCGCCGGGTTTAGTCATATTGCGAAACTAACACATTAATCGTGTCATCCGGCAATGCCGGACCATGACCCAGCCAGATCTCTGCGCAATGCGTACTTTGGTGATGAATAAAGTATGCCTTAACATCCTTATTGGCATACGACCAGTCGTCATCCCCCACCTGGCTGGTAATCATATTAAAGAAAAACCTCATCTCGCCAGTCATTCCGGGTTTGCCATCCATTTTCTGTAAGGCGACCATGGCGCGCTCCACCCGCTGCTGATACAACTCGCACCAATCTGGGTGTAAATCCTCGAGCTCAGCCACCCAGGGGTGTGCCCGATCGGAGAAGATGTTCACCTGAAACAGGTAGCTGTTGGGCTGCTCATCAAGGTGGGAGGAAATGATTCGATCGGAAGCAAATTCAGATTTATACGCCTGCACCCCGCCTGCCTGTGAATAGACTGTATTCATGGCATAACCGTCATAGTATGGCTGCATCAATTCGATGATTTCTTTACTATCCATATCAGGTCCCAGCCGAAGCGTTAGCCAGGTGACCACGTTGGTGAGGATCCCCGCGGTCAAGTCGGGAAAATTCCGAATGTGCAGCTTATCAACCGCCTGGGCGAATCCGTCGCTGCGCCAACCGAATGCCGGTCCTGGCAGCAGATCAGGGTAGATGAAAGCATGCATCAGTACTGGATGGTCCCAATCACCCAAATTAAATTCGGCTATGCGCAGTGAATCGAAGCCGCTACCCGGCTCATCCTCCACATCCTCCTCGGTGTGCCACAACACCACGGAGCCATCCGGTGACCGGTACATGCCCGTCTGACAGCCGGTACAGTCGTTTTGCAAGAACATCGCCAGGTCGATCCGCCCCAACGGCTGAAGGCTTGCCAGCGCTGAGTGCTGGTAATGCTCCAATCCTGCGCCGTCTGCCCAGGCTGAAAGACAATCCAGATATTCGTCTATTGCCTTTCTCAATCGCTCATCGATACGAGTGTCAGCAGCCTTTGCAGAGAGAAGCGCAATGCAGCTCTGTGACTGGGCAAGCAGCTTCTGCAGGCGTGCTTCTTCCCATGTGTCAAGTTTATTCTTCAGGATCTTCTGTACTTGCTGTCCAACGTGCCGACCTAACATCCGGTGTGCTGTTGGCAGATCATAAGCGCTATAGTCAAGCTTAACCAACCCGCTAAACCTGGTTTTGACAGCGCGTAAATCGGAGACTTTTGCCATGCTGTGATATCTCTCATTTTGCCGGGATATACCCGATGGGTGCCCGCTGGAACTGCTCCACCGGCAGCACGTCAACCAGTTCATACTGGCGGCTGCCCAGACCAAGCTTCTCACCATATTCGGTGACCTTATATGGGTCTTTGAGCGGTCCGTGCAGCACCTGGAAAGGGTGCCCCTGGCGGGTGTGTATTTCCATACTGGTCGGCACATTCTCATCGATCAGTTTCGATTTCCCGGTCATATCCAGCACAGCCTGCTCAACTGCCACGATGTCATCCGAGCCAAATATCCCCGCGTCCGGCAGGATGGGCATGCTGGTGAACCCAAAACAGTCACACACCGGGGTCATATGCGTAGCCAGGCTGAGATGCACCGCCTTGCCCGGTTGGAAGGTAGACATGGTCACCGCCACGCTGTGTGCACAAGCTTCCTGGAAGGAGTGAAAGTTCAGCGCGTCGATTTTCAGGCTCCCTGGAGGTGCCACTGTGAGGCAGCGACCGCAGCCGTTGCACTGTTCGGGGTGCAGGTGCAGTCCACCGGAGTGCTCCTTATCATCCACCAGGGCTTCAAATGGGCAAGATGCCTTGATGCGTTGACGAATCACTTCGTCCGGGCATTTTTCTGGGAACCAATACGGATCGAACTGCGTCGAATCATGAATGGCACTGCGTGTATCACCCACCATGCATCCCAGGGCAAGGTTCTTGAAAGCTGCACCGAACCCGCAGCTGGGGTGCCCTTTTACGTGAGAAAAATTGACCAGGAAGGTGGAATCTTCAACCATCCCAGCCAGATGCCAGTCCTGGATATTTTTATAAGGACGGTGATGACTATAAAAGTATTTCTCGTCGAGTCCCGCTGCCGGGTAAACCTGGCACCCAATCACCTCAGAGGCGTAACCACGCGTCTCCGCTCCACTGGCATCCCAGCTGACATCCGCCACAAATGGTTTCCCGCCTCCATCCTTGATCGCATGCACCACCTTGCGTACAAACACCGGGTGTATCGTGGAATAAACGATATTGTTGCCCGTATGCATCTTGATCAACACAGTTTCATCTTTAACCCGCTCCTGCAGATGCAACTGCTCAATGATCAGGTCGAGCTTGGCAGGCAGGGTTTCCTTGGCTTCGAGGCGCGCCTGTCGCGGTGAGCCATAAAAAACAGTACTCGGCATAGATTAATTCCTTTCAGGGAAATTTATTGTGAGTATATTATAAAGCACGAAAGGCACCCATGTTTCCCCACCTGTGGGGTTGCGGATTAATGGAAATACCCACCAGTAGGGATTGATTATTAACCCAAAATCTTATAGACTCTATTTATTGGAAGGTGGTTTGTTTGGTCCACACATGAAGGAGAAGGCAATGAACAGAAATCTTTATAAAGTATTATATGTAATCATCATTCTAGTCTCCTTACTAGGGATCGGGATTATCGCTGCCCGGGCTCAAGACGGTCAACCCCAGGCAGATAAAAAGGTCTTCCTCCCCATTCTGTACCACGAGCCAAGCGGCGGTCACGCCATTGCTGGGCGGGTGGTCAGCCCACAGAACGTCCCCATCGGCGGGGTAACCATCCGCACCAACCATGGCGAGGTCACCGTCACCAACCAAAATGGGGATTACTCCCTGAACGGCCTGGACGAAGGAAATTACACCCTTACCCCTGCAATGGGTGGGACTGCGTTTTCTCCGGTTTCTTCATCGGTAATCGTCCCACCGGATGTGCAGATGTTGAACTTCACTGCTGAGGTGAACTGCTCCGAGGCCATCGTGAATGGTGGCTTCGAAGGTAATTCCGGCTGGGAGCTACCCATCACAGAATGGACTGCTGGCTATACCACCTCTGAGTCCCACTCGGGCAGTCGCTCGTTACGAACAGGTATCGTCAATCAAGCAGATAACAGATTTAGTTATTCCTCCGGCCGGCAAAAAGTGACCATCCCGGCGGGAACCACAAGCGCCTATCTCACATTCTGGATCAAGCCGTACAGCAGTCAAGTTATGGGGCTTGCCCTGCCTGAAGCACCAGCCATCGGAACTCCATTTAATGAGATTGAAATGTCTGGTGATGTGCAGTACGTCCTGGTTCTTGACAGCAACTTTAATATTATCCAAAAATTGATTTGGCAGATTAGTAATAGCCGCGCGTGGAGCCAGTACCAATTCAACCTGGTATCGTATGCCGGGCAGACCATCTGGCTGCATTTCGGTACATATAACGATGGCCTGGACGGTATCTCGTCCATGTCTGTGGATGACGTCTCGTTCAACATCTGTCCTGGCAGCGGTCCACCCACTCCTACGGTTACGCCGGGTCCATGCAGCAATATGATCCATAACTCCAGTTTCGAGGCCACCAGTGATTGGGAGATCCCCGTCACAGCCTATCCAGCAGGATATTCCACAGCACAAGCCCATAGCGGATCGCGCTCCATGCGCACCGGGATCACTGACATAGCCCAAAACAAATACAGCTATTCGGATTTCCGCCAGGCGGTCCATATCCCATCTGGTGCTTCAGTAGCAAAAGCCAGTTTTTGGCTGTATACGCTTAGCAGCAATACTACTAGCGTCGACCAGCTTGAAACGATTGCCCCAACAGGAAAACCGTTTGACCAGACAGTCCTAAGCAGTGACGTGCAGTATGTGCTCATCCTCGACCAGTACCAGAACTGGATCGGCACCCTGGTCTGGCAGCGCACAGATGAAGGTTATTGGCATTATTTTGAATTTGATCTGCGCCAGTATGCCGGGCACACCATCTACCTGCAGTTTGGCACCTATAATGACGGATTTAACGGTGTTAGTAGCATGTTTGTAGATGACGTCAGCTTGAGCGACTGCACCACCACTCCAACTCCGGGTCCGAGCCCCACACCCACGAACACCCCGACGGTAACCCCCACGGCCGGTCCATGCCAGGAAGTGATCGTCAACAACAATTTTGAGGGCAGCAATGCCTGGCAGATCCTCAACACGCATTACCCGGCGGCCTATTCAAATGCACAATATAACAGCCCATTCCGTTCCATGCGCACCGGGATTACTGACCCGGCGCATAACACCTACAGCTATTCCGATTTCCGCCAGGTGGTCACCATCCCCTCCGGCGCCCACCACGTCACGCTAGGGATGTGGGTTTATCCCACCAGCGGAGAATCAGCGCTGGGGTTCCTTGCCATGCCTGAGCGCACGCAATATTTTGGGCTGGAGCCGATGCAATCGGATTCCCAATACCTGCTGGTGCTCGATGCGAACCAGAACTGGATTGATACGCTGGTATGGATGCGCAGCAATAGTCAAGCCTGGACCAATATGCAGGTTGATATCAGCCGCTACGCCGGCTGGACGATCATGCTGCAGTGGGGCAGCTATAACAACGGCACAAGCGGCATCACATCCATGTATGTGGATGACGTCAATTTACAGGCTTGCCCGTAAACGTTCGATCAGCTAGAATCAAACACCCCGCTGGATAGAGTGGGGTGTTTATTTTCCTATCGACAAACTGGTGAAATAATTACTCACCCAACCCCCTATGTACCCGGTCTGCACATTCCAGGGAAGGGGGAAATCAGATCGATAATAGGGGTACGCAGGGCTACAGCCCTGCGAATCCAATTTTTCGATAACTCTTCCCTCCCCTGTGTGTGAGTAGTCACCAGAGGATTATTGTATAGATTTATCCGGGTGTATCAATGGATTGCCAATATCAGCATGGCACCCATCATATACAATGAGGCGTACTTGAACAAACCGAAGTTGAGCCGGTCAGATGGGCGGATGACGCTGGTCAACGCCAGGATCATTAGACTAGTACCGAGCACTACCAGCAAACTCAGCGCGCCGGCAGAAAGACCCACCCAGTATGCCGCCAATCCCATGGCTATGGCAGCCAAAACACTGGAGATGGCGATGATCAGGCGTGTGACGTGGAAGCCGTAGGTTGAAGCAATGGTGGGTACCTTTGCAGCCTGGTAATCCTCATAATATTTCATGCTGAAGGTGAGGATATGCGTGGGGATCCAGAACAGTACGGCTAACAATAGGAGAAAAGCAATCCAATCGAGATGCCCCAGGGCAAGGCTGCGCCCAGCTAACACCGGAATACCACCGGAAATCCCGCCCAGCACAATCGACCAGGGCGTCCGGCGTTTGAGCCACATTGTATAAATGAAGACGTCGAAGAATAACCCGGCTGATACGATCAGCCCATAAACGGGTAACAGCAGCAGCGCCCAAAGGATGCCGGCTATGGATAACACCAGCCCAAATATGAGCGCCTGGAAGGGTAAGATGGTATGGGCTGCCAGGGGGCGGTTACAGGTACGTTGCATGATGGCGTCGATATCGCGGTCCAGCCACATATTCAGCACGGTGCTCCCGCTGATCGCCAGGAACATGCTCCCGACCATGGCTAATATCGCTCGTGTGGCTGCATGAGCCGGGTGGACGCTAAAAAAGCCTGCCATTGCTGTGGTCAGCAGCAGGAAGGTCTGCAGGCTTTTAATGAGCGGCCAATAGCTTGACCGAATAGACTTTACCGATGGAATTACCGCTACCAGGCGAGCCATTTCGTTCGTAAACCTCACCACACCGATTTGCTGAACTCGATCAGCCACTTTTGACGATACCGAACGTGATCGTTCACCGAGAATAAGTCAAAACTGGGTTCCAGGTGAGATGATTATACCTGATACTGCTCACCTGACTTGTTTTAATTACACACTCTTCATCGAGCTTTTAGTTGCTCGCCAATAGTTCCTTCAGCACAGCCCTGGAGTGCGCTTCGACGGTGGCGTGCAGGCTTCCGCCATGGCTGTCCATCGTCACCACCACTGGGAAGTCTTTGATTTCTGTTACCCACATAGCTTCCGGCACACCGAACTCGAGCTTATACACGCCGATCACGCGTGTGACGGATTGGGCGATCAACGAAGCGGCACCACCAATGGCGTGCAGGTACACACCCGGCACTTCCTGACAGGCAGCTAGGGTTTTGGGGCCCATGCCACCTTTGCCGATCACACCTTTTACATTGAAATGCTTCATCACCATACCCTGGTAAGGTTCTTCACGGATGCTCGTTGTAGGCCCGGCAGCCACGAACTTATACTCTTTGGTATCCAGGCCTGCTACCACAGGTCCGCAGTGGTAGATCACGCTACCGTTCAACAATGGCTTGAGCGCTTCATAGACTTCCAGGTCGTCACCAATGGGCTGGCGGGTCTTCTTGATGAACGTATCAACCATCCACTTGTGGGCAGCATCGCGGCCGGTGACCATGATCCCGTTCAACAGCACTGGGTCTCCAACCTTTAGATCGCGGATGGCATCATCACTGAGAGGTATATTTAGTGTGCGCATCGGTTTCCTCCATTCACTCGTATTTGACCAGATCAGTCGTGACGGTCATCTTACGCCGGCGATATGCCCAGCACATGTACGACACGCTGACGAAGAAGCTGGCGGGCAGGCGGTTCAGATGTGTAATCCTGGTGCCTAGGAGCGTGGTCGCTCCACCGAAACCCATCGGCCCGATACCCAACTGGTTGCCCTCTGCGACCAGACGTTTTTCCAATGCATCCAGCTGCGGGTCTGGGTTTGGTTCATCCAGCTTGCGGTATAAGGTTTCCTTGGAGGCATAATAGCCCGATCCACGGTCCCCACCGATGGCCACACCCAAGATACCTGGGGCGCAGCCCTGCCCTTGGGCCTGGCATACCGCCTCCAGCACTACCTTGCGCACGCCAGCGAGGTCTCGCCCCGCATTCAGTGCGTCGGAGGGCAGCGAATACTGCGCCCCCACGTTCTCGCACCCGCCACCTTTAAGCATAAGCTCGATGGTCAGGGTTTCGCCTTCTACCTCTTCAAAATGGAGGCTGGGGAAATGCCGGCCGCCCAGGTTGTTGCCGCTATTCTTCCCGGTGAGTGAATCGACCGAGTTGGGGCGCAGGTAGGATTTTTTGGTAGCCTGCACCACTGCCGCTTCGATCTGCGCGCGCAGGGCACGCGTGCTCCAGCCTGCCGGGTAATATACATAAAAAATGGGAGTGCCGGTATCCTGGCAGATGGGGGTCGAGTTCTGGCGAGAAAGCTCCACATTCTTCAGGATGGTTTCGAGTGCACCCCGAGCAGCAGAGCCAGGTTCTTCCTGACTAACCGCCCGCCGGATTGCGGCCTCTACATCGGGTGGCAGGTCGGTCGAGGTCAGGCGGACTAGCTCGAGGATATTATCGGTGATATCTTGCATGATTGCCTCCACAGGTCAAATCTGAGCAGACAGGTTGAGTGGATCTCTACCTCATAGCGAAAGCTTGCAAATCATTGTACACAACTTAGCAGAGGCTGGATACTGACAACTGGTAACGATTCTGCATGACAATCCGCCTCTTTAAATCCGAAGTGAGATGTGTATTATGTGATTGGCGTTTTCGGCCGATATTTTGGAACAAAAAGCAACAGGCAGATAGGTCCAGCCAGCAAAATCCACAGAGCAGACTGTAAACCCACCCGGGCAGCCATCCAGCCGATCAGGAAAGCTACCCCACCCGCCAGCAAGCCAATGAGCGAGTTGATCGCCATCACGGTACCTGAGCGCCCCGGAACTTCTCCAAAGGCTTCGCCTTGCAGCACTTCATACCAACCTAACGTGGTAAGTTTTACCAGGATAATCAGGACGATCTTCGCCCACAGCCATGGAGCCAGCAGCCAGGCGGCATACAGCACCCCAGTCACTGCGGCTGACCATCGCACGAGCTTCCGCCCGGGGTATCGTTCGAGCAGTGGGATAAGCACAATGTTGGCGACAAGACCAGCGCCCATCAGCACACTCATCATCAGGCTGGCCTGAGCTACACTGAACCCGATCACATCGGTGAAATATAACGCCAGGTAGCCGGTAAGCACGTCCAGCAACAGGTCGGAAACTGGCAGCAGAATCATCCAGCGAATCAAGAGTGGGTTGCGCAGGGAATCCCACAGCCCTCGCAGCAAGCTTATTCCAGGGAGTGATGCCGGGGGTGAAGCGCTTATAACAGGATGCATCGGGATGTGCCGCAGCCATGTGAGGCCGACCAGGATCAGGCACATCACGGCCAATCCAAGATATGCCCAGCGCCAACCCAATCCAAACGCAAATCCCGCCGCCAAGATGAGTGGTCCGATCAGGTTCGCCAGGGAGCCTGAGAGCGTCCATCGTGCCATCATTTGCGGCTCACGTGTGGGGTTAAGGTCCATCAGCGTTGCCTGGGAGAGCGATACGAAGGCACCGCTGGCTGGGAAGGCGATTACGAACCCCGCCAGCGCCAATACAAAGGAGTGCGTTGTGGCAATGGCGATCAAGGAAACGGCGATCGCCACCCCTCCTCCCAGCATGATCTGTTTTCGAAAGCGCGTATCCCCAAGCAGCATCAGCAGCGGCTCGATGAAGGTGTTGACGATCCCCGGCACGCCCAGCAACAGGCCCACCTGGACATACGTCAGCCCCAGGTCGGTGCGGATTGCGGGTAAAGCGGCGTTGCCAACGCTGTAATTCAGCTCATCGAAGAATTCGATTAGCAGGAATAGAAAAGTGATCGAGCTTGTTCCCCGCAGGATGCTGGTTAATAGTATAGATCGATTGAACTTGCCCTGTTTATTCATTTCAGCCTCATTCTCTCCGTCGGAATTTTATACTGGTCTAAAGGAGGGAAAGAGGTGGTGCGCGGGCATTTTTACTGCAGGCGACAGATCAACAGGGAGGGTGGTAGCAGTTGAACATAGAATAATTATACATTTGTTTCAACCGGTCGGGTAGCTCGGGGCATCACCCCAGCTGGAAACTTCTTCTTCAAACCCGGGGACGTTCAGCAGACCCGCCGCCCAAAGGTAAGCCCGATCGCGCTCGGGGATCTCTGCGAGGGTCAGCCAGCCCAGGTCAGCCAGGATCTGACCAGAGGTTGAAAACTCGGGGTCGGATCCGATGTGTGGCTCCTGGTCACCGATCTCTACTAAAAATGTGACGGACTGGACGTCAGCGCCAGCCATCGTTTGGGAAGTCTGGCAGATGATTTTACCCACCACAGCACATTCTTCCTGCAGGTCACGCAGGGCCGCCTCAGCAGCAGTCTCGTGCGGTTCTACACCACCGCTTGGCAGGCACCACCATTCTTCACCATCCTGGCAGTGCTTGACCATCAGGATATGCATCCCTTGTTGGACGATACTTTGGGCGCGGATCATTTTTCCATCAAGTCCATGTAGGCACCTTCGATGAGGTCCTCCTCCCGGATGCCTAATTTCCGCATCAAGTCCTCTGCGATTGCCTGCCCCTGCTCATCGGTCTGGTCAGGTTGCAGCACCACTTCCAGCTCCATGAATTTGCCCAATCCAAGCACATCGTCCAGGTGGATGCGCGTCTGCCCGACCAGAAAGAGGTACCTCACCTTAGAAATCACTCCCCGTATGCCATAAGCCTGCGATAGGATCACTTTCAAGCTTGCCGGATTGTTGGTTTCGAAAACTTTGTAGTCTGAGTGCTTCGGTCCGGCAGTATCCTGCCGCAGGTAGTACACCAGCTGCCCGTGCTCAGGGCTCAGCTCTCTTAGCTTGATCCGCCCATTCGGGCAGTTAAAAAATGTATCTTCCTGGGGAATCATCTGGCAAGGAGAATCACTCAACTGTTCCGCCTTTTGCCTCAGGGCGTTAAAATCTTGCACGCGAGCCTTGATTTCAATATTGACCGGCATCGAGCTCTCCAACAACGTCATTTACAGTAAGCCATCCCCGCCCAGGGAAAATCTTGGCCACCTGAGGCGCAAAGGTGGAATCTTTCGCCAGCACCTCTGAGGGGTCGCCGTCTGCGGTAACCAGCCCATTCTCGAGCAGGATGATTCGGTCGGCTGCCTGCACCGCCAGCTCGACGTCATGGGTGACCATCAGAATCGCCATACCTTCTTCACGCCAGCTTTTGAGCAACTTGAGCAGGGTCTGTTTGGCTGCATAGTCCAGCCCACGGGTGGGCTCATCCAGTAAAAGCGCACCCGGATGGGTCACCATGACCGACCCAAGGGCAACCCGCTGCCTTTCGCCGGTGCTCAGGTCGCGCGGGTAACGCGCGGCTTTATCAGCAATACCCAGACGCTCCATGAGGAGGCCAGGCTGGTATTCGGGTAACGTCGCGTCCTGGTGGTGGTTGCGCAGGGTGATCAGCAGCTCGTCCTGGACGGTATCGGCAAATAATAATGCGTTCGGGTCTTGGGGGAGGTAACCCACCTGCTGGCAAATGTCTGCCACTGACCTGCCGTCGATATCCTTCCCACCAACCTGGATGCTGCCTGAATCAAGCGGGGTCAGGCTGATCAACGCGCGCAGCAGGGTCGATTTTCCGGCACCGTTGTGCCCCATCATGACGGCGATTTCGCCCGGGTATAAACTCATATCCACACCCCGCAAGGCCTGCACCTCCCCATATTTCACCTGTACTTCCCTCACCTGGATGAATGGGGTACTGCCTAGTTCCAGTGAAGCTGCTTTCTTCAGAGTAAACTGCTTTGCCGCGACAGCAATTTTCTCATGGCTATTTTTAGCGCATTCCCGCGCTTCATCGATCGTCAGCGGGAGAGGCTGCCAGCCGAACACTTTGCCTAAGATGATCATAGGAGGGTTAAGCTTGATCCTGCGCAATATGTCGCGCGGATCTCCCGACAGTCCTGCTGGGAAATCTTCGGAAAGGTAGATGATCTGCCCGGCATGCGGTAAGACCCGCTCCAAACGGTGTTCTGCCAGGATGATAGTCAGACCTAGCTGTCTGTTCAGCTGCACCAATGCTCCTAACACTTCTTCCGCGCTATGCGGGTCTAGCTGAGATGTAGGCTCATCCAGCACCAAGATAGCTGGTTTCAATGCCAGGGCGGCCGCAATTGCCACCCGCTGGATCTCACCTCCTGAAAGCGTTTCCAGCCGGCGCGAGCGCAGTTGGGTCAGCTCCAGCAGCTGCATTGCCTCGCCCACGCGGCTCTCCATTTCAGCTTTCACCAGGCCGGCATTCTCCAGGGAAAATGCGATTTCGTCTTCCACCCGGTCAACAACAAACTGTGATTCAGGGTCCTGAAACACGAAACCAACGGTCCGGCTCATCTCACGCAGAGACAGGCGGGCGGGGTCAAGCTCGTTTACGCGGATCGCCCCGCGTAAGTCTCCACCACTAAAGTGCGGCACCAGTCCATTGATACAGCGCAGCAAGGTTGATTTTCCCGACCCAGATGGACCCATCACCAGGCACAGCACCCCATCTGGTATGTGTAGGTTCAATCCATTCAGCGCTGGTTTGTCGGCTCCCGGGTAGGTAAAGGTCAGATCAGTAATGTCGATCATCGGTCATGAGTATATCACCGATAAAAATGATGAAGGACACAACGAGAGAAAATGTGTCCTTCGACGAATCAATGGTGAAATTGGATGTTTAACCGATTTCGATTGGGGTTATTTGCGGTTGCGTTCCTTTTGTAACAGTGCGGTAATTTTTTGTTCATCCACAGGCATGGAAACCAGTTTCCCCTGGATATATTCGCAATCAAGCTTGCTCAGCTGAGCCAGCTGCTCTTTTGTCTCCACACCTTCCGCGACCACAGTCAAGCTTAACCCGTGGGTAAGCTTGATAATCGCCTGTACGATTTTCATGTAATTGGGATCTTTCAGGATTTTGCTGATGAAGGAGCGATCGATTTTTAGCACTTTAATCGCAGCGTGCGACAAATAATTTAACGAAGAATATCCGACACCAAAATCATCGATCTGCACCTGAATGCCGTGAGCTTCGAGCCTGTCCAGCACGTCCAGGATGATTTCAAAATTCCCCATAACGGCGTTTTCTGTGATTTCCAGGTTCAGGCTAGCCGGGTTCAATCCGGTTTTCTCCAGAGTGTCGACGATATATTCAACAAAGTCAGGTTGGGTGATGTGCTTTCCAGAGATGTTCACACTGACCCCAAAGGGTGGATCGTTCACGAATTCTTTCTGCCACTTCACCAGCTGAGCAGCGGCTTTTCGCATCACCAGCCGGTCGAGCTGGGTGATCTGGCCAGTTTCATCTGCCAATGGGACAAATTCGCTGGGGGCCAATAAACCACGCTCGGCATGCTTCCACCTGACGAGGGCTTCAAACCATACAATGCGCCCAATTTTTACATCAACGACAGGCTGGTAATATACATCCAGCTCTTCCTTTTCGATCGCTTTCCGCAGAGCTGATTCAATTTCCAGTCGGAGCATAATTTGGTCACGCATCGCACTATCAAAGAGCTCATAACGCGACCGTCCATTCTCCTTGGCACGGTACATGGCGGTATCTGCATCGCGCAGAACGTCCTCCGGGCGATTGTACCCGGTGGTGCTCAGCACGATCCCCATGCTTGCTGACATAAAAATAGTGTGGTTTGGCAGTAAGGTTGCCTGCATCAGTTTCTTCTGGATGCGTTCTGAGACGCGCGTAACGTCGCTCACGTCGCGGATATCCTCCAGCAGGATCACAAATTCATCACCACCCAAACGTGCCACAGTATCCATTGGCCGTAGGATCGATTTCAGCAAATGGGCCGTCGCCACCAATAATTGGTCTCCGGTTAGATGCCCGAGGCTGTCATTTACATCCTTGAAGCGGTCTAGGTCGAGGAATATCACGGCGTAGATATTGCTGTTATCGCGTTTACTGCGCTCGATCACATGTTTGAGACGGTCGATAAAGAGGGCTCGGTTGGGTAATTCGGTAAGTGAATCGTGGAAGGCATCATGCAGCAGCTTGGTTTCGGCCTGCTTGCGCAGGGTGATGTCAGACTGTGAACCGGCCAGCCGCAGGGCAGCCTTATCCGACCCGATGACCGCCATCCCCCGGCTGAGCATCCAGCGGTAGGTGCCATTGGAATGCTGGATACGGTATTCGCACTCAAAATGAGCGGATAATCCTTTGAGATGGACCGAGATGTTATTCCTTAATTGGGCCAGATCTTCCGGGTGAACGCGGTTGAACCACTCATTCGGGTTGTTGCTGATCTCTTCGTCTGAGTAGCCCAGCATTTGCTTCCAACGAGGTGAATAATAGATTTGACCCTTTTTCAGGTTCCAGTCCCATAAGCCATCGTTCGCTGCTCTCACGGCCAGAGCATAACGCTCCTCACTCTCCCTGAGGGCACTCTCGATCCTCTGCCGTTCGGTGATCTCCTGACGAGCTTGCTGGTAAAGGTCGGCATTTTCCAGGGCAACTGCAGCGTAAGCCGCCAACGAATTTAAAACAGCTTCATCGCTATCCTTGAAGGGGATATCGCTCTTGCGGTTAGTGACTGACAGGACACCCAACGGCTCGCCTTTCGAAAGGATTGGGACGTGGAGCAGGCTGTGGACGAGGTAGCCGGTAGAAACTTTTAATGGTGCTTTCAAGCTCGGCTCGACCGCTCGCAGAGGGCGTTTTGATTTAATCACCTGGCCAACCAGTGAATCAGCGATGGGGATGCGCATTGTCTTGATCGAATCCTCATCCATGTTCTTTACTGCTCTCAGGTAGAGCAAGCCGCTTTCCTTTTCGAGCAATGCCAGAAAACCCTCTTCGGCATTAGTCAGAGACACCCCGGCTTCAACGATACGCACCAGGACCTCCCCCACATCCAGGGTGGAGGTTACGCTTTGCCCGACCTTCGAGAGCGACGTTAGCCATGCTACCTGCTCTTCCAGCTGTGAATTTAAGATTGCTTTTTCACGCTGCAGCCGGCTTTCCGCTAATGAGCGTGTAATCGCCTCGGTGAGTAATTCTTCATCCAGTGGTTTGCTCAGGTAATCATGCACCCCCAAGCGGAATGCTTCAGCCGCCACCTGCTCCGAGCCATGACCGGTCATTAATATCGTCGGCAAACGGTAGCCATCCTTGGCAAGCCGACGGAGCAGGTCAAGCCCGGTTAAATCGGGCAGCTGTAAATCCAACAACATGAGGTTAATATTGGATTTATGCTGCTTTACCATCTTTATGGCAGAGTTGGCATCGCGCGCAACCAGCACTTCATATCCCATCCCAGGCAGCACGGTCTCTGCCAGGAAGTCACTGATCTGGCGGTTATCATCCACTACCAATATCATTTCATGGCTCATGCAGACCTACGATCTCTACGATTAGTCACCACAAAACCAATATAGATAAAGTATGGATAAGAAGGTGTGTTCAATGAGCTGTTCCAATTTAATAATTACCGCTGATTAAGACTATTATAATATAAAGCTCACCTTACACGAATTGTGCCATTTTTCAACTACTCAGGTCTAGAAGACTATCACCATGAAATCCATGATTTAGCGGCAATTTTCTTCCAATATTCGGACTGGACATGGTGATATGCTGACCGGCTTGATCCTGGTTTTAAACGGATATAATAGCAATGATTAATTCGAAATCGACCGATCATATCGAATTCAGACGGGAGAAGTAAATGCATATTCTAGGAATCGATATCGGTGGAACGGGGATCAAAGGGGCGCCAGTGGAAACGGATACAGGATCACTACTGGCAGAGCGCTTCCGGCTGCCTACACCTGAAGGCGCTAAGCCAGACCCGGTGGCGGCGATGGTCAAGGAAATCGCAATACAATTCGATTGGCATGCCCCGATCGGTTGCGGTTTCCCGGCAGTGATCCGCAATGGTGTGGCGGAGAGCGCGGCAAATATCAGCCAGAGGTGGATCGGTACGAATGCCGCCCAGCTCTTTTCTGTTGCAACCCAGTGCCCGGTGTATGTCCTCAATGACGCCGATGCGGCTGGTTTGGCTGAAGTGACCTTCGGAGCTGGCAGAGGCGTAAAAGGTGTTATTTTGATGATCACCATCGGGACAGGCCTGGGATCGGCCTTGTTCATCAACGGGATTCTCGTTCCCAATACCGAGCTGGGTCATATCGAAGTTGATAGTGAAGATGCCGAGACTCTCGCCTCAGACGAAGCGCGCAAGGATCAGGACCTTTCCTGGAAGAAGTGGGCCAAGCGCCTGGATAAATACCTGAACAGCCTGGAAAGACTGTTTTCACCCGACCTGATGATCCTCGGAGGTGGCGCGGTTAAGAAACAGGACCAATTCCTACCCCTGATCACCGTGCGCACGAATGTCGTTCCTGCGGCCTTAGGTAACGATGCCGGTATCGTCGGTGCTGCCCTTGCAGCTCGCCAGCATTTGGTCTAGTTGACTCGGAACTCCGTTTTCTTAAACCAATTTACTCGTGTAAACATTTCGGGAGGTATCACACTCCCACTATTGTTGGTTAAAATAAGTGGGAAAAAACACAGTAATATGACAATTTTTATGATATAATGCATATATATAAGGGAGGTATGAATATATGGCAGCATTTCTCATTCAATTCAGTTATACCGATCAAGGAGTCAAGGGTCTACTCAAAGAAGGTGGATCAAAACGACGTGAAGCTACTGAGCAGCTTATAAAGAGCGTTGGCGGTAGATTGGTGGCTTATTATTTCGCCTTCGGAGAGTATGATGGCATCATAATTGTCGATGGTCTAGAAAATGCAGACGCGGCGGCGGCTTCCCTGACTGCTGCTGCAAGTGGTGCAGTTACGACCAAAACAACTGTATTAATAACCCCCGACGAGATAGATAGAGCGGCCAGGAAAACCGCTGTTTATCGTGCTCCTGGTCAATAATAAAGACCTTCAGGGCAAATGTGCTAAGGGTAAGATAAAATACCGGACCAAACGGGAAGAATCACATACTAAATTAGAACCAACTTAAAACAAAGGCGCAATGCGGTTCATGGCTTTATCAAGACACCACGAATTACATTGCGCCTGTGATTATTTAGATTATATATTTAACGGATCAATTAATTACTATTGATCTTAATTGCCTTTGGGCGGTCTGTCTCAGCCTTTGCGATGTGAAGTGAAAGCACACCGTTCTTAATTGAAGCTTCAACATGGTCAGTATCGGCTGCAGTGGGCAGAGTGATCACCCTGCTGAAGTGCCCGTCGGGCAGCTCGCTCATCAGGTATTTGGCATTTTCATCGCCATCTGTTTTGAACTCGCCGCGAATGGTAACCGTGTCGTTCAACACTTCGATCTCCAGGTCTTCAGCAGATAAACCTGGGACTAAAGCCATAATGTCATATGCATCTTCGTCGGCTTTAACATTTACTGACAGCTGCATCTCACACTCGGTCGGAGTCTGGTCGGCAATTTCATTTTCAAACCAGTGATTCATTGCATGGCGCATGGCAGCCATTCGGTAGTATGGGGTAATATAGTAAGTCATAATAGGTTCTCCTTATCATAATCAGTTTTTTCTGATCGCATAGATGAATAATACACCCCTCGTATCAGAGCACCAATAACGTTGTATATGAACTTTGAAAGAATCCCGTGGGTGGTTGTTAATATATCAAAGCTTTGCCACACAGATCAAGAAAGGTGACTTCTGTGTATATGGCGAGCGGTCAAAATCTCCGCACAGCTCAACTGCTTCCAGCCCGTTATCGCGGATCTCATTCAGATACTCGTCCGCCGGAGTCAACTGGTGGAAAGTCTGAGCCGTGAAACGTTCCACCCGACCATCAGGGAATAAATGGTCGTAGGTCCAGGTTACCTGGAAGGTATCCTTCGTGCGCCGCCAGGAGCTGCTTACCTGCACCGGGTTCCCGGTCTGTGGGTGGAAAAACTCATCTTCGAGCTGACTATCAGAACGGGCGGGCAGATCAGCCAGGGTTGCAGGGTTGGGGATGCTGACAGCGAAAACTCCACCAGGTTTTAAATGCCTGTATATACGCTCCAGGCACGCCAGGCGATCATTCTTCCCCAAGGAGCTGTATGTATTGCATGGTAGGATAATCAGCGGAAATAGCATTGATAGACTGAATCTGGTGATGTCTGCCGCAAAGAACCGCGGGTGGGGTGTAATTCCTCCAATGCTCGCCCGGGAGAACTGCAGCATCGTCAGGTCGTGATCGATCCCAACGCAATGATAGTTTGCTTGCGCGAGGGGCATGAGCACGCGACCCGTCCCACAGCCCAGCTCGAGCACCGGGTCTCCCGTTTGAGCGGCGAGATCGAGCCAAAATGGGAGGTCCTCCGTATACCGGCTGTGGTGGGCGTGGTACAACTCAGCGAGCATGCTATTTATAAGCTGGACTGAGCCTGCGCCTGACTAAATTGAAAACCGATTGCACCTCGGGGACTTTGAGGGTCGTGATGATCAGCCCATACACTCCACAGCCAATGATAACTCCCCCCACACCCACCAGCCAGGCTGGCTTCTCACTGGTCAGGCCCAACCAGGCCCATATCACCAACCCCATGATGGTTGTAGCCAGGACAGCCTGGAGGGTACCCTTCAGGATGCGCCTGTTTTCCAGCCAGCTTAATTTATGGTGCATCAACACCAGCAGCCCGGCTGCTTCCAATGCGGTTGCCAGTGAATTCGCCAGAGCCAAGCCTCCGAGCGCCAACCATCCGATGCGTGCAAACCATGCGGAAAATAGAACGCTGAAGACCACATTCAATCCCATCGCCCCAGCCCCTACCATTACGGGTGTCTTTGTGTCGTGCATGGCATAAAAAGCCCGTGCCAGTATCTCGACCAGGCAGTGTCCCACCAGCCCAAAGGAGTACCACAATAGAGCCCAGGAAATCAATTGGGTGGAGACCGGGGTGAAGCTGCCATATTGCAGCATCAGCGCCACGATCGGCTGCCTAAGCAAGATCAGTCCGACAGACGCCGGGATCGCCAGCAGCAGAATGCCGCGTAGACTGCTGGTCAGGGTGTTGCGCAGGTCATCCATCTTCCCGACCGCATATTGTGAGGACAATGTAGGAAGTGCTGCCGTGGCCACCGATTGAGCGATGATCGCCTGCGGGAAGAGCATCAACGTGAATCCCCAGCTGATACCGGTGACGCTACCCCCGACCATATATGATGCCAGGTGTGTATTCACCCAGAAGTTAAGCTGCACGACGGCCACTCCAAACACTCGCGGCAGCATCAGGGAACCTACGTGTCGGACGTCCGGCAATTTCAATCCAAGGGTGGGGAAGTAGATGCCTTTCAAACGGAGCAAGCTGGGTAGCTGCAGCAATAGATGAAGGCATGAACCGATGACCACACCCCAGGCCAGCCCATAAATGCCCATCGAAGGTGCCAGGAACAGCACGCCAAAGATCATTCCCAGGCGGTACATGGCGGGGGTGAGAGCAGGCACAAAGAACACCTGGTGCGAGTTGAGGATGCCCATTACCAACCCGCTGATACCGAAAATCACTGCTGAAGGCAGCATGATGCGCAGTAAATTAACCGTCAAGGCTTCCTGCGCGGGAGGGAAGCCAGGCGCCAGGATATAATGGACCAGTGGCTGGGCAAAAATAGCTGCCAGTGTGGCCGCGACAATCATTACAATCAGTACCAGGTTGGCAAGGGCTGAAGCCAAGCTCCAGGCTGGTTTGCGCTCACCTTTGGTCAACAGGCCGGTGAACGTAGGGATGAATGCTGAACCAAGTGCGCCGCCGGCCATGAGCACGAACAACGTCTCTGACACCCGGTTGGCTGCCAGGAAGGCATCCATTTCCGGAGAAGTACCAAATGTGGTCGCATTCAGGATCAGGCTGACCAGGTTGGCCACATTGCTTAAAAGCAAGGCGATCATCACCTTGCTGGCTGAACGGGCGATCTGCTGGTTGGCGGTGTCTTCTATCAGGGCCATCGGAACGAATTATATCCGCTAATTTAGCTAATAATCGCTGTGAACAGCTGGCTGAAGATGTACAATTAAGCTTCTGCAACTTAGTCCAGGATTGGAGGGTAGTTTTATGAGCGTCACCATTGTTATTGGAGCCCAGTGGGGGGATGAAGCCAAAGGTAAAATAGTCGATTTGCTCTCGCAAGAGGCAAGGATCACAGCCCGGTTTAACGGCGGGGATAACGCCGGACATACCGTAGTGAACGAGTATGGCACTTTCAAGCTCAGACTGACGCCCAACGGTTTTTCCAATCCCAATACCACCTGCATCATTGGTCCCGGGGTCGTGGTCAACCTGGCGACGCTGATCGACGAGCTGCATATGATCGAGAGATCTGGCATTGACGTAAGCGAGCGCTTGTGGATCTCACCACGCTGCCATGTGGTGATGCCATATCACCCCATGGTGGAAGGCATTTATGAGATGGCTAAAGGGGATGCAAGCACCGGCACCACCAAACGCGGCATGGGCCCTGTGTATGCTGACAAGGTCAGCTACAACGGCATCCGCCTGGTGGATATACATGACCCGGATATCTTCCGTGAGAAACTCCTGGTGCAGCTACAGGTGAAAAATGCCCTGTTCAGAGCCTTCAACCTGGAACCCCTGGAAGTTGAAGCGGTGATGAGGGAGAAGCTGGAGCAGTTTACCCAGGTGGAGCGCATGGTACGCGAGTCATTCGGGCTGCTGCAAGAGGCGCTGAAAGACGATGCAACCATCGTACTGGAAGCCGCCCAAGGTTCCCTGTTGGATAACACCTGGGGCACATACCCATACTGCACCGCCTCCACCACCATCTCTGGCGGGGTAACCGCTGGATTGGGAATCGCCCCACGGTGGATCAAGCGGGTGATTGGGGTTGCCAAAGCATACACCACGCGCGTTGGTCAGGGCCCAATGCCCACCGAGTTGAATGACGAATCCGGTCGGGTGCTTCAAAATGAGGGTAAGGAGTTTGGCACGGTAACCGGTAGGCCGCGCCGCTGCGGCTGGTTTGATGCTGAGCTAGTGGCTTTCACCTCCAAGCTGAACGGCTACACCGATATTGCTCTGACCAAGCTGGACGTGTTGGACACGCTGCCGAAGATCAAAATTTGTGTCGGGTATCACCCAAGGGGGAAAAAAGGGGAGCTGGCCCATTATTGGGAAGGCGATGCCCACTGGCTGGAGGGGTATGAGCCAGAATACATAGAGGTGGATGGCTGGATGCAGTCCACGCAGGATATCCGCCAGTTTGAGCGACTTCCCATGCAAGCTCAGGCTTATGTGCGACGCATTGAGCAGCTGGTCGAGACGCCCATCTCATTTGTATCGGTCGGGCCGGAGCGCAACGCGACCATCGTTATCCAGAGGTAAAACCACCCAAGAAAAGTAATAGCTACCCTGGTGTGGACCCCTCCAATCCGGGCACATAAGTCAACAATCTTGCGTATTCAGCTCGTTAGAGTATGGCGTATAGTTTCAGCCATCTGCCGGGCACGCTGAGGTGCATCACCCATGTATCCGGATACATCCACGAGCTTGCACAACTCATCGACAGGTAGGTAGCGGGTAATCTCGGGGTCATGGCTGATCAATTCGGACAGCTGGTTGGGTTTCCCTGCCTGCACTTCCGCCCAGGCGGTCATGGAATGCTCGCGCAGATACTCATGCATCACCTGGCGGTCGGCCCCCGCCTTTCCGAGGGCCAACAGAACACGCTCAACTGCGGCAAAGGGAGCATATGCCTCCAGGTTGTGCTGGATGGCAGTCTCATTCACCTGCAGTCCGCTCAAGATTCTTTTAGTAGTCAGCAGAAGCTCGTCACAGATGATGAAGGCTTCCGGGAGGATCGTACGGCGGTTGGCCGAGTCATCAAGGGTGCGCTCCAGGAGCGAATTGGCGGCGTTATCCCAGGCAGTGCGCGGCATTTGCGCAAGCAGACGTGCCAGCGAGTCAATCTTCTCGGCGTTGATTGGGTTGCGTTTGAACGGCATAGCGGAAGAACCAACCTGCTGCTTACTAAAAGGCTCACCTAATTCGCCAATGGGGGTCGATTGCAGCAGACGCAGGTCAAAGGCAAACTTGTGTAGTGAAGCGCCGAGTCCAGCCAGGATACCAAGCAGTAGATAATCCTGTTTGCGAGGGTACACCTGGGTGGCGATGGAGAAGAAGGGAAGGTCCAACCGTACGAATAAACGTCTCTCGAAATCTTCCAAATTTTCAGACCCGATAAGCTGAGCGTAGGAAGCCCCTGTACCAACGGCGCCCCTGAAGCCCTTCCCCAGCAGCTCAATCCGGGTTCGTTGGAGAGCCAGCCAATCCATGAAAAGATCCTGCCCATAGCCTGCCATGCGGTAGCCGAGGGTCGTCGGCTCTGCCGGCTGCAGGTGAGTGAAGGCGATCAAAGGTAGATCTGCCCAGGTATCAATTTGCTCAACCAGGACCATGAGCACATCCCGCAGCTCAGCCGACAACAGGTCGATCGATTCGCGTTGCCGCAGCACATCAGCGTTATCCTCGATGTCAGTAGACGTTGCACCCAAGTGCAGGATCCCTCCGCCAACCTGACACTGCTCGGCGAAAACCTTCAGCTCAGCCATCAGGTCGTGGTGGATTTCAGCTTCGATCTTGAGCGATCGCGGCATATCTACCAAATTCATATGCGCGACCAGATCAGCGACCTGGTCAGCCGTCACCAAACCAAACTCTGCTTGCACCTCGGCCAGAGTCACCCATAACCTGCGCCAGAGCTTACGCTTATAGACTTCACTCCAGATCTGGCGCATTGCCTGGCTGCCATAACGCCAGGTGAAGGGAGATTGGTAGGTTTCGTAATTTGTGGTCATGCAAGTATTATAGAACAAAAAGCGCCGGAGCAATCCTTGTTCCCGCTAATAACGGGATTTTATCTGGCATTCTATTATCAGCCTTACCAGCTGTCTTGCAAAGCAAGATTCTTGCCAGTTTTTTATTCTACAGATTGCTCCGGCTTATTCGGTTGTCAATATCATCATAGCACCGAATGGATACCCAATTCAAATACCATTTGTCATTATCGGTTTTATGACATAGGTATTACTGGTAATTAATAAACTATCCCCCCTTATCCCCCTTCCATACCAGGGAAGCGGAAATTTAGATCGGGCAATAGTTATGCACCCGAAGCACGTAGAAAAGATTACAAACTGCGTGATAATTCATCCAAGCAAGCCAATTCATCAGCGGAGAGGCGAAATTTCATCGCATCTGCATTTTCAACGGCTTGCTGCAGCTTGGTGGCGCCTGGAATGGCAACGACGATATCCCCTTTAAAGTTGATAACCCAGTTTAATGCTACCTGGGCGATGGTCACTCCAGATGCAGCTGCGATCTCGTCCATCGCATTGATGAGCCTGATGCTCTTTTTGATGTCGCGCTGAATTCTAGCCCTTCGCCAGCCTGCCATGCGGCTCAGAAGCTGGGGGGTTTTGTGGTATTTCCCGCTGAGCACACCGCGCGCCAGAGGGGTGTAGGCAATGATGGTCACACCCAGCTCCCTGGCAGTATCCAGCACACCGTTGTTCTCAATCTCGCGACTCAACAGGCTATACCTCATTTGGTTTACCGCCAGCGGCAAACCCCTTTTTGCCAGTGCGGCATGCGCCCTGCGCATACGGTCGGCGCTGAAGTTGCTAATCCCAACTGAGCGGATCTTTCCGGCCTCCACCAGGTCGGCCATGGCATTCATCTCCGATTCCGGTGTAGAGAAACCCCAAGGCTGGTGGACCATGAAATTGGCAATACTGTAGCCTTCCAGGTTTTGAAGGCGATCCTCGATGCTATGGGTGATATTACGAGCCGTCCGCATTACGGGCAGCCATTTCGTCGCTACGAGGACGTCTTTATCCGACATCCCGGCTGCTTTCAATGCAGCGGCAAGTGATCGTTCTGAAATGCCGCCGCCGTACATCTCTGCCGTATCAAACCAGTTGATGCCTCCATCCAGGGCGGCCTTGATGATGGCGTTCTTTTCCTCCTGCGGGATGACCGGGAACATGCGACCCATTATTCCCTTTCCACCGCTAAACTCCATAACGCCCAAACCGATCGGGGATACGAATATTTCCGTTTTTCCAAGGGGCCTCAATTGTATCTTGTGAATAGTTTCCATACCTTATTTACTCCTGTTTTTTTTTACTATAGAAAGAGAGCCAGCCTCCCCCACTGGATGCATATTCGGGGAGAGGCTGGAGTAGTGATTATTGAAACGAAAATCGTTATTCGATTATATTTCTTTACCTTCGAACTGGCTGTTGTAGAGCTCAGCGTAGAAACCGTTCTTTGCCAGCAGCTTCTCATGCTTACCCTGCTCGACAATGTCCCCATCCTTCATCACCAGGATCCAATCCGCTTCACGGATGGTGGACAGCCTGTGGGCGATGATGAAGCTGGTGCGACCTTTCATCAAGGTTTCCATTGCCTTTTGGATTTGCACCTCGGTGTGCGTATCTACCGAGCTTGTGGCTTCGTCCAGAATGAGCATCTTGGGATCTGCCAGGAATGCGCGGGCGATGGTCATCAGCTGCATCTGGCCCTGGGAAATGTTGGTGGTCTCTTCATTGAGCACCAGGTTATATCCCTCGGGTAGCGTGCGGACGAAATGGTCCACACGCGCTGCTTTGGCGGCATTGATCACATCTTCATCGGTGGCATTCTCGCGACCATATCGGATATTTTCCATGATGGTGCCGTTATACAACCAGGTATCCTGTAGGACCATGCCGAACATACAGCGCAGTTCATCGCGTTGGAAGTCTTGGATGTTATGGCCATCCACAAGGATTTCTCCGCTGTTTACGTCGTAGAAACGCATCAACAGTTTAACCATAGTGGTCTTCCCGGCACCGGTCGGACCGACAATGGCGATCTTCTGACCAGGTTCAGCGTAGAAGGTGAAGTCGTTGATGATGATCTTATCCGATTTGTAACCGAAGTGAACATGCTTGAAATCAACGCGCCCTTCGATAGTGCCCAGGTGAACAGGATCGACGGTTTCTGCAACTTCCTCCGGCTCAGCCAGGAACTGGAACACACGCTCAGCTGCAGCCATTGTCTGCTGCAGGATATTGGAGATGTTGGCAAGCTGAGTGATCGGCTGGGTAAAGTTACGCGTATATTGGATAAACGCCTGGATATCACCAATAAAGATTTTACCGGTAACTGCCAGGTAACCGCCCAAAACACAGATACCTACATAAGCCAGGTTGCCGACGAAGTTCATAATGGGGAACAACAGGCCGGTCAGGAATTGCGATTTCCAGGCTGAGTTGAACAGGACATTATTGATCTGGTCGAATATCTCAACGCTCTTCGCCTCGCCATTAAAGGCCTTCATGACGGTGTGCCCACCGTACATTTCTTCGACGTGACCGTTGATATGGCCCAGGTAATCCTGTTGGCTTTTAAAGAAAACCTGTGACTTGCTGATGATGAGGCCAATGATGCCTAAGGACACAGGAAGCATGGTCAAAGCCACCAGGGTCATTTGCCAGCTGATGGTGAACATCATGATCACCACACCCACCACCGTGGTCACAGAAGTTATGATCTGGGTTATGCTCTGGTTCAAAGTCTGGCTAACCGTATCCACATCGTTGCTGACACGTGAGAGCACCTCACCGTGGCTTGTGCCATCAAAGTATCTAAACGGCAAGTGATTGATCTTTTCAGCAATGTCCCTACGGAAGTGGTAGGTTATATTCATAGCCACATCGGTCATAATCCAGCCCTGGGCGTAGCTCAGCAGCGCTGAAAACGCATAAAGTAATAGCACCTTCAAGAGGATATTACCGATAGCTGTAAAGTCGATCGAACCGGTACCGGCAATCTGTGCCATCACTCCATTGAACAGCGTGGTGGTGGCTTGCCCCATGATCTTGGGGCCAAAAATCGCCGCAGCAGTGGAGGCGATGGCCAATAACCAAACAAATAAGATTAAAAGTCGGTAGCGTCCAATATATCTAACTAACTTGCCCATGGTACCTTTGAAGTCCTGTGGTTTTTCACCTCGCCTCATCATTGCCATCGGGCCGCCGGCCATCGGACCACGGCCACCACCCACAGGCGGTTGACTATCAGTTCGAGAGGAAGCAGGAGTTGTGTTTGCACTATGTCCGTTCATGCCAGCTCCTCCGCGCTCAATTGAGATAAGGCAATGCCTCGATATACTTCGCTTTCCAACATCAGCTCCTCATGGGTCCCCTTGCCCACGATCTTTCCTTCATCCAAAACAATAATCTGCTCTGCATCCTTGATGGTTGCAATACGCTGAGTGATCAGAAACATGGTGCTACCACCGGTATGCTCTTTGAGTGCTTTCCGTAAGGCAGCATCAGTCTTGAAGTCCAGAGAAGAAAAACTGTCGTCAAAGATATAAATTGGCGCTTTTTTGACCAGGGCACGGGCGATGGCAAGACGTTGCTTCTGACCACCGGAGACGTTCATGCCTCCTTGTGCCACTTCCGTTTGCATGCCATCTTCATTAGCATAGATGAACTCACTGGCCTGGGAAACGTCGGCGGCTACTTTCAGCTCGGCTTCACTGGCGTTTTCATCACCATATAACAGGTTGGTTTCAAATGTGCCGGAGAAGAGCGTGCCCTTTTGCGGGACATATCCAATCTGACTACGTAATTCGTGCTGGGTGACCTCCCGTAGGTCAATCCCATCCACGTAGATTGCACCATCTGTAACATCGTAAAAGCGCGGGATCAGGCTGACAATCGTGGATTTGCCCGAACCGGTGGTGCCGATCAGGGCAGTGGTTTGACCGGGTTGGGCAGTGAAACTGATATTGTGTAAAACATCTTCTTCTGCCCCTGGGTAGTGGAACGAGACGTTTCGGAATTCAACCAAGCCTTTGAAAGGCGTACTAAAATGCTTGGGCACGGCAGGATCGTTGATCACCGGCTCGGTTTCCAGGACGTCTGCAACTCGGTCACCTGCAACAGCTGCGCGGGGTAGCATAATGAACATCATGGACATCATAAGGAAGGCAAACAAGATTTGCATGGCGTACTGCATAAACGCCATCATGTCGCCCACCTGCATCGTAGATTCGGCGACCTGATGGGCGCCTACCCAAATGATCGTCAGTGTGACTACATTCATAACCAGCATCATCACAGGAAACATGATGACCATGACGCGGTTGATAAACCGGCTGTTACTGGTCAAATCAATATTTGCTTTATCGAAGCGATTCTCTTCGAAAGACTGCATGTTGAAGGCCCGGATGACCATCATGCCAGACAGGTTTTCCCGCGTCACCAGGTTGAGCCGGTCGATCAAGCTTTGGATGATTCTAAATTTGGGCAAGGCGATCGAAAATACACTTAGAATAAGACCTAATAAGACGACCACTGCCAGTGCAATGATCCACCACATGTTGGCGCTTTTTTCGACAGCGCGGATGATGCCGCCGATGGCTATGATGGGGGCATAGAAAACCATGCGCATCATCAAAATGACCACCATCTGGATTTGAGTGATATCGTTGGTTGATCGCGTGATCAGCGAGGCCGTGGAGAACTTGTCAAACTCAGTGCTGGAAAAACTCTCAACACGCTGGAAGACATTTCGGCGGAGGTTGCGCGCCAGTCCAGCCGCAGTTTGTGCCGAAAGATAACCCACGATGACCATACAGGTTCCGGAGACCAACGTTACCAGCAGCATCAGTACTCCGGTATGAATGATGTAGCTGGTAGACAACTTCGCTGTATTCATTCCGAGTGCCTTATACTCGACCTGAATCGGTGCTGCAGCTGCCTGCACGATCATTCTTTCGCCCATAGCGGATATCGGCGCAGTATATTGACTCAATTTTTGAGAAAGCTGATCATATGGTACCTTCGCAAGCAAGGTAAAGATATCCACCCCGGGTGGCAGCTTGGATAGGTCAACGCCCATACTGGAAGCCATCGCAGCCATTTTTGCTGGATCTGCTATGGTTTTTTCGACGCCCGAAACGATGATTATTGCCTGGCCCATCACCGGGGTCAGCCAGGTTATCTCTTCACTGCTGACCTGGTTCAGGACGTAGATGGATTCCTGGGCCAGGGTAGGGAATTTCTCGACATAAGTGGCATAATCAGGTGAGTTTTTATCCACCAGGGTGTAATCAGAGAGCACCCGAGTTTTATCCGCCGGGCTCATGAATATGGTCAGCTTGTCCATCGAACTCTGGCGGAGAGCTTCGGGTACAGCAGTCTCAACCCCACCTTGCTGGATGCCGACGTTAACGATATCGGCCAAATAATTCGGCAGCGCCAGGTCGGCAAATGCCTGAACAAACAGCAGCACGATGGTCAGCACGATCAAGAGAACAAAAGGTTTAAGGTACTTGAGTAATCGCAGCATAGTTGGTTTCGTTCCCAATCATTAGCGCTTGGTTTAGGATCCTTTCGAATGAATATTTTTCATAGTAATTGATCAAAGTTCAATTAATGCTCATTGGATTAAGGCTGCATGTGCAGACTGCATCCTCCTCCAATAGGGAGAAATGATATTAAAAATAATGCCTCAGCTGGGGATTGTCTCAGATAATCGAGCTTTTTCTATTAGTACGAGAACAGCTTTCTGAACTTGTTCCTGCTCTTCAGCGCTCATGGAGCGAGCCAGATCTTCCAGCCAGCTACGGCCTGCCAAATTTCCTTCTTGTAAAATCTGGCGACCTTTGTCGGTCAGAACGATCAGCTTAACCCGCCGATCGGATGGATCTTCCGTGCGTGTAACCAATTTCAATTGGACCAGACGTTCAAGCATCTGGCTGGCAGCCGAATTGGTAACGCCAAGCTCGCTTCCGATGTCGGATACACCGCAACCACCTCTGTGGTAAATGTTGATCATGGTACCGAATTGCGCCATTGTCAGTCCCTTATCTTTGGCGTATATAAAAAAGTTACCCATCATGCGGTGCCTAAAAATGCTAAACGCTTCCTGTAATGTGTCAACTAATGGTTCAATAGTTTGCATACATTAACCTTTCTAAATAGTTAAGAAGTCTTGATTATATCGATAGCTTTAGAATTTGTAAACCCATAAACCAACGATATGGATTAGTATTGAATTAGAAAATATATAAATTGGAAATAATTTCGTTTATACATGGCGTCAATCTAATCGATTAGGTAAAATTAGTCATGCCTGCAAGGTAGAAAAATGGAGTATTATCAGCATGTCCAACCTCAATTAAAACTCTGCTTTAATCACCGGGCATCCGATCAATTCATGGCCGCAGTGATCAAGGAAGTGCTGCATGAGTAGTGATATAAACCGAATAAACCCACATATTTCGCACTTTATCCCACATTTATCCCACATTTATCCCACGATATCCCACACCCTCGAGGTACTCTATGGATGACCCAATCGAAGTTCTGATCACCCTACCCTTCTCCGATGAGCTGATGAAGAAGATCACAGACGTCTCACCGCGCATCGTATTGGAGAAAGTCGTGGCGCGGAAAGCGGAAGAGATCAACGACGATGTGTGGAAGAAAGTCGAAGTGCTATACACCAACCGGGCACTGCCTACCCCCGAACAGGCACCTCGCCTGCGCTGGATCCAATTCCATTGGGCTGGGCTAGACCATGCCCTCGAAGAACCGATCCTGAAGCGGGAAGATTTGTACATCACCAGCATGAGCGGCGCTTCGGCTTCCCAGATGGCAGAGCACGCAGTCATGATGATGCTGGCGCTGGGGCACCATATGCCGGATCTGTTCGCCCATCAAAGAAAAGCGGAATGGCCATCTGGGAGATGGGAGCTGTTCACCCCAAATGAGCTGCGGGGGAGCACGGTGGGAATTATCGGATACGGCAGCATCGGACGGCAGATTGCGCGTTTGTTGCAGACCTTCGGCGCCAAAGTATTGGCGACCAAGCGTGATATCCGTCACCCTGAAGATGCTGGCTATTCGGTAGAGGGATTGGGCGACCCGGATGGTGACCTGGTGAACAGGTTATACCCACCACAGGCACTCGGCTCGATGCTCAAGGACTGCGATTATGTCATTGTCACCTTACCCCGCACAAGAGAGACACGCGGACTGCTGGGGGCAAAAGAATTGGCGAACTTCAAGCCCGGTGCGTTCCTGGTGGACATCTCACGCGGAGAGATCGTAGACCATAATGCACTCATCCCGCTGCTGCGAGAGCGGAAGATCGCTGGCGCAGCGTTGGACGTTTTTCCGGTGGAGCCGTTGCCCGCTGACAGCCCACTGTGGAAGCTGCCCAATGTGATCATCACACCTCACATCGCAGGTTTTTCGCCACTGTATGATGTACGCGCTGCTGAGCTCTTCGCCCAGAATCTTCACCGCTACCTGGAGGAGCTGCCGCTGTATAACCGCCTGGATCTATCCCTTGAGTATTGAACCAGCCGTTCATAGTCATTAATAGCCGGTAGAGTCGGGACAACTGATATTATATGCATTCACCGAGAAAACAAACCAGGCACCGGATCATACCGATGCCTGATTATTTTGTTTAGTAAACTTGGTGAGAAGATGCTATTGCGGTGGGCGGGTGCCCAGGGTTACTTTTACGTCCTGGTATTGGCCATTACGCAGGATAGACAGGGTAATTTCCTGCCCGGGTGAAGTCTGCAATGATAGATAGACCAGTAAATCGTCAAAGGTATTAACCGGTTGCCCATTGACGACTGTAATCACATCCCCACCGATCTCTACACTGCGGCCATCTTGCGTGATGGTCTCGGCGGTGCCTTTCAAACCGGCAGCCTCGGCCGGACCTGCCGATGTAACGGATGAGATATAGGCGCCCTGCTCCACAGGCAGGCTCATGGCCTTGACCAGGGATGGGTCGACGGTGTAACCGGAAACCCCCAACCACGACCAATCATAATGACCGGTCTCAATCAGAGCAGGGATCACGCGTTGCATGATACTGACGGGGATGGCAAAACCGACACCCAGGTTGCTTCCGCTGATGCCGGACGTCTCGATCTGTGCGTTGACACCGATGACCTCACCGCTTAGGTTCAGCAGTGGTCCGCCTGAATTGCCGGGGTTGATGGCAGCATCGGTTTGGATAGCCTGGGGGATAGAGTAAGCTGTGTTTGTGGGAATAGTGCGACCCAATGCGCTGATCACACCGCGCGTCAGCGTGCCCTCCAACCCAAACGGGTTGCCAATGGCGATCACCGACTGTCCAACCGCCAGCTGATCCATCGTCCCCAGCGGAATGGGATTAACCCCAGAGGGAAGCTCAACCTTAACTACTGCCAGATCGCTGAACAAATCCTGGGCGACCAAAGTGGCCTCGTGGATGAGCCCATCTGCGAAAGTGATCTCGATCGAATCCGCGCCGTCCACCACATGCTGGTTGGTGACGATATCACCCTGGCTATCGTAAACAAAACCGGAAGCCTGACCAGCAAGTACCCGTTCACCATTTTGGGTCTGGAAAATGCTGATATTAACCACAGATGGATTGAGGCGTGCATACAGATCGATCACCACCTGATCGTCGCTGGCGATATCAGCTGCCGAGGAATTGCCTGGGGTAAGGCTCACTGGCACAACCTGCAACGTAGGGATCGATTGGACAGAGTTGAAGCGCGGGATGGTTATCCCGCAGGCTAGACTGACGAGGGATAAGAATAAGATGGTGGTTAGGACCACACGTGAGTTCCGAGTAAGTTTGGGCATATTTAAAACCCTTTCATGGGGATAAATGTTTGAAATGCTGCCGTAGTATAACGGAATTTGAGAGCTTAATCCTGAAGGTTGGATAAGAATTATTAAACTGCCCTGGTGACCCATGATAGAATGACTTGCCAGGAATGCTAGATCACCCGAGCCATCATCACTCAGCTAAAAAATGCCCACCAAGCGACCCATCCTACCCTACCTTGCACTGATCATGGGGATCATCTGTTTGAGCTTTTCAGCCATGTGGGGCAAGTGGGCGAATGCTCCTGGACCCGTAATCGGATTTTACCGCATTGGGCTGGCGGCGATCATCCTGCTGCCCGTATTCGTGTACCGTCAGCATAAATACGGTATCAAATTCCCCAAGGCGATCCTGCTGTTCCCCATCCTGGGCGGCATCTTCACCGCCCTCGACCATGGCACATGGAATTCAAGCTTACGCTACACCTCGGCAGCAAATGCAACACTGCTGGGGAACACAGCTCCATTATGGGTGGCGCTGATCGCATGGCTTGTTTTCCGTGAGAAGTTGAAGGGGTTGTTTTGGGTGGGGCTGGCATTTGCAATGGGGGGAGCAGCGATCGTTCTGGGCAGCGATTTCATCAGGCACCCGTCGATCGGTCTAGGCGATCTGCTGGCGATGGCTGCCGGTGTGTTTTATGCTGGCTACTTCATCGTCACCGAACGCGGCCGGCAGAAGCTGGATACGCTCTCGTATGTGTGGTTGGTCGACGTTATCGCAGCGATCACCCTGCTGGCGATCACCCTGGGGTTAAGGATGCCACTCACCGGGTATCCAACCCAATCGTACCTGGCATTCATGGGGGCGGCACTGGTCTCGCAGGTGGGAGGGTACCTTGCCATCGTGTATGCGTTGGGTCACCTGCCAGCCTCTGTTGTATCACCCACGCTGATAGGGCAGCCGGTGGTGACAGCGCTGCTGGCGATCCCATTATTGGGGGAGGCGTTACGCACGGAGCAATGGGTGGGGGGCATCGTAGTGCTGGTGGGCATCTACCTGGTGCACCGCAGCCGAGGGGGAATTGAGGTGGAATTATAAAGGATGTAAATTGATGCACAGTATATCAAGAAATAGCGAATATGAACTTATAAATGAAATAAGCCGCTTATGGAGAGCTGAGCAAGACCGCGTTTTGATCACAAAAACAATCCAGGTACTTGAGACACGATATATCCTGGGCGGCAAAATAGCCAAGGAGCCTGAGGTCAAAGATATCATCATGCAAATGGCCAGCAGGCTGGCGAATTCCTACCCGATTCTGACAGATGTTCAAAATAAGAGTATCCTGGATATCGCCTGCGGTTCGAATTCGAGCAAGTTGCCTGCCTCCTCCGTTCTCGGCAGCCTATTCGGTGGCAGATTAGTGCGTGCCAACCGGGGTTTCACGGCCCTATTCGAGCCTTGGTTCTGCCGCATGCTGTTCGAGCTGGGTGCTACGCCGATGGGAGTTGATTTTGGCGACCTGGAGAACGAAGTGTTTATTCATTATAAAGTCGACCTGGGGAAACCAGGCGCATTGGATTTTCTGCCCGACCACTCGTTCGATGGTATTCAAGACAGCCGGCTGTTTGGATCACCCGAATTCACAGCGGAGTTTCCGAACCAGGTAGACCGCTTGAAAGTTGCACAAGAGATCGTACGTCAGGAACGGAGATTATTGAAGCCGGATGGGAATATTATTCATTCTGATGCTGCCTCATTATTAAGATGAAGCAAACATCATCAATATTATTGGTTTGTTCAAACCCAATCGCGTTAAGCGCACCGGTCATGACGCTAAAATAAATCATCAGGAGATAGTTGAGATATGGAAAAAAATATCGCACGGCATTTGGGATTCTGGTCATCCGTCTACATCGCAGTGTTGGGAGTGATTTATCTCTTACTGCTGATGATCAATTTTTCCACGCAGGGTTTCGCCTTTCCACCCAGTCAATTCGTGCAGTTATCAGGAGGCATCATCACCTTCCTCACCATTCCCGGGCTGATTGTCCAATTCGCAGCCATTCGATATACAAATGACGGGGAAAATAAGATTCTGGGATCGCTGGGGATCACATTTATCACCTTATTTGCTGCCACTGTCAGCATCAATCGTTTCGTGCAGCTCACGGTCATTCAACAGGGTGGTTCCAGCACGGATCTGGCACGCTTTCTCCCCTATGCGTCCGGATCGGTACTGTTTGCACTCGAGATGTTGGGATGGGGGTTCTTCTCGTCGCTGGCAGCGCTTGCAGTCGCGCCGCTCTTTCATGGCTCAGGTATAAAAACTTCGATTCGATGGCTTTTTGTGGCGTACGCGCTATTTTCATTCATGGCTGTCATTGGTTACGCAACGAATCTACCTATCACCGCAGCGGCCTTTATCGCCTGGGGACCAATACTAACAGCACTGGCGATACTACTGGCAGTGTATTTTCGGAAAGAAAATTAGTTTCTTCAGCGTGAAGAAACTGCGGAAGCGACAGGGGGTGTATAATACTTGCCATTACAATGGGGGTATTTAAGACCCATTTCGGGTGATTAGTAATAAAAGGAAGCTCCACAGAGCTAAAGGAGATAAAAAAATGGAACACCGTGTACTCGGACGCACAGGCTGGAAGATATCCAGCATCAGCCTGGGTACTTGGGCAATGGGCAGTTTATGGGGACCGGTGGATAAGCGTGAATCGATGGCGACGCTTAACCGGGCGTTGGACCTGGGGGTGAATTTCTTCGATACTTCGGATGCGTACGGAAGTGAACCGTTGTTGGGTCAGCTAAAAAGACAGCGCAGTGAGCCATTTTATATTGCCACCAAAATGGGGATGGGGGTCAACCCTAATCCGCGCGGCTACACGCGCAACAACCTCACCCTCTTCGTTGAAAACAGCTTGAGGAACCTTGGGATGGAAACGATCGACCTGATGCAGCTGCACTGCCCACCCATCGCAGTCTACAATGCGGAAGTGTTCGGCATCCTGGATGACCTGGTGAAGCAAGGCAAGATCCGGCACTACGGTGTGAGCGTGGAGCGCATCGTGGAGGCTGAGAAAGCGATCGAATTTCCGGGGGTCCAATCGGTGATGATCATCTTTAACATTTTTCGCCAGCGGTCAGCTGAGGTGTTATTCGGCGAAGCCAAAACGCGCGGGGTGGGGATTATCGTGCGGGTGCCTCTGGCCTCCGGGATGCTCACCGGGAAGATGACGCGCAGCACCACCTTCGCTCGCGATGACCACCGCAGCTTTAACCGTCAAGGGCAGGCGTTTGACAAGGGCGAGACATTTTCAGGGGTGGACTTCGAGGCCGGGCTCAAAGCCATTGAAGAGTTGCGCCCACTGGTGCCACAGAACGCCAGCATGGCGCAGATGGCTTTACGCTGGATCCTGATGTTCGACGCAGTAACCTGCGCCGTCCCTGGCGCCAAGCATCCAAACCAATTGGAAGATAATCTCCGTGCGGCCGACTTGCCGGCACTATCCGATGAGACGATGGAGAAAATCCGGTCGGTATACGACCGCAATCTACGCGCCCAAGTGCATCCGCTGTGGTAAGACTGAACTCCAGGTTGGAGGTATGGCTAAATATTATGCACCTGATGAATAATAACGCCTGATTTAGTTCTGAGGAGGAGATGTGAAAAAAAGGCGGGGCAGATTAATGAACGACCACGCTGTGTGGTCAATGTGAAACCTTACTGGATTAATAAAACCGAAGTAACCTATGCAATGTTTGCCCTGTTCGTGGAGGCCACTGGCTATCAGACCAATGCCGAAAAACGGGGGAAGGCATGAGCGTTCAATGACACCAGCTGGAGTGAAGTATCCGATGCGGATTGGCAGCACCCGCAGGGACCGGCAACGAATTTGACCTGGCTGGAGAAACACCCAATGGTAAATGTGTCATGGTATGATGCAAAAGCGTACTATGAATGGGCAGGAGCTCGCCTGCCAAGTGAGGCGGAATGGGAGAAAGCCACGCGGGGGACGGATGGACGCACTTATCCGTGGGGCGAGGAAGCACCGACTGGCAACCTGCTCAATTTTGGCGATGTCAATCTTTATCCGGATTCTGCCGATCAGAACCTGAATGATGGCTATAAATTTACCGCCCCGGTAGGATCCTATCCTGCAGGCGCCAGCCCGTATGGGATATTTGATATGGCGGGTAACGTGTGGGAATGGGCGGAGGATTGGTACCAGGAGCAGTATTACACCGTTGCGCCAGTGACAAATCCGACAGGTCCCAAATCCGGGGAAGGGTGAGTATTCCGTAGCGGCTCGTGGAATCATGACAGCTTGGATATACGCTCTTCCATCCGTATGTGGAGCAAGCCATTCGATGCCATCGATAATGTTGGCTTCCGCTGTGCTATCTCGAAGCCATAATAAAAGCTAAATAGCAAAAATTACCTATTAATAGGAGTATTGTGATTATTCGACCTGAAGTACGAGGGGATTATCCGGCTGTATATGCAGTCAACGCTTCAGCATTTGAAACACCGGCAGAAGCCAACCTGGTGGAGGTGCTGCGGGTGGAGGCGCACCCGTATATATCACTCGTGGCTGAGGAGAGCGGAGAGATCGTGGGTCACATTCTATTCACACCGGTTGAACTGTCAGGACATACCGATCTGAAGATCATGGGGCTAGGACCTGTAGCGGTGATGCCAGAGCAGCAAAAGAAAGGCATCGGGTCTACATTGATCGAAGCGGGGTTGAAGAGTTGTAAATATCTTGGTTGTGGCGCAGTAATTGTCCTCGGCCACAAGAATTATTACCCCCGTTTCGGGTTCACCCCTTCGGTTCAGTATAGTATTACGAGTGAATTTGACGTGCCACCGGAGGTATTCATGGTGGTTGAATTAGTGCCGAGATATTTACAAGGAGCTGAGGGGATTATCAAATTTCACCCTGCGTTCAAAGATGTATAACGGTTTGCTGCAAGAGGAGTTATCCTAAGTAGGGACAGGTCTTCCAGCAACCGGAAATTCGCAATCACCCAACAGGGAATATATCGTCGTTGATTCTCCAACAAAAGTAGACCCTCCTTGATCAAAAACAACGGACCCGCAGAGCGGATCCGTTATAAATAGGCAATGGAAGATCAACGATCTCCCCCACAATCTACACGTCCGATTCGACTTTTTCGATTTGGGGGAAGAACTGCTTGACGGTGCCCTCTACCCAGCCGTGCAGGGTGTTGGGGGATAGCGGGCAGCCCAGGCAGGCGCCACCCAGGTGCACCTTGAGCACTTTCCCATCAAATGAGATAAACTCAACCGACCCGCCGTGGAACTGCTCAATGTAGGCACTCAGGCGCTGGATGAGCACTCGCACCTGTTCTTCAATCGGGGCATTGGCATTGATGGGTGTTGCCATGGATCTATCCTCCTCTCTTTTCGACCGATGTGGTCAATCCCAGCTGCAGCAATGATAGCACCAGGTCGTGGGTGGAATGCAGCCGTTCTGCGATGACTGTGGCCAGACGATCGAGAAAGAGGGTGCCTGTTTTAGGATGCTGAACGCATAGTCGGCGTAGATCATCTCCACGCACGCGTAGAAGCTGGGTGTAGCTGGTGCAGACTGCGCTGGAGGTGTAACGCCGGCTACCCAACGCAGCGCTCCAGCCCACGATGCTGCCGGGCTGAACCCGGGCAACCACGATGACGGGACCGTCATCTGGTTTAAAGTTTACCACCACTTCTCCGGTGACGACGGCGAAGAGATTCTCGGCGTGATCACCCTGCTCGAAGAGGACTGAATCGGCGGTGAACTCACAAGGGATGAAGAGAGGCTGAAGTAGCGTGAGATGCTCAGGGGTGAGGTCTCGAAAGAGGAACAGGTTAGGGAAAACGTCTGCATCCATAAGATATGGTTCCACCCTAAAAATTTAATCCCTTAGGGGGAAAATACCAAGTGGTTAATATCCTCATCTATGAGACGAATATCACCATGTTGATGTTACAGGGAAGTGAAGGTTGCCAGGGATGTAATTCGTTGTTATGGGTGATTAGAGTCACTATTTACCTAACGAAAAGGAATGTAAAAGGCAGATTGATTCGATCTAAACATAGAAATAACGCAGGTCTGGCATGGACAAAACAATGCTGTGATTGTTTTCCCGGGTAAAAACCGTGCTCCTCCTCCCAAAAACCATAGGGGATTCCGCAATAATAACTTAAATAAAAAGGTCGGGAGCCAACTCCCGACCTTTGATTTTATTTAGCTGATTCCTGGGTTTCTTGAGGCACTTCGACCTCGACAGGTTGACTTGCAGAGCTGAAGACCAGACCGTCCTTGGCTTCGTTCACATCGGCGATGATGTGAGCATCGCGGTGGAACTCGCCACTCAGCAAGCTGAGAGATAGGGGCGATTCGAGATACTTCTGCAATGCACGCCTTAGAGGGCGGGCGCCGAAGGCTGAATCGTAACCGGTTTCTGCCAGCCACTGGCGGGCAGGGTCGGTTAGCTGAATGGTCAGGCCACTATCACCCATGCGCTCCTGGATCTCCTTCATCTGGAGGTCAACGATCTTGACCATATCTTCCAGCGATAGCGGTGAGAAGGTAATGATCTCATCGATACGGTTGAGGAATTCAGGGCGGAAAGTACCTTTCAGCGCTTTGGAGATTTTTTCCGCAGCTTCCCGGTCCTCACTGGTCGAGGTGGGAGGTACAAACCCAAGGCTGCCAGACTTGCGCACATATTCCGTACCCAGGTTGCTGGTCATGATGAGCACCGTGTTGCGGAAGTCAACCAGCCTGCCTTGACCATCGGTGAGACGACCGTCATCAAGGATCTGCAGGAGGGCATTCCACACCTCTGGGTGAGCTTTCTCAATCTCATCAAAGAGGATTATGCGGTAGGGGCGCCGGCGGACAGCTTCGGTGAGCTGGCCGCCTTCTTCATAGCCCACGTAACCAGGTGGAGCACCAAACAGACGTGAAACAGTGTGCTGTTCTCGGTACTCACTCATATCGATGCGTACCAGGGTATCCACATCGTCAAACAAGAATTCTGCCAGGGCTTTGGCAAGCTCAGTCTTGCCGACACCCGAGGGGCCGATAAAGATAAAGGAGCCGATCGGGCGGCGCGGATCCTTGAGACCCGAGCGCGAGCGCCGGATGGCATCGGAGATGGCGTGGATGGCCTCATCCTGGCCGATGATGTGTTCGTGCAAGCGGCTTTCCATGTTCAACAGCTTGTCCGACTCGGTCTCCATCATCTGCGAGACGGGAATGCCAGTCCATTGGGCAACGACAGCGGCGATATCATTGACGTCTACCACCTCGTCTAGTGAATGCTCGCTCTCCCATTTGTCGCGCAGAGAACTAAACTCTGTTTCCATGCGTAAGCGTTCGGCCTTCTTTTCAGCAGCACGCTCGTAGTCACGTGACAACCCCGATTGTTCCTCTTCTGCCTGCAATCGGTCAACTTCACTCTTCATGACCTTCAGCTCAGGCGGGAGCGAGTATAGGGCGACACGCAGCTTGGCGGCAGCCTCATCCATCAGGTCGATGGCTTTATCCGGCAGGTGACGGTCGGTCACATAGCGGGAGGAGAGCCGGGCAGCCGCAACCAGGGCATCATCTGAGAAGCGCACCTTGTGGTGGGCCTCATAGCGGTCACGTAGACCGTGCAGCATCTTGATGGTGTCTTCCACGTTGGGCTCCTCGACATAAACCGGAGCGAAACGGCGCTCAAGAGCGGCGTCTTTTTCAATGTGCTTGTGATATTCATCCAGTGTGGTGGCACCTACACACTGCAGCTCACCACGGGCGAGCGCAGGCTTAAGCATATTGGAGGCATCCATCGCTCCCTGGGCAGCGCCAGCACCAACAACAGTGTGCAGCTCGTCAATAAAT
>JBGOXS010000014.1:0-78036 GCA_041479245.1 Anaerolineae bacterium
CAACGTTGACCCGAACGGTAACCCGTCGGACCCAATCATCAACCAACTCGTCAACTTCGGCTGGGAGTACGTGGTTCACTGCCACATCCTGGCCCATGAGGAGATGGACATGATGCGCCCGGTCTCCGTAGCGCTTCCACCCGTAGCTCCGGGTCCGCTTACTGCTGTGGTAAGCGGGAAAGGCAACAACAAAGTCGTTACACTGACCTGGACAGACAACTCGATCAGCGAGACCTCGTTCGAGGTCCAGAGGGATGATGGAACCGGCTATGTCGCTATCGGAACCATCCCTTCACCCCTCAACCAGCCAAATACCAAGGGGTCAATACTTACTTCCTCCGATACAAACATCAACCAGAAGCTGGTATACAGTTACCGGGTCGTCGCCAAAAACACCGTAGGTTATGGTGGTGCATTCCCCGCACTCACCGTCCAGTCAATGTCACTTTCCGTGGCTGTGGGATTCCCGCCTGATGCTCCAACCAACCTGACAGCGGTACTGCAAGCTGGTCCACAGGTCAGTCTGACCTGGCAGGACAATGCCACAAATGAGACCGGATTTAGCATTCAGCGTTCCACCGATGGTGTGAACTTCACCCAGATCGCCCTAGCGCCGGCACGTAACAACACCGGTAGTGTGACCTTTGTGGACACCACGGTGACGGCAGGTTCGAGTCCAATCACCTACTCCTATCGTGTGGCTGCGGTCAACGGTGCAAGTCCGTCGACTTTTACAAACACAGCAGCCGTGACCTTACCGGCTAAGCCAGCCCTACCGAGTAGCCTGACTGCAAACAACGGCCTGAACGGGAATGGAAACAGTCGCTCAGTGGTCCTGTCCTGGGTAGCCAGCACCACCAACGTGACTGGTTTCACCATCCAGCGCGCAACCAACGCTACCTTCACCAGTGGTCTCAATACTGTGAACGTTGCAGCCACCGCGACAACGCTTACCCAGACTGGTCTCGCCAGGAATACGAACTATTACTTCCGCATCCGTGCGAACAATGGTGCCATCGTCTTCTCTGGCTGGTTGAACGCCACACCACTTCCAATCAGAACCAATCCATAAATCTCACTAGCGTTTTGGGGGAGGGAGCAATCCCTCCCCCAAATAATCTGATCAAAGGGGAATTCAACCTGTAACTAGTATAATTAAGAGCATAGTTCATAAAACCTGAGGAGGTGCTTTCAAGTGAACAAGATTTTTTTTGTTCTGTTAGGAATTGCACTGCTTTTCGGCCTGTTTGTGCTTGGTAGCCAGTCATCTGCTCTGGCCCAGGATCCGACCCCGGATCCCGAAATGGTGGCCTTGGGTAGGGCTATTTTTTACGATACAGACCTGTCTGCCAATGGCACGCAATCCTGTGCCGCCTGTCATGCATCGGAAGTGGGCTACACCGGTCCAGATGCGCTGGTCAATGCAACTGGTGCCGTTTATCCAGGAGCCATACCCAATCGCTTTGGCAATCGTAAGCCTCCCGCGGCCTATGCCGGGGATAGTCCTGTACTCCACTTGGATGGAACGACAGGCACATGGTTCGGCGGTATGTTTTGGGATGGCCGTGCCACCGGTGCGCATCTGGGTGACCCACTGGCTGAGCAAGCCCAGGGACCCTTCCTGAACCCGTTGGAGCAGGCTATCGCCAATGCCCAGGTGCTGTGCGTTAAAGTCAAGCAGACCGACTACGCCGGTCTATTCGAGCAAGTGTGGGGTGCGGGCTCGATCAACTGTGCCAAGGATGTTGCTGGCGTGTATGAGATGGTCGCCCGCTCCGTAGCAGCCTTCGAGAGAAGCCCGGAGGTCAACCCGTTCAGTTCGAAGTTTGACCTGTTCTGGGACGATGCCATAGATACCGGTAAAGATGTCACCATAATCAAGTGCGGCATGGGCGGCGGTGGCATGGGCGGGGGGGTATGGGTGCGATGGGATGCCCAGGCGGCGGTACGAACGGCTGGGCTAGTTACCGCAATCTCGGCTTTACTGACGCCGAGCTGCTGGGGTTGGCCGTGTTCAATTCCCGGGCTGGCTGTTCCTCCTGCCACAGCCTCGAGCCAGGATCAGCAGGTTATCCCCTGTTTACCGACTTCGGCTACGACAACATCGGTGTCCCAAAGAATCCAGACAACCCCTTTTACTCCATGCCCAAAGCATGGAATCCCGACGGGGAGAACTGGGTGGACTATGGGCTGGGCGGCTATCTGAAGAGCGCCGGATACCCGGCAGAGGTCTATAAAACGGAGATGGGGAAACACAAAGTACCCACCCTGCGCAATGTCGATTTGCGGCCGACACCAGATACCGTTAAGGCCTTCAGCCACAATGGCTATTTCAAATCACTGGAAGAGATCATTACCTTCTACCACTGGCGCGCCATGATGGACAACGGCATGTGTGGGAGTATAGGTGGTGGCATGGGTGGTGGTATGGGTGGTGGTATGGGTTGCGAGGGTATGGCAAATATGTTCCCGCCCCCCGAAGTGGATCAGAATCGTGCCACGTTAAGTATGTTCCCCATGATGCAAATAGACAACATTGTGGCCTTCTTGAAGACGCTATCAGACGGTTATATCCAATAAGCATCACGATAATTCTGGGGAGGGTTTGCACCCTCCCCAGAATTCTTACAGGATTTAAAATCTTATCGGTAATGTAAAACGATCTACCCCGGAGCCAACACAGCTTTTTACAACACAATGGCACAAAGGTGGGTAGTGGCAGTCACTCCCAACCATTTGTTTTAATCAAAGCATTGGTTAATCACCAATATATACCAACTATTTCAAATTGTTCATCCCCATATCCTCTGTAAAATAAACATGAGATTAAACCCGATGGAGATCTATGAGTCCTAAATTAATTGTGCTGGTAGAGGATGACGTAAATTTGCGCCAATCTATTGCGCTCATCCTTCAACGCGCCGGGTATCTCGTTACTGCAACCGATTGTATAAACAGGGCCTTGAGCATTATCCAATCTGGCAGCTACCATATGTTGATTTCAGACATGAATATGCCAGACGTCCGCAACATCTTAATCCCTAAAATCCTAGGGACGCACCCATTCCTATCCATTGTTCTATTAACCGACCAGTCATTGTCGGAGATCGATAAGGATAACAAGCTGCGAAGCGCCTACTATGTGATTAAACCAGTTGCCCCTGAACGGCTGCTGGATTATGTTGAGACAATTTTGAGTGAAAAAGGAAAATCCAATCACAACCATTCCGATAGCAAGCCAGTCAATCAAAATTGGAATTAATCATCATGGCAGGTTTGATCTCGAATAGTAAACCGCTTATGCGAATTTATAAGGCCAGGCTTCTAACAAAAAGGAGGAATTATTGACTAATAGTCGAACCAAAAATGACATAAACCACATTCACCCCAGGATCTAAATGGGTTTTTTCGCTTTAAAGAATATTGTTATCTTAGATGAGTTTATTTCAGGTCAATAAAATACAAAAGGAGGTGCTGATCGAGCAGTATTTTACATATTTCACTTATTACTGATCACTAGCTTATCTGGACGGTTTTTAGTAATTAAATCCCCTAAGGAGAAACGTGATCGATGAAATCACAGGATGGAGTAAACAATGAAAATCAGTAAATTCTTAAGTCTTATCTTACTTTTTACTTTTATTGCTTCCCCGCTTTTTGGGTCTACACCAAAAGCAGTTGCACAAGCTGCTCAACCCATAACGGTTAGCGTACCTCAACAAGTTCAAGCGTCTGCCCAGGTTCAAGCGTCTGCCCCGAATGATGAAATCGGCTCGAGCAACACCACCGGGCAGATGAGAACCACCACCATGGCAATGCGCATCGCCGCAGCCTTGCACCTCAACATAGCTCAAAGCGGAACGAACGCAGCCTTTGCCGGGATAAACCCGGATACAGCACAGTACAGTCCACTTGGCAAAGTAGGCGGTCAGCTGGCTGAAATGGCTAATACGGTGGAAGGTCTTGCTCTGCCGGATTACTTTGGGAAGCCCAACTGGGCTAACAGCGCGCTGCCAACGGTTGATAGTTTGGGGAACGTCACTGGTGGCATCAAGAAATTCGTAGATGCCCTGCCAGGATTTTGTCCTACAGGTGCTAACCTCCTGGGGCAGTGCATACCCGTTGCAGTTCCCGATACCACCACGTTTGCTGGATCCGATTACTATGAGATCGCCGTGGTTGAATATCGTGAGCAGTTGAGCTCATCTTTGCCCACACCAGGCACCAAGCTGAGAGGCTATGTGCAGATCGTGCCTTATTCTTCGAGCGCTGTTCCGCTTGACATTGCTCATGGTTTGACCATGAATATAATGGACCCCAGGAATCCCACTGTACAACTCTTTGGCGCTACGAAGCCCCATTATCTGGGTCCAATGATCCTGGCTCAAGGATGCAGTGAGATAGCTAACCCGGATCCACTGAAATGCACGCCAAGACCGGTGCGCGTCAAGTTCGACAACTACCTGCCCAAAGGTAGCAACTGCGCTCCTGGCACCATCTGCGGTGATCTCTTTATCCCTACGGATACCACTTATATGGGAGCAGGGATGGGACCTAATGGCTCGGTTATAAGCGTCAACGTCACCAACGGTGGCCTCGGCTATACTTCCGCTCCAAGCGTTGTCTTCTCACCCTCCAATCCTACCGGGGCTGTAGCCACTGCCACTGTGATTAATAACAAGGTAACTGCAGTCACCGTCACCAATGGTGGTTCAGGTTACACCGCTCCCCCCACCGTCAGTTTCTCTGGTGGAGGCGGCGCAAATGCGGCTGCAACTGTCGTCGCGGGAGGTTCAGCCACGGAAATGTATACCCAGAACCGCGCCACACTCCATTTGCATGGTGGCAATAGCCCCTGGATCAGCGATGGCACCACCCACCAGTGGACGACGCCGTATGGAGAACTAACTTCCTACTCCAAGGGCGATAGCGTAGCCTACGTCCCTGATATGTGGTTCGATAAAACTACTGGGAACCTGGTTCCAAGTTGCTCCCTTTTAACGACCTGCGGGGTAGCGAATTCCACCAACGATCCTGGCCCCGGCTCATTGACCTTCTACTGGACCAACCAGCAGAGTGGGCGTTTGTTGTTCTTCCATGATCATTCCTACGGCATCACCCGCTTGAACGTGTATGCGGGAGAAGCCGCTGGTTATCTGATCGTCGACGCGACTGAAGAAGCTGCGCTGCTGGCAGCAGGTGTCCCTGGGACGATTTCTAATCCTGGTAATCTAGCCGATCCTCTTAATGATTTAACCCACCTCTATCCCCTGGTCATCCAGGATAAGACCTTCGTGCCTGATAGTGGTGCAACCGGTGGTCAGTTAGCCAGTACGGACCCCACTTGGGATACAACCTTATATGGCAGTATGGGTGACCTATGGTTCCCGCATGTGTATATCCCCAACCAGAACCCGGCCGATGTAACCGGCGCCAATGCCTTTGGTCGTTGGGATTACGGTCCCTGGTTCTGGCCTCCTCAGGATCCGTCTTCATTTGTCCCGAGCGGGCAGCCTTACCCGTGTACCAGTAATGGAACTCCTCCAGGAGGTTGGACCTTCCCGCCATTGATGTGCCCGGGAACCCCCAACCCCTCCGGCACGCCTGAGGGCTTTCTGGATACCCCGGTCATTAATGGCACGCTCTATCCGACATTAACCGTTGACCCCACCTCATACCGCTTCCAGATGTTGATTGCCGGCAACGACCGCACCTGGAACCTGGGGCTGTACGTGGCAGATCCGCTGAGTGTGGCTGTCACTGCGGGTGGTTCTGGTTATACCACTGCCCCAACCGTTGATTTCACTGGGGGTGGTGGCTCTGGCGCTTTGGCGTCTGCAACCATATCCAATGGTAATGTAACTACGATCGAGCTTACGGGTGTGGGGCATGGTTATACTATTTCACCAAAGGTCACGATCACTGGCGATGGTACTGGTGCCGCGGCGACTGCGGTCGTTGATCCAATTACAACTACCCTCTTAGCAGTCCGAATTACGTACGGAGGCATAGGATACACTACTGCTTCAGTTACGATCGACCCACCTTTACCCTGCTCAATCGGTTGTGTTACAGCATCTGCTGTGGCATTTGTAACACCAGCGGGTGTTGTTATTGGGGTTACAGTTACCAATCCAGGTACGGGTTGGACCACTGCCCCAACCGTTGGTTTCACTGGGGGTGGTGGCTCTGGCGCAGCTGCCATTGCTTCAATTAATACTGAAGTAAAAATGGTGCCGGCAGCCCCGCACGATCCATCCTCCACTTTACCACTGTGCACCGAGGTGACACAGACCAGCGGCGCTATGCTGGCTCTAGCTGCCATAGACGTCAATGGCAATCCAGTGAACGGTACCGGCTTGCAAGCTAACTGCTGGCCAACCTCCTGGCCAACCGATGGGCGCGATGGTGGGGTGCCCGATCCTCTCACTGCTGGTCCTCCATTCATCCAGATCGGTTCTGAAAGCGGCCTCTTGCCTGCGCCCGTGGTGATCCCATCCACTCCGGTGGGTTATGAGTACAACCGCAGGAGCATCACCGTTCTGAATATCTTCACCCATGGCCTGCTGTTAGGACCAGCCGAACGAGCCGATGTACTGGTTGATTTCTCGCAGTATGCTGGCCAGACTCTGCTCTTATACAACGATGCCCCCACCCCTGTGCCAGCCTTTGACTCCCGCACAGATTACTACACGGGCGATCCGGATCAGAGCTTAGCCGGTGGAGCTCCTTCCACACTGCCGGGATATGGTCCCAACACCCGCACCATTATGCAAATCAAGGTGAACGCAACCTCCCCGGCACCGCTTAATCTGACCACAGTGACCGCTGGAGTAACGGCTCAATTTGTCGCCCGGCAAAATCAGATGATTGTTCCAGAACCACTGTTCCCTGGGGGTAATGGTTTTTCGGCGACCCCAACCTATTCGAGGATCTCGGATACTTCCTTCACCGGTTGGTTCAACGGCCAGATAGGAAGCATTACGCTTCTCAATGGCGGGAGTGGATATGCATCTGCACCAACGGCCGTCTTCAACGGAGGTGGTGGCACGGGTGCTGCAGCTGCCGTTACCTTTGTGGGCGCTAGTGTCCCTAATTTGTTACTGACCGCTGGGGGATCTGGATATAGCTCTGCACCAACCGTAAACATCACTGGTGGGGGTGGAACAGGTGCAGCTGCCACTGCTTCCATACGTGGTGTTGTCAAGACTATAACAGTGACGAACGGTGGCTCGAGTTATAACCGTGCTCCTACAGTCAGCTTCCAGGGTGGCGGGGGAACTAGTGCAACCGCTGTCGCCACCGTATCTGCAGGCAGGGTGACTGCTGTCACGGTTACCAATGGTGGCAGCGGTTATTCCTCTGCGCCAAGTGTAAGGTTCTCGGGCGGTGGAGGTAGTGGTGCCATTGCTTCATCCACCATTTCTGCTTCTTTGGTTAGCCTCCTAATTACCAACACAGGCAGCGGCTATACCTCCAATCCAACTGTTAGCTTCACCGGGGGCGGCGGGACAGGTGCAGCTGCGACAGCCACATACATACCTGGAGCCGTTTCCAACCTGGTCCTCACCAATCCTGGTACAGGTTATACCTCCGCTCCAACCATCTCTTTCACCGGTGGTGGAACTCCAACCATACCTGCCTCTGCGGTGGCGAATGCGCCAGTAATTCCGTTCGGGGCGAAGGCCCTCCAGGAGCTGTTCACTCTTGACTATGGCCGTATGAACGCAACCCTGGGTGTCGAGCTGCCCTTCACCAACTTCTTTGTTCAGACGACCATACCCTATGGCTATGTCGATCCACCCACCGAGATGTTCAAATCGGGTGATACCATCTTCTGGAAGATCACCCATAATGGCGTGGATACGCACTTCATCCACTTCCACCTGTATGATGTTCAGGTGATCAACCGGGTGGGTTGGGATGGTGCCATCAAGCCGCCGGATGCCAATGAGATGGCCTGGAAAGACACCGTCCGCATGAACCCACTGGAAGACATCATTGTGGCCATGCGACCGATGAAGCAAAACCTGCCTTGGGGGGTACCTAACAGTTATCGGCCTATGGACGTGACTGAGTCAATTGGCGCCAGTAATGCCGCTAACATGCCCGGTTTTGCCAACATCGATCCTACTAACCAGCCTGCTGTAGTCAACAATGATGTGATCAACTTCGGTTGGGAATATGTGGTGCACTGCCACATCTTGGGTCATGAAGAGAACGATATGATGCGTCCCCAGCTACTGGCAGTTCCCCCCCTTCCTCCTGTCGCCGGTAGTGTAACTGCCCTCCGTTCCGGTACTGGGAATAACCAACGTGTGCTTATCCAGTGGACGGACGGGTCTATGAACGAGACCGGATTTACCGTCCAGCGAGCCACCAGTCAGAATGGTCCGTGGTTGTCGCTCACCCCGTCGGCACCTCCTGCGCCAGGAATTAATACAGTAATGACCTTCACCGATACCACGATGGCGCGCAGGACAACCTATTACTACCGGGTAGTTGCCAACAACTTGGTTGGCTACACACAAACATACGCTGCCCCTGCGGTCGGTTATCCAACCTTGTCGGCTGACTCTACGCCAGTTAAGGCAACAGCTCCAATTACCACCTTAGCCATAGATCAGGCAGGTCCGATATTTGCTGACTCCTTCGAAACCGGGCTCAATCAATGGACTGGCTTCATTGGCAGCGTTGACGTCAGCTCAGATGCAGTGATCGGTCCCAATGGTGGTGATCTCGGGATGGTTGCTAAGATTGGTCCGAATGGTGAACCAGCTTACGTGTACGATCTCTCACCCTCGGCCGAAACGATGTATGATGGCAACTTCTACTTTAATCCCAACCAGGCTGTAACCAATGGTCCTGTGGATATCTTCCTGGGATTAGACCAGAATGGTCAGCCCACCTTCGGTGTCCAATATCAGTCCATTGGTACGGATTCATTCGAGCTGCGTGCTTGGGTTATGAACAATGGTGATCCCGAGTATTCTAGCTGGGATGTATTCGCCCCTGTACCGGGTGAGGATGATCCGATAGTCACGACCCACAAGATCGATGTTGCCTGGGCGTCTGGAGCAAGTGGTGGCATAAGCTTCTACGTCGATGATCGGTTGTTCAAGACTCTGGCCAGCGATACCAATGCTTTAAAGCTCGAGGAAGTGATCTTAGGACCGTCGATGGGCTTATCTGCTGGTGACTCTGGTTCGATGTACTTCGACGAGTTCACTTCCAGTAGTTTGCCTGGGCTTATACGCATGATCTTGATGCCAGTCGTTTCAAGATGACCGTGCTCATGACAAAATAATGGAGACGATTATCAGTAAATTACAACACAAATCTATCCTTAACTCCCATTGTTTCTAGATGGTGTGTCAAACTAAAGGTGTCCGGCAGGTCCGTCCTGCCGGACACTGGGGGAAACCTCTCGACACTTGGGAGAATCACCTTGCAATAAAAAAGATCGGGGACATCCAAAGGGGAGGCTGGTTGTGAGACCAGCCTCCTGCATTTAAGCTGGTTAACTACCTATGGAGAAATCGTTTCATCGAATTCGATTTATACTATTGTGAGAAGCGGTAATTCCATCGCGTTATTTCCAGCTTATAGAGAAAGAACCAATGCTAACCTTACAATATCTGGAGTATTCACCCAAGTTAGCTCAATTAGATGAGAATAAAGTCGTTGAGAGGCTTCGCCTCGCCTACGAGCGATTGCCTTTCAGCCACCTTCTCATTGGATGGTATCTTCCGCCTCGCCTGCTGGAGCGCTGCCGTGTCGAAGCGGAGCTTTTGGGCATCCGTTTTTTGCGCTGGCATCCCATGTTGACTGGAGATGGCGTCTTTCAGCCTCGCCTCGAATTCCAGGTGGTTGGTGCAGCAGGGCGCGTGATACGCGGCTTCGACGACAAGCCCGAGTTTACCTTCGTGTGTCCCAATCACCCCGCAGTCCAGGAAGCGTTGAGCCTCAGGGTTGAGGGTCTACTCCGTCAGGGTCTTTATCAAGGTTTCTTTTTAGATCGGGTGCGATTTCCGTCCCCAACGATCGACCCAGTGGGTGACCTGGGCTGCTTCTGTGAGCACTGCCAGCGAAAGGCCGCTGTAGCTGGTCTGGATTTAGAGCAGCTACAGGCAATCATCCTCGAGCGTACCCGTCAGGAAAATGGGCGCATCACGATGGTTCAGGCTCTGCTTGGGGTTAAGGGAGCCGGTTTAGATGAAGCGCTCAACGCTTCCCTCCAGCCTTTCCTGGAATTTCGCCGTCAGTGTGTGTCTGATTTTGTTGGCATGATTGCTACGATGATAAAAGAAGCCCGGCTGGAAATTGGCCTGGATTGCTTTTCACCCGGTTTGACCACCATGGTCGGGCAAGACCTGGAATCGTTGAGTGAGCACGTCCATTGGATCAAGCTTATGACTTATGCACATACTATGGCACCCGCCGGGCTACCGTTTGAAATATCCCAACTGTTTCTATACCTCATCTCCACCACCCGGCTCAAGCCAGATGAAGCACTCAGCTTGCTGAGCGAGTCTCTCGGCCTACCTCTTCCCACTACTCGCCATGCTTTGGAAAAGGATGGATTATCGCCTACAGCGCTTGTTAGAGAAGTGCGCCACGGGGTTGACGCGTGTAAGGTGCCTGTCCTAGCCGGGCTTGAGCTAGTTGAACTTGATGGCGCACCGCAGTCACGGCAGACTCAAATCACAGCTGACCTGAAAGCCCTGAGAGGTGCTGGTGTAGCCGGGTTGGCACTCTCCTGGGACCTCCTGTACATTCCTCTGGACTGGTTGAGCCTGGTTAATCAGGTTTATGGTGTAGTTGATTAGTTTTGTGGGTAAACGCGGCTGGTCGCTATCTACGTTTCATACCAGCGCCCAGATTTTATCCGCCCGGATGATTGGCTCGCCTCGTTGGGGATCGAGGGTCACCTGCCCTTCGACCACGTATGGACCCGCAGTTGCTAAAGCTGCCTTCGACCGCCGGTACACCTCGGATGTGATCACCACATCCAGCATCCCTTCCAAATCTTCCAGTGACATAAAATAGATATAGTCACCGCGGGTGGTGATGCTGCGCCGCCAGATCTGGCGCATACCGGCGACCCGTACGTGCTGTTCCAATCGTGAGGCTGCGTCCACGGTGTTGAGTGCTCCTGCAGACGCAATCTTTTTTTCAGCCAGCTCGAGTGGGTGAGCGATGACGCCCGTCCCAAGGATTTCCTCCTGCGCCGCCACTTTTTGGTCCAGGCTCCAATCTTCCTCAACACTCTCACCCATTGAGAACAGCGAGAGCTGCCCGGCTTGCCAGCCACCATGTTCCAGCTGCTTGAGCAAACCCGGAATAGTCCCAAACCTTTCCAAGGCGCCTGTCTTGATCAAGTTTTCCGCCTCAACCGGCCGTGGGTCCACCCGGGTGAGAAAATCAGTGAATGAGCTGAACGGTCGTTTGTGGGTGATCGCCACCTGGGTGCGGTGAGTCAGCTCCCGCACCTGATCCAACCCCATGAATAGCACCGGTTCCCCTTCCAACACCTTGACGCTGAACTCCCGCTCGGCGTGGTTGACCTCGGGGCTTCGCAGTTTTAAACCCAGCCGGCGGGCTTCAGTCATATACACTCGCTGGCTATAATAGCCTCCCCAGTTTGCCAGCACTGCTGCCATGAAAAATGCCGGGTAATGCGTCTTACACCATGCCGAACGCCAGCTCACCTGGGCATAGGAGGCTGCGTGGGCTTTCGGAAACCCGTATCCTGCAAATGCTGCCATCAACTCCCAAATGCGGTTGGCAATCTCCTCGGGCACCTGGTTCCTCTCCCATGCCCCGGTCACGAATTTTTCTTGCAGCGCCTGCATTTGCTTGCCAGGGTCAAAGTGTGACATCGCCCGGCGCAGCAGATCGGCATCCGCCAGGCTGAAGCCTGCCAGTTCATGGGCTATTCGCAACACTTGTTCCTGGTAGAGGATCACACCGTAGGTATCGTCCAGCAATGAGCTGACCGCCGGGTGCAGGTGCTCGGTAGTCTCTTTTCCCAGATGCCGCCTGACGAATGCGTCTTTTAGCCCTCCGGTGAGCGGACCAGGCCTGTAGAGCGAAAGCGCCACCATTAGGTCATCCACGCTGCGGGCTTTCACCTCTTTTAGCGTGGCGCGCATCCCCGGGCTTTCAATCTGGAAACAGCCGATCGTCCTTCCCTGACTTAACATCTGGCTGACTGCCGGGTCTTCCCTTGGGATGGTGTCCAGGATCTCAGTGAGGATGGAAATTTCTGGGTGCACGTTGACTGCTTGCTGCTCCTTGGCGATTATCTCTACTACATCGCCCAAAACGGTCAGCCCGCGGATACCCAACAGGTCAATTTTGACCAGTCCCAGGCGTTCGATCGAATCCAGGTCGAATTGGGTGATGGTTACGCCTTTATTTGCCAGCTGGGTGGGAGCCAAGTCGGTGAGCGGTCCCGGGCTGATCACCACCCCACCTGGATGGACAGAGAGATGGTGCGGTAGTTCGATCAATGCTGAGGCGTCTTTAAATATCGCCTGGTGAGTTGAGCTGCGATAGCGTTCGCTCAATTCAGCAAATGGGTCATCCTGGCTTCCTCCCCGGCGGGATGGCCCAAACCACCGGTATGGCAGGCTGTCCGCCAGCCGGCTGACGTCATCTGGCGGTAGGCCATACGCTTTCGCCACCTCGCGCAAGGCGCTCCGGCTGCGAAACCGGTTGATGGTGCATACCGTCGCCACCCGGTCTTCACCAAACCGCTGGTAGACAAAGTGGATCACCTCATCCCTGCGCCGCGAGCATAGGTCAGTGTCAATGTCCGGAGGGGTCGCCCGGGCTGGGTTGAGGAAACGCTCGAAATACAGGTTAAGCCGGATCGGGTCCGGCGATGTGATCCCCAGGCAATGCGCCACCAGCGATGACCCCGCCGAGCCGCGTGACGAGAATGGGATTCCCTCCCGGCGGGCGAAATTCAGGATTTCTTCAACGATCAGGAATAGGGAAGTGTAACCATACTCACCAATCACCGACAGCTCATGGTCGAGGCGAGCCTGCAGGTCGGGTGTGATCCGCCCGTACAGCCTGGCAGCCCCAGCCTGGGCTTTTTGGCGCAGCAATTCCTGGCTGGTCATCCCTTCCAACAGTGGGAGCTCCGGGAAGTGTAATATGCCCACAGGCAGCTCCAGCTGGCAGCGGCTGGCAATCTCTTGTGTAGCTTCTAGCGCCTGAGGGAAGTTCGGCATGCGTTCGGCCATTTCAGTTGGGCTCAGGAATTCTGCCTGCGGAGGAGCGGCCGCGGCCGAGTCAAGCTCCTTAAGCGGGCATATCAAGCGGATGGCAGTCACCACTTGCTGCAGGTGCGCTTGCTCAGCTGTCAGGTAATGCACATCGTGGGTGACGACGGTTGGCAAGTGCATACGGTGAGCCAGGGTGGTCAGGTTCACACACACCTCGAGGTCATCAATCCCATGTTTCTGCAGCTCTATATATAATCGGCCTTTAAACAGATCATCCAGCTGAGAGGCCCAATGCTCAGCCAATTCCCGTTGGCCGGAGGCCACCAATCTGGTGAGGGCTCCTCTCCGCCCGCCGGTGAGACACAGCAAGCCGTCGGTCTCCTGCGCCAGCCGGTCAAATGGCAGTACATCATTGTCAGCGGCCAAAGAGCTGCTGATCCGGCACAGGCTCCTCCATCCCGCCATGTCCACCGCCAGCAGGGTGAGAATCCCAGGCTCGACCGTCCCTTTGTCCTGCGGAAGTGCGGTCTCCACCTCCAGACCCAGGATCGGCTTTATTCCGGCTTGCACACAGGCATCCTGGAATTCAACTGCCCCGCTCAGGCTGTGATGGTCGGTTAACCCTAATGCGGTCATCCCACTATTCACCGCTGCGTTTGCCAGCTCTTGCGGTGATGGCAGACCGCGCAGGAACGAATAATTAGAATGCGTGTGCAGGTGGATGAATCCCATGCCGAGATTGTAACCTTGCTTATGAATGGCGGCTAGGATTGAGCCTAGCTTCGTGGTTAATCAACAGGTGCGGGTAGACATGTTGCAAATTAATGGATGGTTGCCAGGTCTTGCAAGAGTTGTTTTTTCTCTTCCGGATCAGTCAAAGAGGCCGCCACCTGGTGCGCCTGGGTGATAAGCTTTTCCAGTTCATTGTGTTCGCCCGCTGCCAGAGCTGCCCGTGCCAGGGCCTCATAGGCGTATCCCCGGTAAAACGGCAAAACGCTCTCAGCCTGAGAGGCTTCAAGGCACAGCTGCCCGTAATGCGTGGACTGTTCCGCCTGCTGCAGGAGCGCGTATACTCTCGCCACCTGCCAATAACCCACCGATAAATTGGATGGTGTGTGGTCTTCTCTCTGTGTCCAATGCCACAGCGATGCCAGGCTCAACTGGAGCATCTGATCGTCTTCCTCGGCGGTACGCACAGGTTTTTCGATATAATCCCATGCGCGGTTGAAGCATTCTGCTGAAAAATACTTATGGGCTAATTGCAGATCAAAATCTGGTTTCTTTACCATATTTTCCTCATTACGAACGGGATTAACCGGACCAGTGATCCCAGTCCGATACCAGTAAATATTGATGTGGTTTAGATTATAACGGTAGAGTTGCTGGAGGGAATAAATGTTTTATGAGACGTACTATTTTGTTGGACGATGGGAAGTGTTATGAGTTCTGATAGGCCTTGATCGCCAGGCCCCCGGACACGCTGTTGAACACATCCGATGCTTTCAGCTTATCCGCGCCGAAGATATTCGCCAGCATATCAGAGAATAACGGGATGTTGGAGCTTCCACCCGTCTTGACCACTGCATCGATCTCCTCCGATTCTAACCCCGACGCTCTCATAGTATCCATCAGCACCTTCTCAATCTGGTCACGGTATTCCTGGATATCTTTCTCGAACTGGCTGCGAGTGTATAGTTCCCAGATATCCAGGTCTTTCTCCTTCATCCTCGCCACTTCGGCTCCCTGGCTGGATAACGCTATTTTTGTTGCTTCCACCATATTGTAGAAGGAGAAAGCCAGGTCGTTGAAGATCAGCGATTCGAGCGACTTAAGCCTGACCGATGCTACGCCAGATTGGATCGCAGTCTCAAGCTCAGCTTTGGCGCGTGGCGTCGAGAGCTCGGGCAGGGCAGCCCAATCGGGGATGGTTTGGATCAGCTTTTGGATATCAGGGTCATTTTGTACCAGTCCTTTCCCAAAGTGGGCCAACATGCGTTTTTGGATGATCGCCCGGTCGAAATCGCTCCCTGCAATGCTGATACCTCCGCTGGCATACACCTTCCTATGCTTCGCTTCGCCCAAGCGCATGATGGTCAAGTCAAGCGTGCCGCCGCCGAAGTCAAAGATAAGCACATTTTGGGGACTGCTCAGCGACAATTCATAATACAGGGCTGCCGCCACGGGCTCGAGCTCGAATTCGACTTGCTTAAATCCAGCTTCTGTTGCCGCCTGCAGTAGTGTATCTTGGGCTTTCTTGTCCTGCTCAGGGTCCTGCGAGAATTGCACCGGCCTTCCGAGGGTAATTCCGCTGATCTCTTCCTGCAGCAGGGTTTCTGCACGCTGCTTTAGTGCCTGCAGGTAGCCTGAGATGATGTCGGTCAGGCTGTAATACCGCTCGAAGACCTGCGTCCCCTGGTATTTTTCCGATCGCATCGCCGTTTTGATGTACTGCAGCAACCTCCCCGGCTGCAGTTCGTCCACGTAGACGTAAATATCGCGAACATAGTGCATATCGGAGCCGCGGTAATCGATCTCTCCAGACCATTTTTGTACGAAACGGCGCTGCCGGTTGATATTCTGCTTGTAATAAATCTCTACCGCTTCCTGCCCTATGAAATGCCTGTAGTCGCGTGTGATATACAGGATCGTCTTGACCACCTCAGGCACGATGTTTTTACTATCGATGGGCAGGATATGTACTTTGCCGTCGCGATATATCGCCACGCCTGAATTGGAAGTTCCGAAGTCAATCCCTACCTTCAGCCCCAAGTTATCCCTTTCCTCTTCATTATGTTTGTGGCTGATTACCCATTTGTTTCTGGCATATGAAAGGTCGAAAAACTCAGGATCGAGGTTGAAGGTTGGCCCGATACCCTGCCTGTCGCCAGTAAGTCATGTAATTTAGTTACACTGAGTAGCCCATCCTCTGATAAGAAAATTCCCCAGTCTGTTTCATCGACCGGAGCTGCACCTACAATGCGAATGCCCGCCTCGCGCCTCTCAGTGGTAAGGATCGATTGGCCTTTAGACTTGAAGGAGTTGGCCTGTTCAAGCCAGCTGGTCTCTCGATGCACTGCCTTGCCGTTCTGGGTGATAAATAAAATCGCTGGCTCCTCGTTTACCATAAATGTCGACACGATGTGGTCGGTGATCCCCAAGCGGATCACCTCTTCAATCCCAGTTGGCAGGCGCTCTGCTTGCATGCTGAAGATGTATCCCTCCTGGCTGACCATGACGAACAGGTCATCCTTATTAGCGAGAGTGAGCCCGCAGGTTTTATCTGCCGGCAGTTTTACACCGGTTCCGATGTAATCCTCTCCCAGGTGCGATGTAAATGCCGCCATCTTTATCTTTTTCACATATCCACGCCGGCTGGCCTGGATTGCCATTTCGTACAGAGGCATTTTGGCGATCGGCTGTACCGTCGCCAGTTCTTCCTTGATGCGCGGCTCTTCCAAAAATGCACCTTCCCACCCAAAGTTATCTGCATTGGATACAGGCAGCTGCGACGCCGGGTGGGTCACCGTTCGACCTGAATCGAATATAAACAACAGCTCTTCCTGTGAGTTAATCGCCAGCACGGTCGGCTGCGCTCCATCGGGACAAATCTCCCCGTTGAGTCTGGCCATAGAAGGTGAAGAAGCCAGCTCTCCTGGGGTCATTTCGAGCCGTAATACGTTCCCCAGGGTGTTATATACCATGATGCTCACCGTCTCCTGGATCGGTGCGCTCGCCGGCGCCTCGGTGGGCAGGATGATTTCACCCCCCAGCTGGCGTTTGAGCAGCTCTAGCTGGTATTCGAGGCTGGCGATCCGGCTTTCATATTCGTCCACTTTTCTGCCGCTGAGCAGCTCGATATTCTGCGCCGCCAGCTCTTCATCTTGGCTTGCCAGTTCGCTTAACCGGTTGGCGATGTAGCGGATGATCAGCTCTGCGGAGGCCGGTCTTTCCTCCACCTCGCGGATCCACTCATCGATCTTATCTCGACTGATCAAGGCTGCCTCCTTAATTTGTTTCCTGGAATTGCCTGAGAGGTGAATATTACCAGATTTTCATATATCGTTGCCGTTTAACTTACCCAGCGTATATGTGGTATTATTTTCTGAACGCAATCGGAGGAATAATAGTACTGTTCATCCCAAGCGGTAGACTATATAATATTCCAAAATAGCTCACTAACCAAGCATATTAAATATACATGGAGGTAATATACAATGAAAGGCAACGAGAAGATCCTTGCAGTGCTTAATAATCTATTGTCCGATGAGCTTACCGCCATCAGCCAGTATATGGTGCATTCTGAGATGTGCGATAACTGGCGCTATGCCGAGTTGCACAAAGCCATCGAGGAACGTGCAATTACCGAGATGAAGCATGCTGAAAGACTGATCGCCCGTATCTTGTTCCTGGACGGAACGCCCATCGTCAGCAGCCTGAAGAAGATTAACATCGGTGCGGATATCGAAGCTCAATTCGACAATGACCTGGCTGCAGAATACGGCGCCGTAAAAGGTTACAACGAGGGCATCCGCCTGGCGTATGAGCTGGGTGATAATGGCAGCCGGGAGCTGATGGATTCCATCCTGGTCGATGAAGAGGAGCATGTCGATTGGTTGGAAGCCCAGATTGGACAGGTCAAGCTGATGGGCCTCCCATCATACCTTGTTGAGCAGGTAGATTAACTAAACACAAACTTGGGTTCGGTTCAGCAGGGACCATACTTTTTCACACCGTTAAGACATAATACTGGATATATCCATTAATGGCTGGATATTCCTGTGAAAGTGATGTAAATAATTTGTTTTAAGCTTATTAATGGACTTAAATAAAAAGGAGAATGCTATGACCAAGACGATTGATGATTTGAAAGCCGCGTTTGCAGGAGAATCACAGGCCAATCGTAGATACCTGGCTTTCGCCAAGAAGGCGGATGCCGATGGACTCACCCAGGTAGCCAAGCTCTTTCGGGCGGTCGCTGCCGCTGAGACCGTGCATGCGAATAACCATTTCCGTGCTTTGGATGGGGTGAAATCCACCACTGAGAACCTTCAGGAGGCTATTAATGGGGAGAATTATGAAGTTAAAACAATGTACCCCGATTTCCTCAAGGATGCACAGGATGAGTCAGTGAAGCGTGCGGAAAACTCATTCCGATGGGCGTGGGAAGTTGAGAAGGTTCATGAGGCGCTGTACCGCAAGACACTGGCGGCTATGGAAGCCCAGCAACCGCTGGCGAACATGGATTACTATGTCTGCCCAGTCTGCGGTAACACTCACGAAGGTCCTCTCGAGGGCAAGTGCCCGGTGTGCGGAACGCCCGGATCAAGATACGAACGAATAAGCTAAGATAATTTTTATTAATTTAAGATAGCCCGGAAGGCGGGACATACCTATCCGGGCGTCTTTACGTTTGACCCAACCTTACTCTTCCCAGGGTCTGAGCGTGATCGTATAGCTGTGATCTACCTGGCTTTTATACGACTGTAGTAGCAAACGCTTATAATCAACTACTCCATCATGGTCCCGCTGGTCTGCCAAGAATTCATGACTGCAGCGTGCCATCCACAACCAGCTGGTGTATGCACGTTGTATTTTTCCTCATCCGTAGGCTTTCACGGATAGGTGCAAACGCTGCCTGCCCCCGATGCTTTTGGAGGGGGTGGTTGATAAATTTTTATCTGTTTTTCCACGATGAGCCTCGTTTTTTTGCTCTTGTCAAATAGCTAATTGCTAATTACTAATTGCTACACCCAGCTCTTTGGTATAATTTTCAAACATCTTGCCATGGAGGAAACATGAGCGAGCGAAAGATTCGTGTGTTGATCGCCAAGCCCGGGCTTGACGGGCATGATCGGGGTGCCAAGGTGGTGGCGCGCGCCTTGCGTGATGCTGGGATGGAAGTCATCTATACCGGTCTCCGGCAGACTCCTGAGATGATCGCCGAAGCCGCCCTGCAGGAGGATGTAGATGCCGTTGGCCTCTCCATCCTTTCGGGTGCGCACATGGCACTCGTGCCGCGTGTGCTCGATCTGCTGAAAGCCAATGGTCAGGGTCACGTCAAGGTTTTCCTGGGCGGTATCGTCCCCGACGAAGACGCGCCGCTCCTAATGCAAATGGGCGTGATCGGCATCTACGGTCCCGGCACTCTCAGTGACACCTACATAAAAGATATCCGCAAAGCTGTGCCGGCTACCAATGCCTGAAACTCCCAGGTATGACTGACATGGACCTTGCCGAGGCAGTCCTGGCAGGCGATCGGCTGGCCCTGGCACGCACGCTCACGCAGGTGGAGAATAACACTGCCGAGGGCAGGCGGGCCCTGAACAGTCTTTTCTCGCATACTGGCAAAGCCCACCTGGTGGGGGTGACAGGTGCTTCTGGCACTGGGAAATCCTCCCTGGTGAACCAATTGGCGCGTTATTACCGCAATCCAAGCTCAGCTGCCCAGCCGTGCCGAGTGGGTATAGTGGCGGTTGACCCGACCAGCCCATTCTCCGGGGGAGCCATCCTGGGTGACCGCATCCGTATGCGCGACCTGGCGGGTGACTCGGGCGTCTTTATCCGCTCGATGGCGACGCGCGGCTCACTTGGAGGGATTGCCTCCGCCACCGCCTCGGTGGCTCAGGTGATGGATGCCGCCGGCTATGAGCTGATCCTCATCGAGACCGTCGGGGCCGGCCAGTCTGAGGTGGATATCGCCCGCCTGGCCCACACCACCATCGTGGTGGAAGCCCCAGGTCTCGGTGATGATATCCAGGCGATCAAGGCCGGCATCCTGGAGATCGCCGATATACTCGTGGTGAATAAAGCCGACCTTCCAGGCGCAGAGAACACCGAGCGTGCCCTGCGCGGTTCATTGAATCTTGCCCATCCCCTGCCGCACAGGTTTATTCATCATGGTGGGCTGGAGACCGTTGCTGGTCAGGTGGACACCCCGGCAGACGAACAGTCTGTATGGGTTCCACCAATCTTGCGCACTGTCGCCCTGGACGGCACGGGCATCTCCAATTTAGCTACGGCGATCACCAAACACCGTGCCCACCTTGAGATCAGCGGGGGTTGGGAACAGCGTGACCGATGGCGTTTGCAGACCGAGCTCGATATGCTGCTGCAGAACACCCTGATTGCTGATTTTCGCTCCAACCTGCCTGATGGTGCATATGAGCAAGCAGTGGACGACATTTCCGCCAGGCGTGTCTCCCCATTCCAGGCTGTTGAAATACTGGTCAATCGTACAGGCTGAGGGTACCTGAGAAATTATGATCTACGCTGAACGCATCCGCTTGAGGGCGGTAGAAAAGGTTGACCTGCCATTCTTCGTCAAGTGGCTGAATGACCCGGATGTACGCCATGGGCTCTTGCTATACAACCCCATCTCGCAAACCGAAGAGGACGGCTGGTATGAGCGTATGCTTATACGACCTGCCGACGAGCACGTCATGGCGATCGATGTGAAAGAGCCATCCGCTGACACGGGCGAAGAACACTGGAGGTTGATTGGCAGCCTAGCTTTTGACCACATCGATTGGCACGTCCGAGCGGCCGAATTCGGCATTTTGATCGGTGATAAAACGTACTGGAACCGGGGATATGGAACCGAAGCAGTGCGCCTTTTGTGTCAGCATGGCTTCAACACACTGAACCTGAACCGCATTTTCCTGCACGTTTTCGAGAATAACCCGCGTGCTATCCGCACATATGAAAAAGCCGGTTTCACCCTTGAGGGACGAGAGCGCCATGCTGAGTACAGGGACGGGAAGTTCATCGACGTGCTGCGCATGAGCTTGTTGAAAAGTGAGGTGTGACAGGCTATGCTTCTGGTCATTGGGTGTGCTGTACATTCGAGAGATAGGACTTCGGTGTAGATATGATCTTTGGAGAGCGCATTCGCTTCAGGGCAATCGAACGCGAGGATCTACCAACCTTTGTTAAATGGATCAATGACCCCGACGTCAAGCAGGGCATCGGCGTTTACTTGCCCTTCTCCATGATGGATGAGCAGGAGTGGTTCGACACGATGCAAAAGCGTACGCCGAGTGAGCACAACCTGGCTATCGAAACGAAGGAAATGACCCCGCAGGGAGAGGAAACCTGGAAGCTGGTTGGCAGCTGCGGATTTTTTAACTATGATCAGCGCAATGCCAGCGCCGAGTTCGGCATCATGATCGGCGAGAAATCTTACTGGAACAAGGGCTATGGCACCGAAGCAGTTCGATTACTGGCGAAACATGGTTTTCATACCATTAACCTACACCGTATTTACCTCAGGGTGCTGGAGAATAACCCGCGCGCCATTCGGGCCTACGAGAAGGCCGGTTTTACCCATGAAGGTCGCCAGCGCCAGGCAGACTACAAGAATGGTATGTATATCGACTTGCTTGTAATGAGCATGCTACAGAGCGAATTCTAAATACAGTGGTCTTAATCCCTCAGACTCTAAAATACAGAGCCTACTGTCATCCAGGTGCCGAACAAGCGTTTTTTATTGGTAGAGGCACGATATCCTGCGTGGGCAGGTATGAATGTGCCCCTACACCGCACAATGATCGCGATAAACAAATATTCGATAATGAAAATGTAATTGCTCACCCTACGCATAATATCTGCACATCTCTTTCAGTGAAGAAGTTATCAAGCTAGAAAAAACGGGATACGCAGGGGCTACGCACCCTGCGTATCCCGTTTTTTCGATAATTTCCCCTCCCCCGCACGCGGGGGAGGGGCCAGGGGTAGGGGTGTGAGTAAATACATGAAAATTGATTATTGGTGTAAGAATCTGTTTTAATATAGGAGTACACTATATACTGATGCTGGAAATTGAGCATGCCTGAATTACCCGAAGTGGAAACCATCGCCCGGATACTGCGCCAGGGTGGGCGCGAACCTGCCAAGGGAGCGAGCCATGCTTCTGGGCAAGCAAGCGGGGGACCTGCCCTGGTGAAGCGGCGCATTCTGGGGGCAGACCTGCTGTGGGAGCGTACCCTGGCAGAGCCCACCCCGGCCGAATTCACCTCGCGCCTCATCGGTCAGGTAATCGAAGATATCGGCAGGAGGGGCAAATTCCTCTACTTCCGACTCAGCCGCGACTGGCTGTTGTTCCACTTGCGCATGAGCGGTGATCTGCTGGTGAAGCCTGTCGGCACGCCACCTGCGACCCATGACCGGCTGATCCTTACCCTCGAGGGAGATATTCAGCTGGTCTTCAACGATGCCCGCAAATTCGGGCGGGTGTGGCTGGTGGACGAGATCGACCTGGTGGTGGGCGGGCTGGGTCCGGAGCCGCTGGATGAAAATCTCACTGCTGAGATGCTGTTCGATCGCTTACATGCCACCCGCCGCCAGCTCAAGCCCTTGCTGCTCGACCAGACCTTCCTGGCGGGGTTGGGAAATATATACGTCGATGAAGCCCTGAACCTTGCCAAACTGCACCCGCTCATCCCGGCCAACTGTGTGAGCCCTGAACAGTCTGCCAGGCTGCTTGGGAGCATCCGCACCGTCCTGCGAGATGGGATTGCTCGCAACGGAGCCAGCATCGACTGGGTCTATCGCGGCGGAGATTTCCAGAATTACTTCCGGGTGTACCAGCGCACTGGCGAACCCTGCCCCGAATGTGGCACACCTATTGCACGCATCACTGTTGGCCAACGTGGCACGCATTTTTGTCCTTCCTGCCAGCCAAGGGAGTGAGCATGTCCTTGGCGAACGAGCGGGCCAGCCAAGGGAGTGAGCATGTCCTTGGCGAACGAGCGGGCCAGCCAAGGGAGTGAGCATGTCCTTGGCGAACGAGCGGGCCAGTCAAGGGAGTGAGCATTTCCTTGGCGAACGAGCGGGAGAGCCTTGGGAGTGAGCATTTCCTTGGCGAACAAGCAGGCCTGACTGCTGTCCTTTCAAATGGAGGTTGAGTATGGGTTCATCTACCTTAATCTATATAGCCGGTTTCTTCTTCGTCATCGGCGCCGGCACTGTCGGCCTGGTTTGGATCATCGTCGCCCTGATGCGCGGCATCACTGGTAAAGGGAAGGGAAGCTCGTCTCAAGACCCAAACCTATCGGAGTTGGCGCGCCTGCTGCGTGACCTGCGGACACAGAACCTGGTGGTGGAAATAGATGGGAAGACCTTTTCGTCAGTGAGTGAGCTCTCGCCTGCCCAACAAAAGCGCCTGGGCATTACCGCCAGTGTGCTCGCAAAATGGCTCTCCATACCCACCTCAGCCGTTGCTCAGCCCTCCACCGACTTGCCTTCGCCTACCACCACGCCGGATGGAGCTGAGGTATTTGTTCCCGTGGTCACCCCCGAAGTGGCTTCTCCGCCAGCTGCTGCTCCTCCGATAGAACCTGTGCCACACGCTGAAGTGGACACTCTCGGGCCTAACCCGCTGCCTGATCTCAATGACTGGATCCCTGTTGAATCTGTTCCTCCAGACACCATCGACCATCACATCTCACCGTTTACCGAAGAGCCCTCTCCTGGAGTGAGGCCCGTCAGTACCGATCTCCCGGATGTCTTGGGAAGCATTCTGGGCCCAACGCCAGCCCCAGCGCCTGTTTTTAAGAGTATTGCTATGCAGATCAACGATATCCTTCAAGCGCGGATTTCTGGCACGCCGTTCGAAAAGCGCCGGATCTCCGTGAGTGATGGTCCAGACCACGGGGTACTGGTCACTCTGGATGGGCAGAAATTCCCCGGTGTAAAAGACGTACCTGACGAAGATGTGCGCAATCTGATCCGCTCGTCTGTGTTGGAGTGGGAGAAACAGAGCAAACCTTCCTCGAAGTAGTCTGTCGTTGGGATCGTTGATCCCGATCTTGTTTTGTAATCACGAGATGTTTTCACCACAGGATCTCAATTTATTTGTTGAGCGGGATTCCGCCCCGTCATTTTATTGTAGCTGAGGACGTTTTTTGTCCAAAATATCGCGCGTGGTTTTAACAACCGATACCGATATCGCTTATCCCGGCTTTTCCATCTCGATTCAACTAGTTTTTTATTTGCATAATGTTTAAGCCCGCCTCTGTTCGGCTTTGTACGGGTGCGCCTGTTCGGCTACAGACTGGTGTTGTGATGTGCGCTTGGCAATTTCATTGTAGAGACGCCCCAGCGGAGCGTCTTTTTCCCCCTCATTAATTTTGACGAAATAAAAATCGCATATAAAATGGGAGAATCTCTAAAAATCGGGTATTTTCTTAATCTTTAACAGACTGTTTCGAGGACAGGTGCGTGCTATTATGATACTGCATCTCATTCTTACACGTACGTCATCGTGAGGAGCGCCGCTGGCGGTGACGTGGGAATGTGGGTGGGTCATTATCGTAGAGACGCCCTCCTCTGGGGCGTCTCTACTGTTATTTGGGTAATATCCTCATCCATTCGCATCAGTAGGGGCGGCACCAACGGCAAGTTAGATATTTATATTCAGACCGGTTTGCATGTCGGACAAACCCGGTATCCGTTGCTACCAAAGGGATGAAAGCGGTGCTGATTCAACCAGGGCATACCTCTCTGGTGTTGGACGGTCTGTAGCGTTTGACTCGTCGGCCACCAACCGGGTGCCCGGAGATACCAATGGTTTCTCGGATGTCTTTATGCACGATTGAGGATTGATATTCAACCTATTTTTACTGGTCATCAATAGGTAATACTGGGGTAGGAGAAAAATTTCACTCGGTTTTGTAGCTAGGATCTTGTAGCCGGGATCTTGTAGCCAGGATCTTGCAGCCGGGATCTTGTAGCCGGGATCGTTGATCCCGGTAGAATCCAGACATTGCGAACGAGCGGTTTATGCAAGTGAAGCATCTGACCTTTTCAGACCAAACGCATGCTCATTAGGTACGATAAATATCCATTATTGGTCGAGTTTATAAACTGACGATTTCGTTGCCGGGATCGGGATTCTGGTCTTTCGTTTAATAATCGACTCTTCACACTCTCTCAAGTATCTTATCGATTTCCTGCATCTGTTCCACGGACAGCGGGCCAAACTGCATAGCTCCAGCGTTCTCCATCACCTGCGCTACAGTACGAAAGCCCGGGATCGGGAGACTCTTCTGACTGTGCGCCCACAGCCATGCCAGCGCACCCTGCGCTACGGTACGTCCGTTGCTGGTGAGAATTTGCCGTACTACATCACGCTTGCTTATCCATTCTTTATTCGGTCGCCCATCCTTGAAATACTTCATCCATTCCGGGCTTTTCTTGCCACGCACATCATCTGCTGTCAGGCTTGTGCTGGCAGAATATTTGTCGGTCAGCAGTCCCATGGCTAATGGACCGCGATTGAGCGCCGCAAGATTATACCTTTCACACAGTGCGATGACTTCTGGATTATTGTCCAGTACATTGAGCTGTAATTGAATCGCCGCACAGTTTGGCCCCTTGGCAAATACTTCCACCCGCTCCGGATAATCTGTGCTCCAGCCATAGGCACGGATTTTACCTTCCATCACCAGTCTTTCGAGCGTTTCTCGAACGGGTTCGGCCTCTTCAGGGGGATAATCGTTGTTGTGGAACTGGTACAGATCGATGTAGTCGGTGTTCAAACGGCGTAAGGAGTCTTCGCAGGCTGACCGGATACCTGCCGGGGACGTATCGCTACCGGTTACCTGACGAGTGATTTCGTCGAAAACGGCGTTGAACTTGGTTGCAATGACCACGCGTGAGCGAATCCCGGCAAATGCGCGCGCCAACACCCGCTCGCTGTGCCCCGCTCCATAGACGTTTGCAGTATCGAAGAGGGTAATGCCCAAGTCGAGACCAGCGTGGATGGCGCGGATGGATTCCTCATCATCCACTTCCCCCCATCCTTGCGGTGTTTCCCCTGCCCAAAATGGGCCGCCAATTGCCCAGCAGCCAAGCCCCATTGGGCTGACCTCGATGCCAGATCTTCCCAATTTGCGCCAGGTGATTTCATTCATATAGTTCTCCATTTGTGGTGTTTGTTACTCAGCTATTCCTATTAATTGCGAAAATTCCGTTGTTCCGAAGGTTACGTTCTGTTTTAAGTTGTAGAACAGCTTATCGCCTTCGAACCGGCAGGTGATGGTAAGTATGAAAGGCGTCTCATACTGGCATAAAGTCAAAGTGAAAGTATCCTCGGCTGTCCATACGCCGCTCCCTGCCACACACTGAGGTACAAGCCCTCTCAAGACCGATATTCCTTCTCGCCAGGTCCCATACCCACACATCAGTTGGTGGATACCGCGGCGCATCCCTCCACCCAGCAGCTGGTAGGTTATTGTGCATGCATCAATACCGAAATCGACACGCAGGTTTTTAAGTGTCTCGTAGTTTGACTCAAAACGGTATGGTCTTCCGGTAATTTTCCCTGCCATCGAGGAAGTGGCTGCCCCTTGCGGTGGGTTGATCGTTAGGCATTCACAGGTTCGTGCGAGGGTTCTATTGGTTTCCTCATCGGCGGGTAATGGATTCTTTCCCATCACCGGTAGCAGTTTCTCCCACACCACGTTCAAAACCGGCTGCATCTCAGCGACGCCAGCTGTCATCGCCAAAACTGCCTTCTGCTCCGGCATGATGATGCAAAACTGTCCGAATGCGCCATCGCCCCGATAGATATTGTGCCGGCAGCGCCAGAATTGGTAACCGTAACCCTGAGCCCAATCGCTATTCGGGTCATTTCCGTTTGATACCTGCTTCGATGTAGCCGTTTCCACCCACGATTCAGGGACGATGCGCCGGCCGTTCCAGACTCCTTTTTGCAGGTAAAGCTGCCCAAAACGGGCAATATCTTCCGTCTTGATCTTCAACCCCCATCCCCCGAAATTGACGCCATTCGGATGGGTCTCCCACGTGGCTCCAGTAATCCCCAGCGGCTCGAACAATCGCGGCGTCAGGTACTCAAGCAGTGTCTCACCGGTAAGTCTTTGCACGATGGCTGAGAGCATGTAGCTGGCAGCGCTGTTGTAGACAAAGTGAGTTCCCGGGGCGTGCTCCACAGGCAGCGATAGAAACGCCTTGAACGGATTGCGGGAGCGGAAAACGCGCTCAGTCGTATCCAGGTCATGTCCGGTAGACATCGAAAGTAGGTGGTGAACCTTCATTGCTGCCAGGTTGTCGCCTACTTTTTTTGGCGCATCGGTAGGGAAAAAGGAGAGCACCGAGTCTTCTACCATCAGTCGGCCTTCGGCTATCGCCAATCCCACAGCCGTGGAGGTGAAACTCTTGCTGAGCGAGAACAGCATGTGAGATGTTTCAGGTCGCCACGGGTGCCACCAACCTTCGGCAACTATGCTATCATGGCGCAGCAGCATAAAGCTGTGTAAGCTGTGGATGCTTTGCTCTACTGTGGCAACAAAATCGGCTATTGCTGCGGACGGGATGCCCTGCTCCTCGGGGGTGCAGCGCGGAAAATCAAAGGTCACTGGCATGGACATTCACCCTTTTCCTTCCAAGTATAAAATAATTAAATCAAGCAACAATCTAGCTTAGGAGGTTTATTATAAATCCAACTTATCCTGGTAAGAGTTTAAGAACCAAGTGTAGGCGAACTCGGGTTTCGCCATTAGTATCAGCGAGCGAATGCACGAAATGGGTTTCCCTGAGTCAGCTGATGGATGGTTTCCTCATCCACTCCGGCAGTCCGTAGTTTCGGCAGGAACTCGTCTGCAATATAGGAATAGGGTTTGGGAACTCCACCACCCGATATTGCTGGGTCATACCATCCCCGGTCATGGCTCAACAGTAAGTGACTACCCAAACCGGCGTCGAGCAAACGCAGAATATGCTCCACGTAATATTCATCCGTCTGCCATTCGCTATTCCCGATGGCGTCATACTCAAGCCAGGCTCCACGGTGAGCCATTTCAAGGTGCAGTTCAAAATCCGGCTCAGCCTGGGTATGGATCCAGATAAACCGTTCTGTAGCATATCCCAGAGCCTCGATAATATCGAGCTGGTCCCGAACAACCCGGCCTCGGATCGTGTGACTGCCGATAACTGCATTCGTTTGGCGGCCAGCACTTGCCGCCGCACGCAAGATTTTGGTTTCACTTGTGGTTAATCCATCATCCCCGGCGCTCAGCTTGATCCAGCCGGCTTGCACCCCGCTTCTTTCAATTTCACCTAGTAATTCCCCCACCATCCATTCGGTCAATTTGGCCTCGCTGGCGGCATGCGCCCAATCCGGAACCCAGGGTTCCCGATAAATTCCGGTCGGAATGACCAGCGGTAGATGGGTGGCTTCGGATACCGCCCGATCAATATCAGCCCGGCGTCCCACACCGACTGTACTGCACTCTACAATCGCGGTCACACCGGCTTCTTTTGCCCTGTTGATTTCAGGGCCCATGAGTTTAATAACATCTTCAACCTCAGCCTGGGCATAACCGGGGGTATTCCAAGCGCGTAGATCGACGAAGACATGCTCATGGGGCAGAATCATCCCTAATTCGGTTTCCTGATAAAGACCAAGGGTGGTAATAATATTGTCCAAAATAATATTCCTCAGCAATTTGCTATTTCCAAATGTCCGCCACTAATGAAATCATGCGGCGGTTGATACTCAAGTCTCGCATAGGTCTCTACAGAAACTTGCTTAACTGCAGTTGAAGATTGATCAAACCGGATCAAGAAGAATGAAATAGGTTTCGTTCTCCATTCCAACGATACATTAATTATAATTGACCTGAACAAGGATCGAAAAAAGCACGCCTTGCCAGGAGGTCTGATCAATCATGCGACACACCCGTGAAGAAGTAATCGCGCGTACCATCCGGGAGTTTGAACTCCTTGACCATCTGCTTGCTAACCTCACCGATAAGGATTGGGATCAGCTTCTGCTCCGCTCAGAGACCAAAGACCCCTGGACGGTGAAAGATGCTGTGGCACACATAACCCATTGGAAGGCCGATGTAGCCCGGTCTGCCAGGAGGCAAAAGCAACCTCTTGAGGAGCGCGGGCTGGGAACGAACGATGGCAACCATCTCGTCTACCTGCGCTGGCACGACCGTTCTCCACAGGAGGTGCTGGCCTGGCACAGGCAGGTCCAGGAAAATGTACTCGCCGCTCTGAGAGATGCTCCCGATAAATGGTTCAGCGGCAGGGAGCGCAGAGAGGAATGGCCCTACGACCTGGATGGTCATTCTGCATACCACCGGTTCAATGACATTAAACGAGCGCTTAAGTAGTCATTTATTTTGTAGTTGAGGATGTTCTTTGTCCGCAATATCGCCAGTTGTTTTTACGAGCGATATCGGGATTGCTGATCCCGGTCTTGCTCTCCTCGTTTTTAGGATTTGTAAGGGCGCGACCCGTCCGGTCTGATTTTTGACCGGAGCATCGCTGCTCGCCATGATTGGTTTTGTTGAAACGCCCCGTGGGGTATCTTTATTATGAAGCAGAGATCTCCTTGTTTTGTAAAATCGCAGATACTCTCAAATGATGAATAAACCCATCCCGGGTAAATATATGCTGACTATTAGCTTTATCCAATGCCTGCCCCGGGATCGTTTCCATCCCACCTTCCGTTCTGAAAACCTCGATCGTCTTGTTCTGCGAAGCCTGTAAGATGATCGGCACCTGGCAAAAGGTGTAAGCGAGCGAGCCTGCCTTCACGTCGAGTTGTTGCTGCTGGCCTATGGTGTCCAGATAAACAAATGTCGCCGGCGCCACGAGAAGCTCAGCCGGGTCGAGCAGCAGCATATCAAATACCAGGCAGCCATTGTCAATCGATAAGCCAAGTTCTGCCAGCCTGGTGATGATCTCTTCCTTGACCATGCCACTCATACCCGGCTGCTTGGCTCCACGGCCCTTAGGAGTATGAGAATACGGGTCGGTCGGGAAGGCGCCATAAACGTCCGGAGGTTTATTGAAACCCAGCCCTGCCCGAATATCAGAGTATCGTTCAACCAGCCCATCGACTTCCGCCTCACTCTCGCAGCGCATGACAGTTTCCTGTACAGCTAAGAGTAATTTTGAGACCATGTGCCAGTACACGCTTCCTAGTCCCTCGTAAGCGAAAAAGGTTCCTGACCGCCCGGTGAACTCCTCATGTTGAAACGTTTCTTCAAATAAGTCTAAAATCGTCTTCGCTTCCGCCGTAACCAGGTCAGTATATTTCGGATTCTGTTTGAGTTTTTCCAATGCGGCAGCTACATCATGCCCGTTGCGGAAACGACCATTAAAGTGATAAGTGCCATTGATATCTCTGGAAATTAATGAGCTATCTTGTGTCTCTAACAGGCTGGTAAAAAGCCGGATATCCTGCACCTGACGCTCAGTTAGACGGTTCTTTTCTAAAAATCCAGGTACATTCCGGTCAGGATAGAGTATATAGCTGTGTTGCTCGGCCTGGTAAAGCTGGCTTCTCCTCAGGCTCTGCAAAAGTGCCAGAGATTCCTTCGCGGTAAGCATCCCTGATGACAGGATGGCAACGTGACCTTCGAGCATTTCATATAGATGTTTGACGCTTGCGTGCTCCTCATCAAAGTGTAAAATGTTATAGGCGTGATACAGGTCGTCAGAGCGCTTGTTGGCACGGAGGCTATGCTCGACATATCGTTCCGCCAGATCCAGGAAAGCAACTAATTCCATGACATCCAATTCAGCCTGCGCGCCTTTGAGTCCATTTTTATAGAAATTCCAGCGATAATCGCTTCCCGCTTCACCCAGCGCATCCATGACCAGGCGACGTTGTTGATCGCTGAAAGGACCTTGCAGTAAATCTTGGAAGCTTTTTAAAATCATAGCTACCCGTGAATGGAACTCATACACTTCTTTGCTGATTGAAATAGTCTGATGTTCACTGTTACTTAAGACCATCCGGCAAAAAGCGATATATCGCCTCAGGTAGCATAACATCACCACCGACAACCCCTTGCCCACCAGGGCATTATTAGCGTCATTCCATTCAGGGCGCTGGGTATTCATCCAGATGCCACCCTCGGGAACAAAATTGGTCATTTTGGCAAGTAGCAGGGTGAGCAGTTTTTCGGTCAGGGAAACTTGGAGTACCTGTCCGTTATCCAGATGGACCAGTTTTCCATCTGTACCCTGTTCATGCACTCGTTGTTCGATTTGCTTTTCCAAATCCCAATCGAAAATAATGGTATTGAACGGGTTATTGAGCAATTGGATATATGGCTTGATTTGATATGGAACATGGGCATAACTGAAAATGGGGCGGTCTAAAAGTTGATTTAGCCTGCCAGGATGGACCTTCTCACTGATTTCCATCAGTTTTTGAAGATAGATGATCTGATGGTCGCTCCAGTAGCCGATATTTGCCCATGGATTGCCCGGTTCGGGAAGCTCCCAGTCCACGCCTTGATAAGTGATCCTGTACGGGTTATATCCATCTACCGTGGTGGCGTTTAAAAATGTGCTGATCATATTCTCCAAGAACTCAGGATAAGAATAGGCCAAGGCTTCCCAGTTCTGGAATATGTCACGCCAGTTGCCTTCATAATCGAGCAGCATCGAGCCATCGGGCTGCTTGAGCTTGATGCTGAAACGGTTCCACGGGCGGCTTGGGTCCCCGTGCCGGCGGCTGAAGATCAAGGGCAAATAGCTGTAGCTCAAACGGATCAAGTCGTTTGAACCCGAGCCATCTGCCCATGATTTGAGCTCGGAAATCTGAACCCTGGCAGGGAGGCACGCAAAGAGATCAGCTTTCTCTCGAAGCAGTGTAGGATGACGCGTGGCGACATACCCTATGAAATCAATTCCATTGACCCAATTTTGATCGGCAAATATACCGCCCCGCATGACATTGAACATGGTATTTACAAAATGATGGTCGGTGCATAAGCGTTGGTTTGAAAGCTGCACACCATCAGCGCTAGTTACAATCCGCTGGAGGTTTTTCTGGTTGGTTTCAATATCCTGTTCAAGATCCTGCCGTAGAGCCACCTTGTCACCTTGAAGCTGCTTTATTTTCATCGCGATTGCACTGCTGTCCAGGCACATATCTGCAAACAAATGCCATGATGTTTCTGAATTCGGGGTGATATCCAGCATTGCATGCACAAAATATGCCCCGCGCCGTCCACGCATTTCCACTTCCTGCACCACCTCTTCACCCCGGCGGAAGCGTTCAAGCTGGCACGACGACAGAAGATACTCTGCGTGATCCAACCCAACCTGTGCCACCATAGTTGCCAGGAGGCTCTCGCTCGGTTCTGCCAGGTCCGTTAGGGTGGAGTTCAGGGCAAAAATTGCCAGTCCTGTGCCAGAATCAATCTCGCTGCGTTTATACGCATCCAGGAGGCAGCTGAATGTCAGCTGAGTTTGCGAGGTAACATTAGCGGGTAGGATGTTTTGAATGCCATCCACAAATTCGACCCGGCATGGAGAGTTAGCCAAATTGATTAACCAGCTCGATTTTATGAACCCGTACTTTTCACCGGTTCTCCAGGCGTAGCGGTAGATCATCCCAAGATCGAGGTTGAGCTCCTCAAAAACAACTGTGGAGCTCGAATTATTCTTGTAGATATTGCGCTCGATCCGATAATTGTCCCGGTATCGCTCCGAAAAGGGTTCCCAAATGCCTGTCCTTTGAGCGCGCCTCACCAGGAATATCGCTTTATGCCCCGTATTTTCGTAGTTCTCGGTGAGCTTATCCTCCGTGTAATAAGGGAACAGCGCTTGTTCCGCGCTGACTCTCCCTGCCGATAGCCCGCCGGTTGAGGAAATATACAACCAATGGTCCGAGCTGCTGACGATGCTCATAAAAAATGGCTCCATTGCATCGAAATTAGCTATCTTATAATACAGCTCTCCCAACAGGTGGACATACTCGCCCCGGATCGTTTTTACTGGAGGCACGAGCGGTTGGTCGTTGATCAATATTGGTTTCATGGGTCCATCCATAAATGCAAAGACTCTTGAGAATACGAATCAATTATATGGGTAACACATGGAATCAGCCTGGTTTTTACCCCGCATCTTTTTTTAGTGTATGAATGGTCTGTAGCCAGGATCGCTGATCCCGAAAGGTAGCTATCAGACGCCATCAACGATGACAGCTTCAATTCGCGCTGTGGTTGGGATCGTTGATCCCGGCAAGCCTCCATCAGGCTGCCATCACCTATAGCGGATGCAAATATCGTTGTAGCCGGGATCGTTGATCCCGGTAAGTATCCATTAGACCGCAATCAACGATGACAGCGACGATTCGCGCTGTCGCTGGGATTGCTGATTCCGGCAAGCATCCATCAGGCTGCCATCACCGATAGCGGATGCAAATTTCGTTGTAGCCGGGATCGTTGATCCCGGCACGTGTCCATCAGACAGCCAGCAACGATGACAGCTACGATTCACGCTGTAGCCGAGATCGTTGATCCCGGCAAGCGTTCATCAGACCACCATCAACGATAGCGGATGCAAATTTCGTTGTAGCTGGGATCGTTGATCCCGGCAAGCCTGACTCTATGGCTGGCACTAGGGTGTTTCAGGTCTTCATGTTTAACTTGTGAATTTTAACACAGAGTGTTGACAATGTCACTGAGTGCCATTATGATTACATTTTCAGTTGACGTCGGTCCGATGGAGGGATGGTCGCCCAGTGTAGGGCATGCCTGCCCTCGGGATCGTAATCCAATGTCACCAGGAGGAGTTATGGTTGTTATCTCGGAAGCCGAAGTTGCGGTGCGTGTTGAAGCCCTCATCGGGCGGATGAGACTAGAGGAGAAGATCGGTCAGCTAACCCAGATAGCAGGTGCGCCGTTCTTCCCAGGGCCGAAGCCCGAGGATGTCATCCGGAAGGGCGGTGCCGGCTCCGTGCTGTGGCTCAACGACATTGAGCAGTTCAATGTACTTCAGAAAATCGCCGTCGAAGAAAGCCCGTCGAAAATACCACTTCTATTTGCCCTCGACGTAATCCATGGCTACCGCACAATCTTCCCCGTGCCACTCGCTATGGCCTCATCGTGGGATCCGTCCGTTGCCGAAAGGGCGCAGACCGTTGCGGCCAAAGAAGCTCGCGCTGCCGGCTTGCACTGGACCTTCGGCCCGATGCTCGACATTGCTCGTGATGCCCGCTGGGGCCGCATCGTTGAGGGCGCAGGCGAAGACCCCTTCCTGGGAGCAGCTATGGCGGTTGCCCAGGTTCGCGGCTTCCAGGGGCCGTTCCTCGGCGCACCCGATCATCTTGTAGCGTGTGCCAAACACTTCGCCGGTTATGGCGCAGCGGATGGCGGACGCGACTACGATCCGGTCTACCTGCCTGAGGGCTTGCTGCGCAACGTCTACTTTCCTCCCTTCAAGGCTGCTTTGGATGCTGGCGTCGGGACGTTTATGAGCGCCTACATGGATCTCAACAATGTCCCCGCGAGTGGGAATCGCTTCCTATTGCGCGATGTCCTGCGGGGAGAGTGGGGGTTCAAGGGCTTCGTTGTCACCGACGCGCTTGCCGTCGGGAGCCTCGTCACCCAAGGCTTTGCGCGCGACGAGCGTGACGCAGCCCACCGCGCCCTGAGTGCCGGCGTCGATATGGACATGGCCAGCAACACCTACCCGGAGCACCTGCCCGGTCTAGTCAAGGATGGCACATTGAAGCTGGCAGACATCGACACTGCCGTGCAGCGCATTCTTGCGATCAAGGTTCGTATGGGGCTCTTCGAGCAGCCGTATGCCGACGCGTCGAAGTTTGCACAAGTTGTCGCATTGCCAGAGCACCGGAAGGAAGCTCGCCTTGCCGCCCAGCGGTCGATGGTGCTGCTACGGAACGAAGGCAAGCTCCTGCCGCTTGCGAAGAGCCTGAGGAACATGGCAGTGATCGGTCCGCTGGCTGATTCGAAGGAAGCCATAGAGGGTTCATGGATGGTTTTCGGTCACACGCCGGCTGCCGTCACAGTCGTTGAAGGCATTCGTGCCAAGTTGCCAGGAGCGAGAGTCGAGTACGCTCCCGGCCCCGAGATCCGGCGTGACATCGCCTCATGGTTCGAAAACATGATGCCCGAAGAAAAGAAGCTCGCTCAGACACCTGAGCAGGCCGAAGCTGCATTCCAAACAGCTGTGACCACAGCCCGCGGAGCGGACATCATTGTGATGGTGCTCGGCGAGAACGCAGACATGGCTGGCGAGGCTGCTTCGCGCTCCTCCCTCGATCTATCCGGGCGTCAAGAGGAGCTGCTCAAGGCCATTGTCGCCCTCGGCAAGCCTGTGGTTCTCGTTCTCTTGAACGGGCGACCGCTGAGCATCGGTTGGGCGGCTGAGAATGTACCGGCCATCCTTGAGGCGTGGGAGCCAGGTAGTGAAGGCGGCCACGCTATTGCCGACATTTTATTCGGCGATGTCAACCCAGGCGGCAAGCTGCCCGTCACCTTCCCCCGCAAGGGCAGCCACGCACCGCTCTACTACGCACGCAACCTCACCCACTCGCCCGAGAACAGCCCGATGTACAGCCCGCGCTACTGGGACAGTCCGACGACGCCGCTTTATCCTTTCGGCTTTGGTCTCAGTTACACGACCTTTTCGATTGCGAACCTGAAAGTCGCCACGCCGCAGCTGAAGATCGGAAGCTCGGTGGCCATTACAGCCGATGTGACAAACACCGGTTCGATTGTGGGTGACGAGGTCGTGCAGCTCTACATCCATCAGAAGGCCGGCAGCGACTCGCGTCCGATGCGCGAGCTGAAAGGCTTCGAACGTCTCACACTCAAGCCCGGTGAGACGAAGACGGTTACCTTCCACCTCAGCCCGGCTGAGCTCGGTTATTGGAGTACGAACTACGGCAAGTGGGTCCAAGATGCGGAGGCCTTTGATGTTTGGGTGGGCGCCGACTCGTCGGCGACACTCCACGCGGATTTCGTGGTGGTTAGCTAAGAACGGAATGCGAGATGCATGTCTCAAGGGTACGTGTCACGCCCTTCGTGACACGGGTTACCATCCCCTCTACGGAGCGTGTGCTGGTGTAATCGTTGGTCGAAATCGAAGCCGGTTAGGTAGAGAGATTGAGTCACGGCAACAAGGTCGTCTACCAGGGTCTCCCGAACGTGACACTGCCCAAAGGGGTGTTGGGCTGGTATATATCAAGAATATCTTTGCTTTATGTAATAACGTGCTTATTGAATAGCGGCTAAACGTTTTTAGCTATTCTTACGCTTAACAATCACGAGGGTGAAATCGTCCAAAAAACCATAATCATCGGAGAAAACTTGCGTCGCCTGAATAACTTTAAGAATAATTTCGTCCGCCGCCAGTTGCCGGTTCTCCCGAATCACTTGCTCCAGGCGCTGTATACCAAAGGACTCACCCTGCCGGTTCATTATTTCAAATACCCCGTCAGTATAAAGAACCAAAATTTCTCCCACGGCCAGGTTAACTTCCTCGTCACTGTAATGCAGGTTTTGAAAAATCCCGAGGGCAAGCCCGAGCGCAGGGTTGTGGCGATTTAATGTTTCTACTTCGCCATTTGCACGCAGCAAAAGCGGTGCTGGATGCCCACAGCTGATGTAGGTCAAGTCACCAGAAGTTGCTTCCAATACGGCATACAATACGGTGACAAAATGCTTGTTTCCCGTAAATTCTGGCAAGAGCTGGTCTATCGCATTTGCAATATTGGCAGGTCTCGATCTACCGAGTGCTTTTGTCCGTAATAAAGCTCGGAACGCAGTCATCACCAGCGCTGCAGGAATCCCATGCCCGGAGACGTCTGCTACTGCCAATCCCAGCCGGTTGTGAGATAAAGGGATGTAATCAAAATAATCTCCCCCAATCTCATCGGTTGGGATGCATATACCGGCAATATCGTAACCCGGTAGATTGGGTGAGCTGCGCGGCAAAAGCTTGAGTTGAACTTCTCGTGCAGTTTCGAGTTGCCTGCCAATAAGCTCCTGCTCAACCAGCTGCTTGTGCAGCATTGCCTTTTCAATCGAAATTGCGGCAGCATCGGCGAAAAATTGAAGCACTTCGACGTCGCCAGGCGTATATGCGGCTGATCGGTCGCTCTCCAGGTTGAGAGCACCAATCGCTCGCTCGTTACGGATGATCGGTACGGCAATCTCAGACCGTGTTGCACGGCGCCCTTGGACGTAGTGCGGATCCTGACTCACATCAGGCACTACCAGGCTTTTACATTGTTGGATTACATAACCGATAACTCCTTGACCACGCATGAGCATATCATCTTCTTCGGGAGGGTTTTGGTCAAAACCTCGCCGCGTCACTCCTGCGATCATCCCGAGTGTCGACTCATGCCGCCCACGCACTAAATCCTGATTAAGCACAAATATACCGGCAGCATCGTAATCCAGCACGGTTTTCACCGTATCGAGTAGGTGCTCCATGATCTCGTCCAGATCCAAAGTGTCTCGGACTTTATGCGAGATATCCAGCAAAAGCTGGTATTTCTTTTCTAGGGTTAAATCCATATATTAACATTATATACCCGCGCTTAATTGTTTTTAATCCAGGTTGCTTGTAAAATCGCATGCGGCCTTGTCCATACAGAGTTCATCTAATTATCACCACCCGCGAAAAGACCAGCTTAAATAAAGAAACTTGGCGCCATTATGCCCGGAATTGTCCAATCTAAGTTTCACTCTCTAGTATAAGGATCGACTAGGCCACTTTATTCTTTCCTGGGCTGGGCAACTATCCGAGGCAAAATCTTTACCATAGCCAGTCGACCAATTTGAAGGGTGGGAACCTATTACTCCGCCTACTAGATTACACAGTGACTGGTCGAGTGGTCGGGTAGGTGCGGCAGGCCTAAAGCCCGGAGCTAAAAATATTCACCAATTTCTCATGGATACAACTGGATAATTATAGTAATATTCATAAAATTAATCTAATTTCGTTTGCCAATTTAAGCCACTATCTGTACTGATCGGATCCGTTTTGGAGGTCATTTTATGAATAATCCCCGCTTAAAAACGTTCTTGATCGCTCTGCCTTTTGTGGTTGTTATCGTATTGTTTTCGCTGCCGGCACTTGCTCTGATAAACCCTGGTCGTACCTCTTCAGTCGCTAGTGCTCAGCAGGCCTGCACATCCTTTACTGATCCGGCTAAAATACCTGCCCCAACTTTGATCAATTTCGATGACCTGCCCGATGCGGCGGTGATCGCTGACCATTACAGACCGACTTTCGGGGTAGCTTTCGAAGACGGGCGGCAGACCCGGGCGATAACCTACGGTCTCAAGCCTGACAATGCCCATTCGAGTCCAAATGTCGCCATCAACGAAGCTGTCCCACCCGGCGACAGCGTGGGAGTGCCCATGCGCATCGCCTTTGACGAACCGAAGACGCATGTTGGCTTCTATGTGGGCAACGGAGGGACATCCCAGATTACCGCCCTGCTGACGGCTTATGACGTCGCTGGGGCTGTGATCTGCCAAATGAGACTACCGATTGTCCCGGAACCCCATACTGCTTTCATGGGTCTGTATGACCCCGAGGGACGGATCGTTTCCGTCAGCCTGGATTACGGCAAGACCCCGCTTTCCGAGTCCATCGATGACCTGTATTTTGCACCCCGTCGTGGAATTCCGCCCACCCGGACACCCATGCCCACCTGGACGCCGGTGCCCACCAGTACCCCTCTCCCCGGACCAAGCCCCACACCCACCTCGGTGGTGCCGATGTTTGCCTATAAACCTGTATTGATCCCCGTTGCCCCTATCTTATTCAGCGAAGACTTATCGATCCACGGTATCGAGATCACTCAGGGAATTCAGTGTTTGGACACCTCCAAAGGTCTGGCGACCTGTGCCGATAACTCCATGCCGGTAGTGAATAAGAAAGATACCACTGCTCGCATCTATCTCAAGTATTCCAGCGTGTACGGCATAAGCCAGAGTGATGTGCCCGTGCGCCTATTCATCCGCGCCGCGGGAGTATGGTACCAGGCTGATGCCACAGGAAAAGCCACCAAGAGCATGGACCAAACCAATCCCGACAGCGCGAACATTTACTTCAATGTCAACTTCGGTAGCGCTGTCATTGTTGATTTTTACGCTATCGTCGATCCAAACAATATTATCTCCGAGACAAATGAAGGCAACAATCGCTACCCTGCTTCAGGCTACCTCACTCTCACCTTCCAAACGCGTGAGAATTTGAAGATTGTCGGGCAGCGCCTTTACTATCACCCTTCAGGTTACAGCGGTCAGCAGTACGCTGGTGGTTGGGCTGTGAATGGTGGTGGAGCAGATTGGTTCGAACAGGTCCTGCCCATTAGCAACAGCGGAATTGACTATGTGGTTAAAAGCGGTTATCTCAACTGGACCACCTCACTTGGCACCGGGGATGGCCAACATAGCCTGATCTCTACGCTTAATGCTCAATGGATTCTAGAAAATGCCTTCTCCTTTTGGTTTTCGGGAGCTTTTACCGGCGCGGACCACGTTTATGGCTGGGCTCCGAATGCAGGTTATTCCGGTGGTCACGCGGATATGCCTGTTTACCCCCACGCCGGTGGGTTTGGTGTGGTGGGTATCGGTTCCGACAACCCCGGGACTAGCACGGATAATCCCGGCAGCGGTGCCCTGATCTTCGGTCACGAGCTGGTTCACGATTACAACGTATACCACACCGATACACCCGACTCCTGTGGCTCAAATGATACTAACTCAGATTTTCCTTATGGTACATCGAGCATCCAGGAAGTCGGTCTCAATCCGTTTACGGCCAAGATCTATAATCCCTCAAATACCCACGACCTGATGAGCTATTGCCCATCGGGCGGCAGCAAGCTTGGTTGGATCGCTCCTTTCACCTGGAACAAGCTGTTCAACGACTTTGCGTTAAGCAGTTTTTCCACACAGATAGACGCCAATAATCAGCCGTACATAATGCACCCTACCGCGGCTGGTGAATCGTTAGTGATCAACGCCACGGTGTACAACCCCGACTTGAATCCACAAATCCCAGGCGCGCTGGGTGAGCTTTACCGCACTGAGAGCGGTGTGGCTTATATCTTGCCGACAGGAGATTACGCGGTCGAGTTGCGCAATGTTGACGGAGCCGTACTGGCGAGCTATCCCTTCGTGGTTAATTTCCATAGTGAGTACAGCCCGGAACCGGGAGTTCCAGCTGGCACAACCATTGGACCGCAGGATGCCCCACCCTTCCCCTCTGATCCAACCTCCAAAGTCGACGTATCATTTATTGTGCCCTGGATGGATGGCACGCAGTCGGTTGCCCTGGTACACCTGGGAAATCTGCTCGACCAGCGTGTGGTGAGCAACAACCCGCCCCAGGTGCTGATCACCAGTCCTACCGGTGCAGAAACTTGGAACGAAGGTGAAACACACACAATAACTTGGCAGGGACTGGATCTGGACGGCGACCCGCTGCTCTACAACCTCTTCTACAGCAATAACGGCGGTAGCGATTGGATTTTGCTCCAAGGGAACTTGACCACGGCAACCTACCAGGTGGATGTAAACAGCATGGCTGGTGGAAGCGACGTGCGCTTTCGTGTAGTCGCTAGTGATGGCATCAACACCGCTATCGATGAGACCGACCAGGCAATTACCATCCCCAACCGACCACCTGTACCCACCATCCTGACCCCAGCCAATGGCTTGACTACGGTGCCGGGGGGATTGGTTGTGCTGCACGGCTCCGCCATGGATATGGAGGATGGAAGCCTGCCAGATAGCGGTCTGGTGTGGAGCAGTGACCGTCAAGGCGAGCTGGGCGTTGGCGCTTCGGTAGCGCTCAATAGCCTGGAATCAGGGACCCACATCATCACCCTGACTGCCACTGATAGTTACGGCATCTCCGCGCAGACGAGCGTGCTGATTCATATCGCCTACTCGATATTTACCCCATTTGTGGAACGGAGATGAGCTGGGCACCCTTCTCCCCACTTCTAGGAACGGCAGAAGAGGTCCGCTTCGACTGGCTCACGATGAAGTTTCAATTAAGCCGCTCTTGACGGTGAAGCGAGTGACTATACCCAGGGCAGAGATGCAAATCTCTGCCCTGCAATTTTCTTGTCTGCCGGTTTTCGATAAATGCCCCCAACCGATCATCGTGATCATAAAATCAAAAAAAACATAATATAAATAAGCGATCTGTCCGCTATTTTTCTTTGATGAGTAATCTTAAATCTTCATAAACCCCTTGTGTATTAGAATATATGTGCTATAATAGAGGTGGTAATTACTCACCATGATAGAAAATATGCAAGAAATTTATGGGTTGTCATTGCGAAAGCCTGGTGCTCTCCTAGGCTTGAAGCAATCTTCCTTTTCCAAGTAAAAACCTTCATGGCATCCAGATGTAAATTGGCTGAATAACCTCGGTGAAGATGGCTTCAGTCACATAAATCGCTCCTTCACAATGACAAACTACCTCGATACTTGACATGCGTAATTTTGGTGAGTAATTACATAGAAGTGTGTTCTCTTCCCCTTTATATCGCCCCAATTCCAATGATTTATCCACTCTGTTGCTATTCATTCAGGAGTTTTTACCGATAAAGATGATTTGACCGCAATTATTTTTTTTGAAACAATTCAATCACTCGAAAAGTCGCACCTTAATCAAAAACCTCACAGGTTCTTTTTTTTACCCATGAGGTCTAATGGATCGAATCATTCTTGATAAATGAGTAGAGATTCCCGATATTTCATTTACGGTGTCGTCTGCGCTTCTGCGACTTACTCATCTGGGGCAGGTTCGTCTGCACCGCTACCTGCTCCTCCTCATCCTCCACTTCGAGCTCATCCCCATCAATGGGCTGCTCCTCGGTTTCTTCCCCATCGCCGCTTCCTGTGACGGCATCGGTTTCAGCCTCAAATTCTTCCACTGTTGTCGGTCGGTGCATCTCGCTTTGCACGCTGCTCATCACACGCGGGCGGTAGGTGAACATGCGCGAGATCACTCCCGAGCGCATGTCCTTGAGCAGATTCTGGAACAGTTCGAATGCCTTGCTCTTGTACTGCACCAGCGGGTCGCGCTGACCATACGCTTCAAGCCCGATGGACACGCGCAGGGCTTCCATCTGGGTAAGGTAGTCCACCCACAATTCGGTGATCACCCCTAGCAGCAGCTGGCGGTAGACCTCGGTGAGGGCACGTCTACCCAGCTCATCCATGATTCTAATGACCTGCTCGCGGTCGAGGCTCTGCAGGGGTTGGTTCTGCAAGCTGGCACAGGTCGCTTCACCCAGCAGGTTGCACAACGTGTCGCGCAGTGACGGGTCCAGTTCGGGTAAAGTGGCATTAGCCAGGCGGGAGAATTCGCTCGCCCCCCATGCACGCCGGATAGTCTCCTGGGCAGACTGCAGGTGCTTCAACACCTCCGCAGTGATCTCCTCCGGCGGGCGATTTTCGAGCAGGCGGGCTGCCAGGTAAATATAGGTCAGGCGGGTAGTACGCTGCAGCACCCGCCGGTGGGTTTTCTTGTCGAATGAGGCTTTGGTGCCCTGCGGCATCATCAGCAGCAAGCCCAGCAGGTGATTGGCCGTGACGGGTCCGCTGATCTTCGAGAGGGCACTTGCTAGGTCATTTGCCAGCTGTCCAGATGCCGGACCTGCGCCATTACCCATCAGGCGCTCCCGGCGTTTGGTCAGCACAAGTTGGGTGGATTGGTACACCTGATCTGACATGGCCCCCCAATCGGAGCTATCCAGTTGGGTGGCATCGAAATCGAGCGAGTCTTCCAGGCGGCGCTCGATAGCGCCTACTAGGCGCATCACCGACTGCCCGGCAACGGCGTTCTCTACCTGGATGCGGATTGTCTGGCGAACTTCCTCGGGGTCGTCGCGCAGCATTCGTAATTCGTCAGGACTCAGGCGGATGTTGACGTGCACCATACCCACCAGCTCATCCAGCAGCTCGCGCGAGGTGCGTGGGGCACTCTCCTCCGACTCGCCCATCCTTAGCCCTTCATAGAAGGTATCGAGTGCCTCCAGGCGTTCCTTCCCCTGACTTTCCAGGCGCTCATGGCTCGTCTCCAGCAGGCCGTCGATAGTACGCAGTAGGTGCTCTTCCTCGGCTTTGAGGGCTTCGGAGGCCAATCCAAGCAGGGCATCCCGTAGCTCGTCCGCGGAGGCGTAACCCTTCTGTTGGTTGGCAAGGTAGTCAACCAACAGCTTGAGCGAATAAGACGGGAAGAGCAGCCCGCCCAGGTCAAGCGGAGGTTGCACCTGGTCTAACCAGGCGAGCAGCTTCCATGGACCTTCGTTATCAGCCAGCGATTCGGGCACACGACGGTTGACCTCGGTGCCCAACAGCTCGGTGACGTCCTCCGAGAGATCCGTTTTGGTCAGGATCAGGTCGCGCTGTGAATAGATACGCTGGCGTTGGGTGTTGAGCACATCGTCGTATTCGAGCAGGTGCTTGCGGACGTCAAAGTTGGCGCCTTCCACCCGCGTCTGCGATTGTTCAACCAGGCGGCTGACGAGCCCAACTTCCATGGGCACGGCATCGTCGATCTTCATACGCTGCATGATCGACTCGACCTGACCACCGCCAAATCGGCGCATCAGGTCATCTTCCAGTGAAAGGTAGAAGCGCGACGAGCCGGGGTCACCCTGGCGGGCAGAACGGCCGCGCAGCTGGTTATCGATACGGCGGGCTTCATGGCGCTCAGATCCGATTACGTGCAATCCGCCCAGTTGTTTAACGCGCTGCATGTCTTGCATATAGCCCAGGAAGGTGTTGATATCCGCTTCATAGATGCCGAGCTGCTCAGAGGTGAGCGCTTCGAGTGCCTGGCGGCGCTCTTCGTGGCGCATGTCATACGGGTCGTCGTACCCGGCGCGGCGCAGGACACGGTTGACCGAATCGATCACACCTTCAGGCAGCTCACCGCCCAGCTTGATATCGACGCCACGCCCGGCCATATTGGTGGCGATGGTCACAGCGCCAAACGCGCCCGCCCCGGCGATGATCTGGGATTCCTCAGTATGCTTGCGGGCGTTCAACACCTGATGGGGAATTCCGGCTTCCAGATCTGCCTTAAGGCGCTCGCTATCCTCCGCTGAGAGGTCGAGCACATCCAGCAGCCCGGACAGGTTCTCAGGGTCTTCGGGGTTGAAGGATATACCCAGGTCGCGCGCCATCTTGCGCATTTCGGGCACCTGCAGCTGGTCGAGAGAAACGTTGAGTGGCTGCAGCTCTTCAATCACCCGCCCATCTTCCTCACGGTTATTCTTCTCCAGCCACGCACGGCGCAGCAGGGCCACCTGGGCCAGCTTACGCAGCGGCTCAGCCCGCATGCGGGTGGAGAGGTGGTCGGAAAGCTCGACTGAGGTGGTGCCCACCAGCATCGGGCGCCCCATGGCATGGTAGCGCAATATCTCGCTAGTGATGGCGCGGAACTTGACCTCCTCGGTGCGGTAAATGACATCCGGGAAATCCTTGCGCTGGAAATAGACCGGCTTCTTTTCAGCATCCTCTTTCGTAGCATAATACCGGAACTTGTAGCCTTGCTCATCCCGTCCTTCGAGCAATGCGAGCGGAGAACCGTCGCGCATCGCCTGGTATTCCAGGTTCGTGGGGATGGCGATCACGTCCAATTTGTAAATCTTGTCGAACTCCTCGGCTTCGGTCAGGGCAGTACCGGTCATGCCGCACAGTTTCTCGTACATGCGGAAGTAGTTCTGGATGGTGATGGTGGCGTAGGTGACGTTATCCGCCTGGACGCGCACACCTTCCTTGGCTTCGACAGCCTGGTGCAGGCCATCCGACCAGCGGCGACCTGGCATCAACCGGCCGGTAAACTCATCGACGATGACCACCTTACCGGTCTGGACCAGGTAGTCCTTGTTGCGTTTGAAGAGGAACTGGGCGCGTAGAGCCTGCTCGAGGAAGCCCATTAGGCGCTCTTGCTCTGGGGTAACGTCTTCCGGGCGATCGGGATCACGCAGGGGCACGCCTAACAACTCTTCGACGTGGATTTCACCGATCTCGGTGAGTGTGATGGTGCGGTCGCGCTCGTTGAGCTCGTAGTCTTCGGGGCGAAGCTGGCGCACCACCTGGGCCAGACGCTGGTACCATTCGGCATCATCCTGGGCGGGCCCGGAGATAATGAGCGGGGTGCGGGCTTCATCAATGAGGATGTTATCCACTTCGTCCACGATGGCGTAATAGTGCCCGCGTTGGACGCGTTCCTCAAGGGTCATGGTCATGTTATCGCGCAGGAAATCGAAGCCGAACTCCGAGTTGATGCCATAGGTAATATCGGCGGCGTAGGCCTCACGACGGTCCACCAGGCGCAACTGGTGCTGGTCTTCATGCGGTGAGGTCTTCTCGAGGTCAACGATGAAAGCTTTCTTGCCATTCTCGGTGCGGGCAGCCATCTGGAGCACACCCACGCTGAGACCGAGGGCATTATAGATCGGCGCCATCCAGCGGGCATCACGACGTGCCAGGTAGTCGTTCACCGTCACCAGGTGGGTGCCCTTTCCGGTGAGGGCATTCAGGTACAGTGGCAGGGTTGCCACGAGTGTCTTACCTTCACCGGTGCGCATCTCGGCGATCTTGCCCTGGTGTAGGGCGATGCCACCAATGAGTTGGACGTCGTAATGGCGCTGACCGTTGGTGCGCTTGCTGGCTTCGCGCACGGCGGCGAAGGCTTCAGGAAGCAGGTCATCGAGGGTCTCGCCTTCGGTAAGGCGGGCCTTGAACTCTTCTGTCTTAGCCAGGAGCGCTTCAGAACTTAAAGCTTCGAACTCAGGCTCCAGGCTGTTGATCTGGTCGACGACCTCGTTCGATCTGTTGAGGGCTTTCGTGTTAGGGTCACCACCGAAAATGGTAACGAATTTCTTGAGCATATTTACCCTTTCTGCGGGGGGATTATAGCATAGTTAGTTTAAGGGAGTTTGAGAGCGGTAGGTCAGGAAGATGGATAAAGTAAGGCTTCTTTTCCCCACTAATCCAACTTGTGCAGGTAAATCAGAATGAAAGCTGTTGAGCTTTCGATAGTTCGTCCAGATTGGGGATTGTCCTGGCATCAACCAGGCTGCCATCCCCCATGATGTGCAAGATGGTCATATCGGTATATCTCTCCAGCAGGTACCTGGCAATGAGAAGGTGGCGGTGGCAGCGAGCCGGGTCCTTCTCTGCGCACAGGATGCACGTCACTTGCTAACTTGCCGTCTCGAGCAGGCGCTGGATACCTTCTACGAACCAGGGGCGCTGCATTACATCGGGGTAACTGACCTCATGCAGGTACTCTTCCGGTTTGCTGGGGAGCTTGCCCTGTTTATAGCACGATGGATCTTTCGGACGACCACCCAGTGCTTCACCTGCCCAGGTATAAGCAATGCTGTACGCCAGCAGCACCTGCGGGAGGACAGTTTTGTTGAATTGCGGGTGGAAGCGACTGTAAGGTGTGCTGCGCACGTCCACAAGGTGTGTGACCCCATGTTCTACCAGCAGCTGGATGAATTTGTCCACCGGGTGGTTGCTGTGGCCGATGGTGTAGAGTTCCATGTTGAGGTCTAAATACCCACCAATGCCACCGCTGCCTGGAAGGCAAAGTAAGCCGCCAGCATATCAGCAGACGTAAAGGTCAAGCGCCGGCCATCCAAGCGCTTGGAGCCAGGCAGGATGGCAGCCTGGTCTGCCTGGTCGGATGAGTTGAAGTCGATGGTGACGTGCACAGGCGGGGTGATGGCCAATGGTTTGGGAACCTCCCCGGCTATCAGGCGCTTGACCGCCTGGTAAGCAGCCTTGTGGATGAGCTCTTCTGTGATCTGTGGAGGGAGACACTCAGCAGCCATCCGGCTGAAGGCAGTCTTCACCACGACCGTCTCGATCGGGCCGAGCAGCTCGGAGGCCTGGGTACAAGTTGTCTGGTCGCCGGTGAGCATCAGCACCGGGACGTTAAAGTGACCCGCCACGGCGCCGTTCAAGCCGTATTCGCCCACTAGGATGTCGTTCAGCCACAGGTTAGCCACTCTACGGCTGGACCAGGTGTGGTCAAGGATGGCATTTTGCGAGCCTGCCCGGGCATGATAGCCGACAAAGATGAGCCCATCGATCCCCTGGTCGATCCCCTGGACCATCGCCAGTGGGGAGTAGTCCCCGCTGATCAAGTGAGCGCATGGGTCCAGGTCTTCGAGCAGGATATTGGTGCCGAGGTCGTGCCCATCGGTAACCAGGATCTCCTTGACCCCGGCTTCACACACACCCCGCACTGCCGCGTTGACGTCGCTGGTCATCAGGCGACGGTAGCGTAGGTACTCTGCATGCTGGGGGTCAACCTGATTCCAATTGGTCACACCGGTGATGCCTTCCATGTCAGCAGCAATGAGTATTTTCATTAGCAATTAACTCCTTGGTCATTTCTTAAGGTGATAAGGGACGTCAATGATAATGCGCTGGAACCCCTGCGTTCGGCGGCGGTAGGTCAGCGCAGCCTTGATCAGCAGGGATGTCTGGTTGTGCAGCAGTTGCTGCCACCATCTGGCAGGGATGAACTCAGGTAGCACTACTGCAGCCAGGGTGCCATCATTGTGCTTGCGGTCGTCTTCGTCCAGGTAGTCTAGTAGCGGCCGAATGATCGAGCGAAAAGGTGACGGCAAGACAACCAGTGGGATATCAGGCCACCAGCATTCCCATTCCTTGCGCATTTGCTCTCCTGAGCCGGGTTCCAGCTCGATGTAAACGGCGGTGATATCATTGGATATGGATTGTGCCAGGTTCATCGCGTCTATGATGCCGCGGTGCACTCCTGAAACAGGGATTACCAGCCGCAAGGGTGGTGAGGGTTTGATATCCGGGGGCAGCCCGCGCAAACTGAGCTGCTTGCCTACATCTTTATAGTGCTGATGGATGCGGAGAAAGACAGTGACGAATATCGGGATAAGCAGTACTGTGATCCAGGCACCTTCGCGGAACTTACTGATGGTTATGATCACTACCGTTGTTGCAGTAGTTATCGCACCAAGTCCATTGAGAAACGCTTTCAACCGCCAATTTTGGCTTCGCTCACGGATCCAATGGACGACCATACCAGACTGCGAAAGCGTGAATGCCAGGAAGGCTCCAATTGCAAAGAGAGGGATCAGCAGGTGGCTGTTCCCACCGAAAATGACAATCAAAACACCAGCTGCGATCGCCAGGAAAATGATGCCATTAGTGAATACCAACCGGTCACCCAAACCGGTGAACTGGCGGGGCAGGAAACCATCCCGGGCAAGGATAGCAGACAGGCGTGGAAAATCTGCAAAGCTGGTATTAGCTGCCACTGCCAGGATGAGCAAGGTTGAAAACTGGATCAGCACATAAGCTGGTCCGCTTCCAAGCAAGTGTCTGGCCAGCGCTGAGAGGATGGTCTCATTAGGTCCAGCGATAATCCCCAGGAATTGGGTTAACCCGATGCTGCCTACGAATAATACACCCATCAGGATGGCCATAACGATCAGCGTGCGCCCTGCATTTTTGGATTCTGGTTTATGAAAAGCCGGCACGCCATTGCTGATGGCTTCGATGCCGGTCAAAGCAGTGCACCCGGTAGCGAAGGTGTGTAGTAACAGGAACAGGGTCAAGGGTTGGACGGGTTGAGGGGCTACCGATGCCATCGGGGTTGGCCCTTCTATCCACAGATGAATGCCCCCATAGATCAACATGGGAACGTAAGTGAATAAAAACAGATAGACTGGTACAGCCATGATGGTTCCGGTTTCACGCAGCCCTCGCAGGTTAGCCAGCATGATGAGCCCCAGTAATCCCAGAGCAATGACAGTTTTATAAGGCAACAGGCTGGGGAAGGCAGAGGCAATCGCATCCACGCCGGCTGTCAGGCTGACTGCCGCGCACAGCAGGTAATCCAACAGCAATGCCCCTGCTGCAACAAGGCCAGGTAGAATGCCGATATTTGCTCGGGCAACAATATAGGAACCACCGCCGGAAGGATAGCCATGGATAGTTTGGTAGTATGAAATGGCGACAATAATCAGAACCCCGACGATCACCAGACCTATTGGCCAGGCCAATACCAGTCCGGCGCTCCCGGCCACCACCAGGCCCAGATAGATTTCCTGGTTGGCGTATGCGATGGAAGAGAGGGCGTCTGGAGAAAAGGCGGCCAGTGCCCGGATTTTGTTCAGCCGTTTATCAGCCAGCTGTTGTGTGGGAAGCGGGGAGCCGATGAGTGCGTTTTTAAGCCTGGAGAGCATAAAGATGGTATCAATCCTGACCTGTCCATAGTATATCCCACTCCGACCCATAGGGTAGGGGAAAAGCAGTGACAATTATTGCTGGATGTGTCCCATGCTATAATCACAAACATTCCAACTCACGTTTTCACGGAGGACACGATGGCTGGCAGTGGACTATTTCCGTTTACAGAAGAACATGAGAGCATTCGACTGACGGCACGCAACTTTGCGCAAAAAGAAATCGCTCCGATCGCGGCAGAGTTTGACGAGAGTGGTGAATTCCCTTCCAAGACGATCAAGAAGATGGGAGAGATGGGCTTCATGGGGATTGAAGTGCCCGAAGAGTATGGTGGAGCAGGGATGGATGCGCTTGCGTACGTGCTGGCACTGGAAGAAATATGCAAAGTGGATGCCGCCCATGGCACCATCATGTCGGTGAACAACAGCTTATTCTGCAATGGCATCCTGAAGTTTGGCACAGAAGTCCAGAAGCAAAAGTATGTGACTGCAGTCGCATCGGGGAAGGCGATTGGGGCATACTCCCTCACTGAACCGATGTCGGGCTCGGATGCAGGGACGATGCGCAGCCGGGCGGTCAGGGTTGGGGATGTGTATATCATCAATGGTCGTAAGTCGTGGGTGACAAGTGGACCTGTGGCGGAATATATCGTCATGTTCACCATGACCGACCCAGATAAGAAACACCGCGGGATTACCGCATTCCTGATCGATACCGGTAGACCAGGTTTTGTGCGTGGCAAGAAGGAACCCAAGCTGGGCATCCGTGCTTCCGCAACGAGCGAGATCATATTTGAGGATTATCATTGCCCGGTAGAAGATCGGTTAGGTGAAGATGGTGACGGTTTCAAGATCGCCATGGCAGTCTTGGATGCAGGGCGCATCGGGATCGCTGCTCAGGCATTGGGGATCGCCGAAGCAGCCTATGAAGCCAGTGTGACATACGCAAGGGAGCGTGAGGCGTTTGGGGCCAAGATTGGTGAGTTCCAAGGGATCTCCTTCAAGATCGCAGATATGAAGACGCGCATTGAAGCGTCACGCCTGCTGGTCTATAACGCAGCCCTGGCAAAGGAGCGCGCCAAAACAACCGGTGAGCGGTTTACCCGCGAAGCTGCAATGGCGAAGCTGTTCGCCTCAGAGACGGCTATGTTCGCCGCTCACACAGCTGTACAGATCCACGGGGGGATGGGGTATAGCAAAGAGCTGCCTGTTGAGCGCTACTTCAGAGACGCCAAAATCACCGAAATATACGAGGGCACAAGTGAGATCCAGCGCCTAGTCATATCGAGGATGGAGCTCGGACTTCGATAGTTTTGGATAGGGATCCTGGGGTAAAAAAGCACAGGTATCATCCAATGTGTACCTCATTAAAAGTGTGAGGCGCTCTGATTAATTCATTTATAGAATCCACGGCATCTAACCCGGCTTCTATCACATTGTTCATACTCCGGGCAACCAGGCTGGACTGCTGTTGCACAGATTATTTGAAATACCTGTAAATGAATGGTAGGAACATATAATGGATTTTAAAGGCCAGGCCGTTGATGGCTAATCCCGGTGAGCCAACCATATAGAGTAAGACTCTTGTTGGCCAGTGACGTACTGATTATGTAATGTGGAGACGATAATGAAAGCGTTGTTATTCCATACCCATGGGGGACCTGAAGTGCTTGAATATACCGATTTTCCCACCCCTGAGCCTGGAGAGGGGCAGGTGTTGGTGAAATTGGAAGCTGCAGCGCTCAACCGGGTGGATATCTGGACGCGTGATGGTTGGCCTGGGATCAAGCTACAATACCCGCACATCCTGGGAGCCGATGGGGCAGGAATGGTGGTAGGCGTGGGTGCCTGTGTAACAGACTGGAAGATTGGTGACCGAGTGGTGATCAATTCAAACCTGGGCTGCGGCCACTGCCCAGCCTGCATCGCAGGGCAGGATAACCGCTGCCGTGAGTGGCATTTATTGGGTGAGACGGTGCGTGGCACATATGCGCAATATATAGCTATTCCTGCCCGAAACCTATACCCAATCCCGGCTGATTTCGAAGTGCATAAAGCTGCGGCTGCAGCGCTGGTATTCCACACAGCCTGGCATTCGCTGATCGTGCGTGGAGCGCTGAAGCCGGGCGAGAGCGTGCTGGTGGTGGGAGCCTCGGGTGGGGTGAACAGCGCCAGCATACAAATAGCAAAGTTGGCTGGTGCGACGGTGTACGTGGTTGGCTCAAATCAGGAAAAACTCAGGCTGGCTGAATCACTTGGAGCAGATTATCTCATCGACCGTTCGAAGGAAGAGAACTGGTCTAAAACGGTCTACGGTCTGACGGAAAAGCGCGGGGTGGAGGTGGTGGTGGATAATGTAGGGACCACTTTCCCACTGAGCTTCCGCGCCGCGGCCAAGGGAGGGCGCATCCTGACGGTGGGTAATTCCGGCGGAGCGAAATTCGAGATCGATAACCGGCAGATATTCGGAAAGCACCTGTCGGTGCTCGGCTCAACCATGGGCACCCGGGCTGATTTTGCCACTGTGATGGATCTGGTCTTTGCAGGCAAGCTTAAACCGGTCATCGATCGTGATTTCCCATTGAAGGGTGCGGTGGCTGCCCAAGAACGCCTTGCCAGGGGCGAGCAGCTTGGGAAAATCACCTTAACCATTGAGTAAATAATGGAATATCGACCTAATATGGATAGCACGCCAATACCCGAACAACCGGTAGAACCCCAACCGGCAGTGCGCTCTCAAATTAACAAACGACCTTTGAGCGTAACCTTGCTGGCATTGATAGTGTTAATTATCACGGTTATCAACCTTTTAAGGCTGGGTTTGAGCATCAGGTATTGGAGTTTCCTAAGCTCACGGTCGGGAATCTCGCCGCTTTACCTTGCTCTAACCGGGTTGATCTGGGGTGCGGCAGGTTTGTCCTTATTGTGGGGGTTGTGGAAGGCAAAAAAATGGGCGCCCAAGCTGATGCATGCGGTTGGGCTTACCTATGCACTGTATTACTGGCTGGACCATATCTATCTTATGGACCGCCCGGTAAGTGGGGTTTCACATGCATTCCGTGCTGTGCTGCCGATCAACTGGCAGTTCTCTGCCGGACTAACTGTGGTCGGTCTGATTTTCATGGTGTGGACTCTGAGCCGGGAGAAAGTAAAAGCGTTTTTTGAAGCTGCTGACGTTGAAGCGGCTCAAGTCCAGGCAGATAACCGGGATAAAGAATGAATGGTGAGCAGATAGCAGAGAAAATGGTCACAATTACTTTTACTGCTGTTGGAGAGGCATATGACTGATGATCCAAAGATAAAACGGCTGAGAGAGACAAAAGCGAAGGGACGTCTCGGGGGTGGCGCTGACGGTATTGAACGTCAACATAAACGCGGCCGTTTGACCGCCCGGGAGCGGATTGACCTGCTGCTGGATAAAGGCTCTTTCCGTGAGGTGGACTCATTCGTAACCCACCGCACGAGTGATTTTAACCTTGACCGGCAGAAGTACCTTGGAGATAGCGTGGTCACCGGATGGGGGACCATCGAAGGACGTCTGGTTTACATCTTCTCGCAGGACTTCACGGTTTTCGGAGGCAGTCTGGGTGAAGTGCATTCCGAGAAGATCTGCAAGATCATGGACATGGCGCTGAAAAACGGAGCCCCGGTAATCGGTTTGAATGATTCGGGCGGGGCACGTATCCAGGAGGGAGTGGTATCCCTAGGGGGTTATGCAGATATCTTCCTGCGCAACACCCTGGTTTCGGGAGTCATCCCACAGATCAGCGTAATCATGGGCCCATGTGCGGGTGGGGCGGTTTACTCACCAGCGCTGACAGATTTCATCATCATGGTGCGAAAATCTTCCTACATGTTCATCACCGGGCCAGATGTCGTCAAGACTGTAACCCATGAAGAGGTGACTTTCGAAGAGCTGGGTGGGGCGGATGTCCATTCTGAAATTTCGGGTGTGTGTCACCTGGCGTCAGATTCAGAGCCTGACGCGCTGTACCTGATCCGTAAGCTGCTCTCATATATCCCGCAAAACAACATGGAAGACCCGCCGTTCCTGAGCATCGATGATGACCCGCTGAGGATGGACGAACGATTAAACAAACTCATCCCGGAGGATCCCAGCAAGCCCTATGACATAAAGGAAGTCATCCGCATGGTGGTGGATGGTAGTATCTTTTTTGAGATACAGGAAGCATACGCGCAAAACATTGTGATCGGGTTTGCACGCCTTGGTGGGCACAGCGTTGGGATCGTGGCGAACCAGCCGATGGTTTTAGCTGGTGTGCTGGATATTAAGTCTTCCGAAAAGGGAGCCCGCTTTGTGCGCTTCTGTGATGCATTCAATATTCCTATCATCACATTTGTCGATGTCCCGGGATTTCTTCCGGGAACTGCCCAGGAGCATGGCGGTATCATTCGGGCAGGTTCAAAATTACTCTACGCCTACTGTGAAGCAACAGTGCCAAAGATCACCGTGATCACACGCAAGGCGTATGGTGGCGCATATGACGTGATGAGCAGCAAGCATGTCCGAGGTGACGTGAACCTTGCCTGGCCGTCAGCTGAGATTGCGGTGATGGGCCCAGATGGTGCGGTGAGTATTATCTTCCGCAAGGAGCTCTCGCAAGCAAAAGACCCGGATAAAAAGAAAGATGAGCTGGTCGAGGATTACCGCGAAAAATTTGCCAACCCATATATTGCCGCGTCACGCGGCTATATTGATGATGTGATCGAGCCGTGGGAGACGCGCCAACGACTGATCAATTCACTGGAAATGCTTTCCAACAAGCGTGACTCCAACCCACCGAAAAAACACGGCTGCATCCCGTTATGAATATTAAACCAAGGTCAATCGTCATCACCGGCAGCACACGTGGAATCGGCTACAGCCTGGCAGAGGCATTCCTGCAGCGCGGCTGTTCGCTGACAATCAGCGGGCGCACTCAGGAGGCTGTGGATGCTGCGATAACGAAACTCGAAGAAAAGCACAACATGGACCAGACTTATGGTGTGGCGTGCGATGTTACCGACTACGCTCAGGTGGAACGGTTGTGGGAAAACGCAAAGGAGCATTTCGGTGCAATCGATATCTGGATCAACAATGCCGGGATGGCTGTGCCCATGATGAAATTTTGGGAGCTCACCCCCGAGCAGTATGATAAAGTGGTTCGCACCAATGTGATCGGCACGATGTACGGAACCAAGGTGGCCCTTACTGGGATGTTGGCGCAGGGTTTTGGCGCGTTGTATAACCTGGAAGGGTTCGGTGCCCGTGGAAATCGCATGCAGGGGATGGCAGTATACGGCAGCACAAAGGCGGGTGTGCATTTTATTAATCAGTCGCTGGCACGGGAGACCGAAGGTACACCCGTGATCACCGGCGCTGTTGCGCCAGGCATGGTGATCACTGATATGATCACCCGGCAGTTCGATGGACGGGAGGAAGAGCTCGAAAGCTCCAAGAGGATATTGAATATCATTGCGGAGCGGGCTGAGACGGTTGCTCCGGTGCTGGCGGATAAAATCTTAAGCAATCTAAAGAACGGCGCAACGATCGCTTATTCATCGAACGCGCGCATGATGATGAAATTCCTGACCGCACCGTTCAATAAGCGTGACCTGTTCACATGATGCTGCCTCAGGATTATTGATAGGTGTCAAGTGATATTGGTGATCAACGGACATAACCTGAATGTCGAACAATTCGGTCCAGAAAATGGGCCGGGGGTAGTGTTGCTGCACCATGGATTGGGTTCGATTAAGGCATGGCGTGAGCAGATCCCTGCATTAACGGATGCAGGGTATCACGTAATAGCTTATGACCGCTGGGGGTATGGGGGTTCTGATGCCAGGCCAGGATTGGACCTGCCCACCTTTGCTGCTGACGTCAGTGACCAGCACAAATTGCTCGAACAGCTTGGTGTACACCAAACTGCCCTAGTGGGTCACAGCGATGGCGGCACCATCGCACTGTATTACGCTGCTAAGTATCCAGACCAGGTGACCTGCCTGGTGAGTGTGGCAGCCCATATTTACGTCGAGCCAAAGATGGAGCCGGGAATATTGGGCATTCAACATGCGTTTGAATGGGATGAACACTTCCGCACGGGTCTACGTTATGCCCATGGAGCGAAGTACGAAAGCGTGTTCCACAACTGGTTCGATGGCTGGCACCGGATTGAATCCCTAAGCTGGGATATGCGTCCCATTTTAGGTCAACTGAGGTGCCCGGCGTTGGTGGTACAGGGTGCAGAAGATGAGCATGCCACAACGCAGCACGCTAAAGACATCGCCAACGCGATTCCAGGGGCAGAAATGTGGCTGATCCCAAATGCCGGACACATGGTGCCTCAGGAGGCATCCAATATATTTACCCCGAGATTGTTACAATTCCTCAGACAACCTGAATCGATTGGACAATGGCAGGACAGGTAATTTTGCAGGTGGAGTAATCGGATGTTTAACAAAGTATTGATCGCCAACCGAGGAGAGATTGCGGTGCGTATCATTCGAGCGTGCCGTGAGCTAGGCCTTGGAACCGTGGCAGTTTTTTCAGATGCCGACCGCCAGGCGCTGCACGTACGGTACGCCGATGAGGCCTATCGCCTGGGACCCGCACCCTCACGCGACTCATATCTGCGGATCGACAAGATCATTGATATCGCTCACAAGAGTGGGGCAAAAGCGATCCATCCAGGCTATGGCTTTCTGGCTGAGCGGGCGGAGTTTGCTGAAGCCTGCCGAGATGCTGGGCTGAAATTCATCGGTCCCAACCCATCGTCCATTTCAGCCATGGGTGATAAGGCGGTGGCACGCGCTACAGTCTCACGGGCAGGCGTGAAGGTGGTCCCTGGCACCGAAGGGGAAGGATCGCTGAGCGATGAAGAGCTGCTGTCTATAGCGCCATCGATTGGCTTTCCTTTATTGGTGAAGGCCACTGCAGGCGGCGGAGGCAAAGGGATGCGCGAGGTGAACCGCCTGGAAGACATGCCTAACCTGCTCAATGCCGCACGGCGGGAGGCCGAGGCGTCTTTCGGCGATGGGAACGTCTACCTGGAAAAGCTGGTGGAGGGGGCACGGCATATCGAAATACAGATCCTGGCAGATGGACAGGACAATGTGATCCACCTGGGGGAGAGGGAATGTTCCATCCAGCGACGTCACCAGAAGCTGTTGGAGGAAAGCCCATCGCCCTTTGTGGGTGAAGATGAGGAGTTCCGCCAGGAATTAGGAGCTGTCGCAGTACGGGCTGCTCAGTCAGTCAACTATGTCAATGCGGGCACGATTGAATTCCTGGTTGATAAGGACAAGAACTTTTACTTCCTTGAAATGAATACCCGCCTGCAGGTTGAGCACCCGGTCACAGAGATGGTCACCGGCATCGATATCGTTAAAGAACAGATCCGGATCGCACGCGGTAGATGTTTACGCCACCGGCAGGAGGATATCCACGCCAATGGTTGGGCGATTGAATGCCGCATCAACGCTGAAGACCCTTACAACAACTTCAACCCTTCAACAGGGTTCATCACGCACACGCTGCTGCCAACAGGGCCAGGAGTGAGAGTGGATACAGGGGTATACATCGGTTTTGAAGTCTCCCCGTATTATGATTCGCTGATTTCAAAACTGATCGTGTGGGGCGATACGCGCGGCGAGGCCATTCTGCGCATGCGCAGGGCATTGGAAGAGTACAAGATTTTGGGGGTGCACAGCAATATCCCCTTCCACCAACGACTGATGGACTCGCACCGTTTCATGGGAGGGCAATACGATACGCGCTTTGTAGAGGAGCGCTTTTCGATCGAGGAGGCAGAGGAAGGGAAGGAAATATTCCCAGACATTGCCGCCATTTTGGCGACGCTGGTGGCGCACCGCCAGACCGAACGAGCAGCGCATGTGATCCAGCGCAACGAGCGCGACACCAGCAACTGGAAATGGTTGAGCCGGTGGGAAAGGCTGAGGAGATAGCCATGAAATATGTGACTACGATCGAAGGCCGTGAGTATCTTATAGACATCCTCGACGAACATCAGGTAAGCGTTGACGGGGTAGTTCACCAGATAGATTTCTTGTCGGTCGGTGATCAACAGGTCTATTCACTGGTGGTGAATGGAAAGTCGGTTGATGCGAATGTATATCTTAATGATGATATCTGGCAGGTGTTATTCCAGGGTAACTTGTACTCAGCCACCGTGGAGGATGAACGCGAGAAGCGGCTGCGGGCTGCACTCGGTGGTCGAGTGGCGGAACATGAGGACTTCCACCTGAAAGCGCCTATGCCCGGGATGGTCATCTCGATACCGGTAGATGAGGGTCAAACAATCCACAAGGGTGATGTGCTGGCAGTGCTTGAGTCGATGAAGATGCAAAACGAGCTGCGCTCACCCAGGGACGGGAAAGTGATCAGGGTGCGGATCAAACCAGGCGAGCGAGTAGAACAGAAGGAGACTATCCTCAGCGTGGTATAAGCGTTAGCAAGACAAGAGGCGAGATGAATATTGAGGGAAGTGAGCTAGAAGTAAAATTTTGCATCTCCAGGCGCAAGGAATTGGAGATGAAACTGAACAAATTCGGACTAGTGATTGCACCGCGCGTGCTGGAGGTCAACCTACGGTTCGATAGTCCTGACCGATCGCTGACTGCGGCCGGGAAAGTACTGCGACTGAGGAAGGATACCAAATCACGAGTAACATATAAGGGTGTAGGAAAATTGGAGGGAGGGGCGAACCTGCGCCAGGAGCTCGAATTCACTGTATCAGATTTTGACACCGCCAGGGCGCTGTTCGAAGCCCTCGGATATCAGATCTATACCATCTATGAAAAGTATCGCACTACCTATGAGATGGGTAATGTCGAGGTAGTCGTGGATGAACTGCCGACCGGGGACTTCCTTGAAATCGAAGGACCGGATAGTGAAAGCATTAAGCGGGCGGCACAGCAGCTTGGGTTGAACTGGGAAGCCGGTATTATGGCTAGTTATACCGTCTTGTTCGAGCGCCTCAAGGGGAGGTTAGGACTGACATTCCGCGACCTTAGTTTTGAAAATTTCAAAGGATTGAAGATCAGCCCGGAAGATTTGGGTGTGACGATCGCTGACCAGTGATCGTATTGAACGTTTTACATCGAAGACCCGGCTGAACCAAGGCCGGGTCTCTTTCTTGTGATCAAGGAGTAACGCGAGTAATCAGGGGCATAAGAATTAATCGTTCAAGCCCAAAAGCTTCTGAATCAGTTACCGCCGGGTATTGATTACACGAAAATGAGTATTTAGTGGGTGGACCCTACATAAGTATCTCTGGAGATCAGCCGACCGTTTTTCCAGCTGAGGTGTTCGACTTGAGTGGTTTCTCCAAGCAAATCAGGGAGCATACTTTTCAGGCGCGCAGCATCACCGGTCGTGGCGAAGTGAAGCTGTTCGTGCGGTTTTCCGGGCTGGTCAACCTTGATAGTTAATTCCAGGTCAAGCAGGTTACCGGCAACAAGCAATCTTTGCGCCTGGAGGGCTACAGCGGGGGCAGGATCGATGACCCGTACACCGGGGCCAGAAATCTGCTGGATCAGGGGAATGACGAATGGGTAATGGGTGCAGCCTAACACTACGGTATCAATCCCCTGGGCAAGCATGGGTCCAAGGGCTTTTTCCAGGATCTGACGGGTCTCGGTCGATTCGAGGGCACCTCTTTCGATCTGGTTCACCAGACCCGGACATGTATCCTGCAGCAGCCTTACGCCCTGAGCAAAACGCTCGACTACCGATGCATACAACTCACCCTGAAAGGTGGCGGGTGTCGCCAGAACACCCACTACACCGCTCCTGGTGTGCTCAACAGCAGGTTTAACCGCAGGCTCCATTCCAACAAATGGTACCTCGGGGAAGACTGAACGCAAGTATTTCAGGGCAGCAGCCGAAGCGGCATTACACGCTACGACGATTAGCCTTGCACCCTGATCCAAAAGGTAGCGCGTAATGGCTTCGGAAAAATAGCGCACTTCATCCATGGAGCGCGGCCCATACGGGACGTGTGCCTGGTCTGCCAGATAAAGTAACGGCTCGTCTGGCATCAGCTGGCGAATGGCGCGCAGGACGGATAAACCACCGATGCCTGAGTCAAAAATGCCGATCGGTCGTAAAGACTTAATGTTCACTTTTACCTTGTACGAGCATTTCAATCATACGTTTAATTCGAGACTGGCGGGTTTCTTCACGTTTGGCGTCAGTGACCCACTGGACGTACTCCCTTTGATGAGAATAGGAGAGATTTCTGAAGTAAGTCTGAGCAGCAGGCTCTGCTTCGAGTGCGGTTTGAATGTCTGCCGGAACCTCAACAATACGCTCTTCCAGGTCCTCTTCCAGCTCGACAGAGACTACATCACCCATGGTTTTACCCACCTTTTCGCGGATTTCCTTGAGCACAATGAGCATGTGATGCGGAGAGCCCATGCGGACGAGTGTACCGCGGTAAGGTTCGCCTTCAATGATTGCTTTAATCTTAACGCGTTTCTTACCGAACGTTTTTTCGACATCGAAGGGGACAACGACAAATGCCCCGCCACCATCACTCGCCTCAATTACTGCACGGAATTGATATTTTTGCGCCATTAACTTTCCTCGACTTTCTGCTGTGAACCATCCGGTAGGCACGCCTGGACGAACACCTGGAACAGGCTGCGCATCGAAGCATGTTCTTGCAGCTCTTCCGGGTGCCATTGAACAGCCAAACCAAAAGAGTAATCCGAGAGCTCAAAGGCTTCTACTAAGCCGTCTGGTGCCATTGCAGACGCCTGTAACCCCCTGGCGATCCTGTTTACACCCTGGTGATGCAGGCTGTTTACACCGAAAGCGCCGACACTCAGCAGTTCTGAAAGACGGCTACTGCATTGTAAGTCGACAGTGTGAGCGAGATAATTCCTGGGGTGATCATGGTTATCATGCTGGATCTTACCTGGGTACAGCTCAGCCAGGTCTTCGTACAGGCTGCCGCCCAAAGCGATGTTGATCACTTGGCAGCCACGACAGATGCCGAAGAACGGCTTGCCCAGGTTGATCAGTGCCTGCACCAGGTGCATCTCCATACGGTCACGATCGGCATCCGCCCCCATTACTTTGGGATGCGGCAGGTTGCCGTACCACCGGGGGTCAACATCGTAGCCTCCCGTGAAGAGGATCCCGTCAACCCGGCTCAGAAGCTGATCAATATCAGCATCAGATAAGCTTAGAGGGATGAGGATGGGTATTCCACCGGCATCGGCTATCGATTTCGCATAGGGTACGTTGGTGCCAAAAACTGAAAGCCTGGCTAGATTGCGCATGCGGGAGGTGGTTAGTCCGATCACTGGTTTAGGCATATGTGCTCAGGTTATTGGTCTGGAATAGGTAAATGTTTCCTGGGTTGATAGATGCAATTCTATCCTGTTACCCAGTTAATGTTGGAATGGGAGGGGAAGAGAAAGTCTGGATAGGACCGCGCCAGTGGTCAAGATAAGGATATTCGAATAAGCCCATCGAGCTGAGGTCTGACCGATCGAATTCACTAAAATCATACTGGTACAGCTCCATCAAATGGCGCAGGATAGGGCGTTTATATACTGAGGCTTGGCTGATTTTAATATCTCTAGTGACTGATTGGCTCAATTGCTTATCTGCCTCCTCTTGCCGAGTATCCTTCCAAAATGACCCATAAAATCACCTGACTTCATAGGCTGCATCTCGATGGAGACGACGTCTCAACTCACTTGCATAGTGAAACCCCAGGGTGGCAGCATGCTCCCGGGCCCAATCCGAGAGTTTTGTGCTGCCGGTGGGCGGTGAGCTTGTGTATAGGAGGTTCTGCATCAAACCGATAATCTCATCGCGGGTGATCAAGACATCCCCCATCAGCTTCCCGATCAGCCAGCCGGACCAATAGCCTATGGTTGGTGAGACCGAGATGACCGGCCTATTTTTACCAATGATCGTTCCGATGGTCTTTACGAGCTCACGATAGGGAAAGGTTTCCGGTCCGATTGCATCGATGACCCGGTCAGACTGTTCCTGCCCCTGATTGACGGCTAATTCGGCGAGATCATCTACATAGATGGGCTGAAGGCGATAACTTCCATCTCCAAAAACACCAAACACGGGCAGGCGGCGTAAAATCCAGGCGATATTATTGATTAGAATATCTTCTTTGCCAAATAGCACTGCCGGCCGGAGTATGGCATAAGACAAACCCGACTCAACCAGGCCGCGTTCCAAGCGGGCTTTGCCACTGAAGTACGGCAGGGAGGATAGCTCGGAGGGATTGGTGATGCTGATGTGCACCACCCGACGAACATCTGCCTTTTTAGCGGCAGTAAACAAGCGTAAGCTGTTCTCGATGCCGGCGGCGTGCGAAAAGTTTTTATGATTAAAGCGCACCCAATAAGTGTTGTAGAGAACGTCTGCGCCGCGCAATGAGTCTGTCAGCTTATCGAGATCATCGAAGTTGAACGGGAACACTTCCACCTGTGCGCCAAACGGATTGGGACGGTTAACGGAATTAGTCAGCGTGCGGACCGTATGACCTAGATCGAGCAGCCTGCGGGTAATATATTTGCCGGAATAACCGAACGCACCCGTGACGACAGCGAGCTTATTGGCGGCCATAGCGATCAACGCTTCTTCTCAGCTGACAAACGCAGCTGGTCAAGGGTGTTATGTGCCAGAACAAAGAGGGGCGAGAGCGGATGGTCACCAGACTTAAGGGATACTTCAGCAGCTTCAGCAGTGCAAATACCCGAGTAGGTAAGACAGGAAAACCTGACCTGACCCACCGCGGGCAAGGGAACTTCTCTGGTAGATGCCATCTGCGTCAGGTGATTTTCGGCCTGGAGCACCAATGCCTTGGAAGCTTCAGCCACAGGTGTGTAATCACCCCTACCCAACATGCCCCCACCCGTACTGTAATACAGGCTGGTGGTGCCATCAGCCAGAGAAACGAGGGTTGCAGTACCCACAACATAGCCAGTTTCCATCAGCACCCCCCACACATGTGGAGTGATGGTGGTGGGAGCTATACCCAGCTTGGCTGGCTCGAGGCGGAAGATGAGATTGCGAAGCTGAAGGTAGGTTTGAGCGAATTCAGGTGAAGCCGTGTCCATTCAGGTCTTATGCTGCGGTAAAGAAATCCACCAGGTGCCGGTTTACAGATTCTGAAGCATCGTGCTGCACCCAATGGCTCGAATTTTCAAAGAATACTAGTTTGCCTTCATCACATAGGTCCAGGCTGGGTTGGGCCATCTCGCGACTTAAAGCCGGGTCTTGCGCTCCCCAAAGCATCAGGGTGGGAACCTTGATATGCATATCACCGCTTATATCCGGAGGCATGTGAAGGGCAGCACGGTACCAGTTGAGCATGCTAGTAATAGCTCCCTTACGCCACCAAGCCTGGCGATATTTATCGATATCGGCGGGGGTAAAAGAGCCCGGTGCGCTGCCTGCCAGCAGCACCCTCACCATGAATTCACAGTCGTCATTACGCAGGATAGCTTCTGAGAAGAAGGGGATTTGAAAGAAAAACATATACCAGCTCCGGCGCAGCTGTTCTGGGTTGCTGGTGAGGGTATGCAGCATGACCGCCGGGTGAGGCACATTGAGGATGGCAAGCTTGTTCAAACGTTCTGGATATTTTACCGCCACCCACCAGGTAACCGCCGCCCCCCAGTCGTGTCCCACCAGACAGCATTTTTCAACGCCGGCAGAATCGATCAAACCAATGACGTCATGGGCAAGCTCATCAAAGCGGTATGATGCGGTACCCTTGGGTTTATCGCTCAGATTATAGCCGCGTTGGTCTGGGACCCAAACACGCATACCTGCACTCGCCAATGGTTGAATTTGGCGGCGCCAGCCGTACCAAAATTCGGGGAAACCGTGCAGCAGGATCACGAGTGAACCATAGCGTGACCCGCTTTGAACAACATGCAAACGAATACCATTGGTGGGGAGAGTGACATGTTCTAGATTGGATATTTCCATGAGTACCTCTTGACCTATTTATGACTGTATTTCGACGACGGCATTCGTCTATCCAGGACTTTCTCTGCCCGAAAGGTGATAAGATTACTCATTAAACATTAATCGACTATTATACGCCGGATATTTGGACGGAGAATATAATAGTCTCTCGTAACTATAACTCGACTCATGGTATTTATATACCGGAGGGACAAGATGGATAAAATTCTAACGGTTGTAGTGCCCGTCTTTAACGAGCAGGAATTGATTGCAGGATGTCTTGATTCCCTCCTGAACCAGACCCTTGATAAAGAAAAATATGAAATCATCGTCATCGACAACAACTCGACCGATTTAACCGCCAAGATCGCTCTTGAAAAAGGGGTGAGAGTGGAAAAAGAATTTCGTAAAGGTTATGTGCACGCGATACGTAAGGGGATTGAGGTGAGTCAAACAGAATTCATCGCGTTTACGGATGCCGATTGCCGTGTGCCGCCGAATTGGACGGCTAAAATCCTGAGCAATTTCGAAGGCGCCACAGAATATATTGCGGTGGGGGGAAAATTAGCTTTTTATGATATGCACCCAATCCTTGATAAAACCTTTCAGGCAGTACTGTATTTCAATCAGGCATTGCCGGGGAATAATATGGCCGTCAGGCGCGAGGCGGTGACCCAGATTGGGGGGATTGATCCAGAGGTCAATTTAACTGTGGACTATTGGCTTACCTTGAAGCTCCGTAAAGTGGGGAAGCTTAAAGTCGATAAAACCATGATGGTACAGACTTCAGGAAGAAGGTTCAAGAGCTCATTTGATTCCAACGTAAAATACTTCATCAATGTACTCAGTATGCAGATTTCGTCCAAACCTTTATTCTATGACTTTCCGGATATCCGCGAGTAAACGGTGAAGGTGCGTGGATGCTAGGCGACCTGGCATATCATCTCATAATAAGCACCCTGGAAATTTTCATGTGGGATGGGGAATTAATTGGCGCGGAATATCTGCAGGATGGGCCAGGTGTGATCGTTTCCAACCATATGGGCGCTATCGGTCCTGTGGGGATATGCTCCTCCTTGCCGATGCGGCTATACCCGTGGGTGCAGGGGGATACGATTGACAGAGTGAAGGGACCGGAAACTGTTCGTAAGGATTTTGTTGAAAAGATACTGCACCTCCAGCCGCCGATAAGCACTTTCATCGCAAGAGGCATTTGTAAAATTTCCACACCCCTGCTGTTATCGCTTGGGTGCATACCCGTCCCGGAGACTCACCAGGAGCAGGAACAAACTTTTCGAACCAGCCTTGACCTCCTAAATTAGGGTAAATACGTGCTGATTGTGCCCGAGGATTCTGAAGGCCTTCCCGACCCAGCCACTGGAATCGGTCCGTTTAAACGAGGCTTCTTACGTTTGGGGGAGCAATATTATCATGAAACGGGAAGGCGCCTGCCATTTTATCCGGTTACCATCCACGAGGAATGTCTCGTCATCGTCGGGAACCCGATCTACTATAACCCGCTCAACACCGCTAGGCAGGAACGACTGCGAATGGTTTATTTATTGGAAGAGACGGTTAAGACGATGCATCGGGAGGCAACCGAGAATCTCGCCCTTGAACCGATTCTTTTCAAGAGAAGAACTTCGTAATCTTGCAATCCTCGTAAGTTCAACCAAATTCGAAGCTTGTTTGGCGGTTAATAATAATCAGCTTAGACGGAAGCATTGACCGGATGATCTCAGCACGCGTGATTACCCGCCTGGCCCACTGCGTGGATGGGTCGGTGGCGGATAGGAGCTCGAGGGCTGCATCTGCAGCGAGCCAGCAGAACTCGGAATGTTCAGGACCAATCGAGATGGAGCCGGTATTATCCAGCGAGCATAAATATACTATGCCCACCAGCTCGTTCTCAGCTGCAGGGCTCCACGGTAAAAATGGGTGGTGCCGAGGATATATTCGACCTGTACTGATACCCCAAGTTCCTCGCGCACCTCACGATGTAGGGCGTCTTCGAATCCTTCGCCCTGGTCGACTCGCCCGGTGACACATTCCCAGATGCCAGGTCCATAATCCTTCTCATCCGAGCGACGCAGAAGCAAATATTGACCGGTTTGAGATGACCAGATTACCGCAGCGATACCCGCATAAAACCGACCAATCGACATAATAAATCCTCCCACAGATTTTTAATTGTTAGCTCTATTGATCCGGACGCGGAGGTCCTTGCCGGATGCGCTGGCGCATGGCATCAATGGAGTTCCGCCACCGGTACAGGCTTTCCATCCACCAGGTGAGACCAGTACCGGTATAACCAGCTATCCTTTTACGCCCCGCCTTGAGGTCATTACCTGGTGTTACGCCAGTAATGACTAGGTCAAAAGGAACCTGGCTCTGGCGGTGCTCATTGATATAGGCTTTGATGGCATTCAGGGTATCGGGAGAAGGAGTATAGGGTCCACCTTGATTAATGGGGAAGGCGCCGTCCCAGCGGGCTGCCCGCCGGAATGGACGTTTATGCGGCCAGAACCCGCCAACCCAGATAGGAATGCGAGGCGCTTGAACCGGGGTGGGTAGAAAGGTGCATTTCTTTATCTGGTAATACTCACCGTGAAACCCGAAGGGTTTGCCGCTCCACAATCCGTTTAGAATTTCCAACCCTTCGTCCAACATGGCGGTGCGCACTTTACGATCGGTAGGTCCATTGAAAGTGCCATAATCGTCTTCATCTGGGTCGCCGACCCCTACACCAAGGATCAACCGTCCTCCTGAAAGATGATCCAGCGTGACCGTTTCGCGCGCCAGCTTCCATGGGTGGCGTCGGGCGATGGGGGTCACCGTTGTGCCGAAGCGCAAACGCTCTGTGCGTAGGGCAATTGCCGCCAAGGTCACCCAGGGGTCGTAGAGGGGGAGTTTTTGCTTGCGACTGTAGACGATATGGTCCCAAAGGAAGAAGCCATCCCAGCCGGCATCCTCAGCTTCTGCTGCCAGTTCAGCCAGTAGTTGGGGAGTGGTTTCAGCACCGAAGTTTGGAGTATAAATGCCGAAAAACATATGCCCTCCTTTAAATTGGGATGAAGATCAAAATCTCTTAGCGGGCTGCATTGATGAAATCTGCCAGCAGGCCATAAGCACTCGTCTCGGGTCCGGGGTTGCCCTCCACGACGGAGAGCTGAGGCAGCACATCGGTCTCGAACGTAATGATGCTGGAGGTACCGTTCACGCCATACAGGGGTGAATCGGTGCTAACCAGCTCAGGTGCCACTCGAGCAGTAACACGGTCGCCTTCTCGATGGGCAGCACAGACCAGCTTCCAGCGCTTTGACTGACTTCTCGCCTGTGAGATATCTTCAGGGGTGAGATTGCGGATACCCATGCGATCCACCTCTGTGGGTTTAAGTGGAATCCCCATCAGAACGGTGACCAAAGCCGAAACCTTGACTGCGGCATCCCAACCATCAATATCCCCCGATGGATCGGTCTCGGCGAGGCCAATCGATTGCGCATAGGCGACAGAGCTTTTAAATGTATTACCCGCTTCCATGCGGGTGAGGATAAGGTTGGTGGTGGAGTTCAAGATGCCATGGAAGGAATGCAGACTGGCGGCAGGTAAGCCTTCTCGGAAGAGAGAGAAAATAGGAGCACCGTCCATTACGGCTGACTCGAAAAAGAACCTGCACCCATGCTGCATAGCCAGGGCAGTAAGCTCCTGGAAGCCATATACAACCGGACCTTTGTTGGCGGTGATGGCGTGCATACCCAATCCGAGCGCCGTGCGGATGTAATTCAGAGCAGGCTGACCATCGGTATAGCTGACTGGAGTGTTTTCAAAAAGTACATCGGCGCCACAGGTGCGGATGAACTCAAGAGGGTTGGTTACCGGGGTACCGTTGGAGAGCGAATCGATGCTTCCTCCGCTCGAGATGAGCTGTAAAGCACGATCGCCGTCTATTCCGTTGCGGTCGATGGCCATGCCGTGCCGGATGGTGGCAATACCAGTGAGAGTGAACAAGAGCCCATAATCCTGCAGCAGCAGGTTTTTCTTTCGGTGCAGCAAGTGGAGGAAGGCCTGTCCAACGTTACCAAAACCAAGCAGGGCGAGATGGTAATCTTTCATATTATTGTCAAAGGAGCGGCCAAGGAAAAGAGCGCTCTTCGGGATCGGGTTGTGGAAATTGCTGGATTGAGACCAGATAAGTGGCACGCCTTACCAGGGCCTTGAGCTCATCTGGATTCAGAAGCGGCTGGATTTCGGTATATAACGTGGTGCCGGGAATAAGCACCTGACGGAAGCAGCGCAGATCGTCCAACAGCTTCTCGGGGATGGGCTCGCCGGCGAAGTCCCAGATCACCGTGCGCAGTTTATCGTCTGCATGGAAGCAAACGCCATGATCAATCAACCACAGGCGATGGTCTTTGTCGAACAGCAGGTGACTGCCTTTTCGGTCGGCGTTGTTGATTAGAAGATCAAATAAAACCACCGGTCGCAGGCGCTGCCGATCAGTCTCGCTTAAGTTGAAATAATGCACTTCCGGATCGTGCTCAATGAAGAGCTGTAAAGAGCCTGGGCCAATGGGAGCTTTTTTACGATAAACCGTGGGAGGAACGAGGACCCAACCCAAGGCTTCACTTACCAGAAACGCTGCGGCTTCACGACGTGCCAGGCTGGAGGGCGGGAAATCCCATAAAGGGCGCTCTCCGCGGCTGGGCTTATATACACTTTGGATAGAATCGCCATTTTGGTCGACTTCAGCCAGAAAGGTATAATTTGATCCCCAGACGAATTCGCCCTTTATCTTGATCTCACCAAAGCGAAGCAGGTTTAAGATTGCGGGAAGGCCTAACTCAGGCATGTAAACTCCTGCTTTGCCAACTTTCGATGTCCGGGGAGTAGTATGGGTTCAGTTAATGCAAGACACCTAATGCTTGTGCCCATTCTTCTTAGGGCAGAAGTGACCTTCAGGATCCATCGGCTCTCCGCATTGGGGACAGATGGGACGACCACGAGAAGCTACCTCGATACCCCAGCGTGCCAGGGCACGCAGCTGGTCTCGGGTGCACCAGAAACGCACCACGCCTCCCTCTTCTTCGGGCGTCCCTTCAGGCATCAACTCTCGCGCTACCAATACCATTAAGTCATTTTCGCCCTCATAGCCCAATCCGAACTCACCCACGCGAAAAAGCGGATCGACCGGCGGATGTATATGCATCTGGTCTTCCTGGTAATCTGCAGAAGCTTCTCTTAATCCTTCTACCTTATCCTGTACCTCTGCCAGGAACTGCTCTATGCCGACTGCTAGGGTTTGAAGCTGGAGTTTTTCGATGATCAGGGTGATAGTTCGTTCTCCCTGCCAGCCCTGGATGTAAAAGACGCGTTTACCCGGCTGACCGAGTGCGTCAATCAAAATGTTGTCAACGGGGTGTAGATCAATATCTATCGATGTCATGGGTAAAGTATACCAATATTTTCCCTGTCATGAACTTCAACGCAATATTAAGGATTTGAAGAACGGATACTTTTTCCCGGTTTGGGAGACTGGAAGGCGTCCCAAGAGAGGGATGGATTGTAATTTAGCATGATCAGCTTGGATCCGTTATCTGTGATATTCATAACGGAAATGGATGCGGGGTCGATTGCCAGCCGTTGGAAGCTATCCAGGGGTAAGCTCAGGTAATAGGCAATGGCCTGTTTAATGGGGTCGGCATGGCTAAAGCAAGCCACAAGATCCTCTGGGGCATGGATCATTCGCAAGGATTCGACCGCCTGGACGATGCGGTGCTGGCACTCGCTGATCGACTCGCCCCCAGGGAAAGTGAAGAGAGAAGGATGCCTCTGCACCGACTGCCAAATTTTCTGACGGCGTAGCTTTTTAACCGATTGCCCCTGCCATTCACCGCAGTCCGTCTCGAGTAAGCCTGCCATGGGAATGATCTCCAACTTTAAAACCTCGGCCAAGATTTTAGCTGTTTCCATTGTGCGGTCCAGAGGGCTGGCATATATACCCTTGATGTGTGTTTTGGCAAGCTTGTCTGCCACAGCCTGGGCTTGCTGTCGACCTTTTTTATTGAGATGAACGTCAGGCAGACGACCCGGGAGGCGCAGCTTCTTGTTATAGTCGGTTTCTCCGTGGCGGATGAATAGAAAAATTGGCATAGATTGCTCTCTAGGTGGGTTTGTGCTTGTGCTTGATCTCCAGGATAGTCTCCTGGGTCAGTTCAGGGATTTCCTCGGTCTTGGTAATGCCCAACGCTTTCCGCTGAGCTACACGCCAGCGGTCGAGTCGGCTGGCGACCTCAGCCTCATAGCCTTGGCTGGAAGGGGTGTAAAAATAGGTGCCTAACAGGGATCGAGGCAGGTATTGCTGGGGCAGGAAGTGGTCGGGAGATTCGTGGGGGTATTTATAGCCAGCACCATGACCGAGAGCGACGGCATCCCGGTTGCTGTCCTGAAGGTGCTGAGGCACATCCCCGGTGCCCTCTGCTTCGATCAACTGGAAGGCTTTGAAGTAGGATCCGGCGGTATTGGATTTTGGGGCAGTCGCCAGGTAAAGCGTGGCTTCCACGATCGGGTAAACCCCTTCAGGCATACCGATGTAATCGAATGCCTGTGCTGCCGCGCTGGCAACGAGCAGACCGATAGGGTCGCCCAACCCAATATCCTCGCCGGAAAGAATGATCAAGCGACGCAGGATGAAGCGCGGGTCTTCACCAGCATAGAGCATCTTCGCCAGCCAGTAAAGGGCGGCATCAGGGTCCGAGCCGCGCACTGACTTGATGAAAGCAGAAATTGTGTCGTAGTGAGCATCACCGTCCTTGTCATAAAGGACTGCCCGCCGCTGGATGGAATCCTGGGCGATATTGAGCGTAATGTGGATGACACCCTGCTCGTTTAGTGGCGTGGATTCAACGGCAAGCTCGAGGGCATTCAATGCATTGCGGGCATCGCCGCCAGCAACATGGATAATGTGTTCGAGGGCGTCTTCGTCTGCTTCGATCTTACGACTACCATAACCGCGTTCGGGGTCCTGGATGGCACGTTCGAGCAGGACGTGCACATCCTGATCGGCGAGAGGACGGAGCTGGAAGACGCGCGAGCGGGAAACCAAAGCGCCGATCACTTCGAAGTAGGGGTTCTCTGTGGTGGCGCCGATGAAGGTGACGGTGCCGTTTTCCACATGCGGTAGGAGGGCATCCTGTTGGGCTTTATTCCAGCGATGGACTTCATCCACGAACAGGATAGTCTTTTTTTGGTAGAGCTTGCGACGTTCGGTGGCAGCCTCGAGCACTTCCTTAAGCTCGGCTTTACCGGCCAGCACGGCCGAGAGCGTGTCGAAGTGCGACTTGGTGAGATTGGCGATGACCATAGCCAAGGTGGTCTTCCCGGTGCCCGGAGGACCCCACAGGATGATGGAGGAAAATAGGTGGTCGGCTTCGATGGCCCTGCGCAGGAGCTTGCCCGGGCCGAGGATATCCTCCTGCCCGACGAATTCTTCAAATGTGCGCGGGCGCATACGTGCGGCGAGAGGGGCTTCGGTGAGCATACGCTGCTCATGGGCGTGAGTGAAGAGGTCCATGCGGGTAATTATACCCGTCCCAGAAGGGTACACTCTACCGGCTGATCTTTGTCTATTACAATCCCTGGGTGTCTTCTCCATGTTGAATGGTCTGCTCTATCCAACCTGGGTCCGAGATTATATAATGATCATTAAAATCTATGACTCCATTCGGCCATATTGGTGGCGGATTGCTGGTGGCAACCGTTGCGGAAAATATAATATTAAAAGGTGAGCTTACCCCAGCTTTACTAGTGATCGTGGCATTCCTAAGCATCCTCCCAGACCTGGATAGCATGTTTGCATTTTTATTCAAGAACTGGCAACCAGGACAGAAAAAGCTCGACCACCACAAATATATTACCCACACCCCAATATCTTATATATTTTTATCCATAGCCGTCTGGATCGGGATTGGAAAAGAGCCCTCGATTCTATTCTTGCTGTTGACAATGACCCATCTGCTATTGGATAGCTACGGCACCGATGATGGCATCATGTGGCTTTGGCCGATCAGTAAGCGGAAGTATAGCGTATTCCCCAGCAACCTGCATGCAGGGGGTGTATATGGCGTACGGTACTATTTTCGCTACCTACGACATTTAGGTTCGTTACTGCCCGAGGTGCTCTTGATTGTGGGAGGAGTGGTTTCTGTAATTTTCTGGTGGAAGCAATTTTTCAGATAAATGGTGACCAAAGCGCAGCTGTTTTCCATCAGTTTGGAATATAATCGCCACTACGACCTCGAATTATCCAGGAATAGCTTCTGGCTGGTTTGTTCGGTATGGTTGAGCAAAAAACAAAACGGGTAACGATATTGCCAGTTTGCCCAATTTAAGATAATCGAAAGTGTGACAATTATGAACAAGATCAATCTCGAGCCAACACTTACATTCTTAGCTGACTTAAGCACTCAAAACAATAAAACCTGGTTTGACCAGAATCGCCAGGCATATGAAACTGCACGGGATGCATTTGAAAGCTTCACCAATGCACTCATTGACGAATTTAGAGTATCAGATGATTTACAGGACTTGTCTGCCAAGGATTGCATCTCACGCATTTACCGAGATATCCGTTTTTCGAAGGATAAGAGCCCTTACAAAACAAACATGTGGGCGACGATTGCACCGGGGGGCAAAAAAACCATGCGTATGGGTTATCACGTTGCCATCCAGCCCCAGGAGCGATCGATACTTGCAGGTGGGATGTGGGAGCCTACCACAGAACAGCTAGCCAATTTCAGGCAAGCAATCGATCATCACGCAGCCGAGTTTAAGCAGATCGCCAGTGAAAAAGCCCTTCTAGACTATTTTGGTGGTATCGAAGGTGAGAAGTTAAAAACTGCCCCGCAAGGATACGACCGATCGCATCCCGAGATTCAGCTGCTGCAGTATAAACAGGTCGTGGTGGTGCATTACTTCACCGATCAACTGGTGCTGGCGAATGACTTTTTCGACCGGGTTGTGATAGGCTGCCATGCGATGAGACCGTTTTTAGATTATCTGGATGGGATTTTGTAAGCTGCTTCCTTGATGGAGACGGCGAAGTAAGGCCGCAGGTAAAGCGTATTGTAAAAATTCTGTTGATGATCTGATAGTTTTTGTGATTATAGGAGAGAGGATGAGATGAATTACCGCGAACTTGGTCGGACGGGTTGGAAAGTTTCAAGCCTGAGCTTTGGCGCCTGGGCAATTGGCGCTGATTGGGGAACGGTGGATGATAAAGAGTCATTCGCCGCAGTGAATCGCGCCATCGAGCTAGGGGTCAACTTTTTTGACACTGCTGACGTGTATGGCGATGGTCGTAGCGAAAAGCTGCTGGCGAAGTTACGCCAGGAGCACAGTGAAAAGATTATCATCGCTACGAAAGCCGGGCGTAGACTGAACCCGCACAACGCCCAGGGCTACAACCGAGCCAACCTGACTGCCTTTGTAGAGCGCAGCTTGAAAAACTTGCAAACCGAAGCCCTCGATTTGCTCCAGCTGCACTGTCCTCCCGCCCAAGTCTACTATATGCCTGAGTTTTTCGGGGTGCTAGATGAACTGGTTAGAGCAGGGAAGGTCAGGTATTACGGTGTGAGCGTGGAAAAGGTAGAGGAAGCGCTTAAGGCAATCGAATATCCCAATGTGCAGACTGTACAAATAATCTTCAATATGTTTAGGCAACGCCCAGCAGAGCTATTCTTCGACCAAGCCAAGAAACGTAATGTGGGTATATTGGCACGGGTTCCGCTAGCTTCCGGATTGCTTACTGGAAAAATGCGACCAGACAGTCCGTTCGCATCAGACGACCACCGGGCATATAACCGGGCAGGAGAATCATTTGACCGAGGAGAAACCTTCTCTGGGGTGGATTATGCGGCAGGTTTACAGGCTGTTGAGCGGTTGAAAGCCATCTGCCCGTCAGGGATGAGCATGACGCAGTTCGCTTTACGCTGGATCTTAATGTTTGACGCTGTGACTTGTGCCATCCCAGGCGCGAAGCGACCAGCCCAGGTCGATGAGAATTTCTCTGCTGCAGACCTACCACCTATCCCAAGTGAAACCATGGATCAAGTTCATGCGATATACGACCAGGATATCCGTAATCTGGTGCACCATTATTGGTAAACGAAATCCATTTACGGACAGCTGATCGTTGAGATATATTGAATTTACCAGACGTTCTTCGAGCTCTTTCCGCCTCAAGTTCGGGTTAAGTCCACGCGATCTGCCATAAAACGGCGTAGCATATTTGGGGCTATAATATGCATCATCCAAGACTAGTTGAATTAATGCCTCCGTAAATAAGCAATTTCATATCAATGATCCAACATTCCGTACCAGGTAGGCTTCCGTCCCAGGTATTGGAGGGGGAGGTTAAGCGTCCTCAGGCTCGAGGTCTGAGTCTTTTTCGATCCTTAAGAGGCCAAAAGTTATTTGCTATCGTTGTTCCACTGCTGCTGTTAATTGGTGGCAATTGGCTTGGGGCATATCCGACCATCAGTTTATCGAAAGAAAGTACAGCCCTGATCACGCTTCCAAAAATCCCAAATCCATCCAGCTTGATGAATGAACTCAAGCTGCCGGTTCTCTACGAGGATACTAGTGGCAACGCACTGACCATCCTGCCTGTGGAAGAAAATCCGATTGAACGTTACGGCATGTTGGAGCTGGACTTACAAAGCGATGTACCGATTGTAAATCCTTATGATCCCAAGGAAATTGAGTTAAAAGTGCGGTTCACTGCACCTTCGGGTAGAAAGGCAGATGTAGGCGTTTTTTGGTATCAGGGATATGATCTTGAAACTAGGCTGCCAAAGGATGCACCAGGCTGGAAAGTTAGATTTACCCCTGATGAAGCGGGTAAATGGAGCGCAGTCGCCTATGATTCCATCCAGGGGACGCGCAGCCTGCTAATTACCTTCGAGGTCGTCCCATCGAACCGGCCGGGTTTCATCCGCACCAATCCTGGCAACCCACATTATCTAGCTTACGAGAACGGTGATTTCTTCTTCCCCATCGGAGTCAATATGGCATGGTGGGGGGAGTGCTGCGATCCGCTCCAACAATACCGAAAATGGCTGGATCAGTTTTCAGCCAGTGGAGGCAACACAATCCGCGTTTGGATGGCTGCCTGGTCGTTCGGAATCGAGTGGAAGGATACCGGCTTGGGCGATTATGATAACCGGCAGTACGAGGCCTGGCTGCTGGACCAGCTGTTCAGTATGGCGGAAGAGCACCATGTGAAAGTGATCCTGGTGCTGATGAACCACGGTCCATTCAGCCTGGTGGCAAATTCGGAGTGGGAGGATAACCCATATAACAGCAAACTGGGGGGACCCATCACCCGCCCTGAGCAGTTTGTCAGCGATCCAATTGCATTAGTCTATTACCAACAGCGTCTGAATTATATTATCAACCGCTGGGGATACAGTCCGGATCTGCTTGCCTGGGAGTGGTGGAACGAGGTTGACCTGACGCCGATCACAGAAAAAGCACTGTTACCATGGCTGCTGGAAATGTCGTCATACCTCAAGCAGAGGGATGTGAATCATCACCTGACCACGAACAGTTTTTCAGTCAGCAGCTGGTCACCTGTGTGGAAGCTGCCCCAGCTGGATATCGTGCAGGTGCACGAATATTCCGAGCAATTCAGTGTTGGAGATAGGGATCCATCGGTCAGGGTGGGACAGGAGCTGGTGGCGCTCCAAAAAAAATTGCCGGTGAAACCCATCCTGCTGGGTGAATTCGGCTACTCAGCGCGCGATTATGGGGAAGATGTCGAAAAAACGGGAATTCAACTACACAATGGCTTATGGGCGACCACCTTTAGTGGTTATGCGGGTAGTGGGTTGTACTGGTGGTGGGATATCTATATCGCCGCAAACAACCTATGGTCTCAGTATAAAGGGCTTTCAGATTTTATAAATGGGGTGGACCTGACGCAATACCAACCGATGTCATCCCTAAAGATTATCAACCAAGAAGGTGCTTCAAGGGGGGCCATAGGCTTCGGACTGCGTGGTAAGGATATGTTGATATGGCTGCGCAGTACAGATTATACGGTTGATGCATCCATTGCGGCGCGAGGGGCGCACCAAAATTCTATAAAATATGTGCCTCCACTGGTGGATGGTCTCACTGTTACGTTGGATAAAATAACTGATGGAAATTACACGATTTACTGGTATGACCCACAGTCGGCTGAATGGCTGCCAAAAAAAAAGGTCACTGCAATGATGAATGCTCTGACCATCACAATACCAACATTCCGTAGCGATCTTGCGGCGAAAATTGTTAGAAACCCATAGCGCAGGACCGCATGGATGCGTCGGATTGATTTTCCAGTAAATACAAATACGGGACGTCAATAATCTTGGAGGATGAATATGGAAATGAAAAACATTCCCTTTGGAGTAACCAACTGGTCTGAAATAGAAGCAGCAGAACATCCCGGCGAGACAGGCACGGCTACCTGGCACACCCAGCAATTTGATGCAATTCGCGTGCGCCTGGTTGAGTACAGTCCGGGCTACATGGCTGATCATTGGTGTAAAAAGGGTCACATCCTGTTCTGCCTTGAAGGGGAGCTCCACACCGAGCTGGCGGATGGCAGGAAATTCGTGTTAACGCCGGGGATGAGCTACCAGGTAGCTGATAATGCTGAAGCACATCGTTCGTCAACACAAGGGGGAGCAAAACTTTTCATTGTGGATTGATGAGTATAATCAATCCAGGTGAATATATGGATAATTTAGAGACCATACTTTGGCGGGGGATTCTACTCCCTGTTCATGAAGCTTGCCGGATCTATCATGAAGATTCGGGGTGGCACCTGGATAGAACTGCTGTGCTTTTTTAAAGCTGGAACCACTGACTCAGTGCTACCAAAGGCTGGAAGAGCTGTGCTAGACCGATATGAAAGTGGAAATTGGAGTTTTGTCGCTGACCTGTGGGTGAACCCTGTGGGTTTCGTGTTTGATTATCCCGGCATCTGGATGGTAGAAGGTGAAGCATAAGCTGCTAACTTCAGGCTGAAGCGTTCATGCATGAAATAGTGTAGAGATTTGGCGAGCCAAGGTCAACGATCGATTAATATTTCTGTAAGATCCGTAATCGCCATCGTGATGTGGATGGTATCGAAGACGATAATAAAGCCGGCCGCGATCAAAGCAACTCGCGACCGGCTTAAAATTTATACTATCCCCGTGATTTAACCTAAGGTTGAGAAACCTGGAAGCAAGCTACATCGTATTGGGATACCGAATTGGGGTTTTTTGAATTCTGGGGCTGCGTCCCAGCATAGACCGTACCGGCTTTTCCATTCGGATTAAAAGCAGAACCTGGCGCGTTGGCGGCATTACCAGGCGTGGATGGTTGAGCCTGACAGGATTGATTCGGTTGGCCGGTTCCAGGAGGGTTGGCTGCAAACACCGTGCTGAGCGGCACTACCATAACGAGGAGGGCTAAAAAAACTGCCATCCCGGTCTTGAACGTGCGGTTATTGTGACTAGTCATATCAATTTCCTTTCACATTTTTCTAATTCCAAATTTTTCATCGATCTAATCTATTTAACATCAATTACCACTTTGTAGACCGATCTTTACTAACATTACGCATATCTACAGCCGGTGGATGGATGAATAAGGATTTTCTCATCCATGGGTGCGAACCACTATTTTATAAATAGATTAGCATGAGCTGAATTTGACCGAATCTTCTGCTACCAGTTAGTGGGGGAGATGATAGAATCTCGTGTCAGGGAAATTAATATACTAGGTCAATTGCACAACCCAAAAATCGGTTGACTGTGATCGGCTGGTTAACCACCACCGAGTCGAATTGGTAATACGATGTTCGATTGAACCCAGGATATTTGACGAAAGATCATCGAAGAAGCCCGTAGTTATTCGGGTATAAATAATGCACCAACAATGATATTTGATCAACGATAAATGGATTGATCAAATTCTTATCAAATTATAAGAGGATAGACAATGAGCAATGATGTAATAGACGCCATCATGAACCGTAAATCGATCCGCAAGTACACCACCCAAATGCCATCTGATGAAGTATTGGAGGCGGTGATACGGGCAGGACAACAAGCTCCATTTGCTGCCCAACTGTGCAATGTTATGCTGACCCGCAGAAAGGGGGTTCCGTTTGGAGCCCCTCTGCTTTTCACGATCTGCGTGGATGTTCACCGGATGGAGCTGGTCATGGCTAAGCGCAATTGGAAAATGGTGACCAATGACCTGTCATTGTTATTTTTCGGCATCCAGGATGCGTCACTCATGGCGGAAAATATGGTCATTGCTGCCGAAAGTTTCGGAATGGGCAGCTGTTTTCTAGGGGTGGCACCTTATATTGCCGATAAAATAGCAAAAAAGTATAAATTACCCCCGCGAGTTTTTCCGCTGGTGCAGTTGGTGATGGGTTACCCGGCAGAAAAACCGCCTACACGACCGCGTTACCCACTAAGTTTTTCGCTTTTTGAAGATAGATATCCAGAATTCAGTGATGAAGAGATTGAAGCCGCGATGAAACAAATGGATGATGGCTATCTTGCCCAGGGGTACTACATCCAAGGAAAGATAAAAATCCCACTTGAGCATGCGCGTGAGGAAACTTTTACTTATGATGATTACAGCTGGACAGAACATATCTCACGTAAATGGGGGCAGTGGTACGAATCACCAAAGGAGATATTAGAGCAGTTAGAGATGAGGGGGTTCAAAATAAACCAGA
>JBGOXS010000015.1:0-71873 GCA_041479245.1 Anaerolineae bacterium
CACGCATGGCAGTATCAACATCAGCCGCCGAGAGTTTTCCACGGCGGCGTAATTGCGTGAATACATTATTCAGTCGTTCGGTCAGGTTCTCAAACACAGGACTGCATTTTAGCGTGTATGCCGGGAATGGTCAAGAGTAGATAATGAAGAGAGTCCAGCCAATGAATTCAAAGAAATTCGCCTGGGCTTGGGTGTCACGGAGGCTACCGCAACTATATGCCTGTGGATGGGTTATACCATAATTAGATAAATATTACCTTGTCAAGATTATTAATTTAACCTGAAAGTCCCATATCCGTATGTAGGAGATGCAAGCATGTCAAAAATAGCCCTGGTTACAGACAGCACAGCTTCTATGCCGAAAGAGCTGTCGGAAAAATATGAAATCATCGTCGCGCCGCAGATATTAATCTGGGGAAAAGAGACTTTTGAAGACGGGGTGGACATCATGCCGAGCGAATTTTATACCCGCCTGGCTAAAGCATCGGTGATGCCGTCCACATCACAGGTGACGGTAACTAAGTTTGCTGAAATATACCAACGTTTGCTGGACCAGGATTATGAAATCCTGACCATCGTGATCTCATCGCAACTATCGGGAACACTCAATTCAGCCATCCAGGCGAAGGCGATGCTGGCAGTGGATGCGCCGATTGAGATCATTGATTCGAACACGACCGCCATGGCGATGGGCTTCCAGCTGCTGACGGCTGCCCGGGCGATCAAGCAGGGGGCGACGCTCGCCGAGACAACCGCACTGGTGCAGAAATCCCTGGATATGACCGGACTTTTCTTTGCCGTGGATACGCTGGAGTTCCTGCACCGGGGTGGGCGCATCGGGGGAGCTACTCGCTTTTTGGGCACACTACTGAACTTCAAGCCCATTCTGGAAGTGCAGAATGGCAGGGTAGAAGGAATTGAACGCGTACGCACGCGCGGGAAGAGCTTGAGCAGGATCGTCGAGCTGGCAAAAGAGAAAATTGCTGGCCGGACACCAGTGCGCCTGGCATCATTGCACGCTAACGCGCCCGAGGACGCCCAGATCGTGCTCAAAGAGGCCACCGAAATGCTGAACCCGATCGAAACCTACTTTTCTGAAGTGAGCCCGGTGATCGGAGCCAATGCTGGCCCGGGGGTGGTGGGACTGGTGTTCATGGCCGGAATGTAAGCGTCCTTTCGAACCTGATGACCGCGTCAGAAAGCTGCCGCGGTCTTTTTTTACCCTATGCAGAGAATCACAGGTGAAGCGATAATCTAACCTTCGTTGAAAGGCTGACCTACGCGCTGGTACAATTAAGCGGATCCCATCTACGAACAGGAGGCCGCATGAAAACCTACCCCAATATTGCCATCCAGGTGCCAGATATTTTCCTGCCGCACCAAGGGATTGAGCTGAATAAATGGGCGGTGATCGCCTGCGACCAATTCACCTCCCAGCCTGAATACTGGCGGAAAGTGGAGGAAATCGTGGGTCAGGCACCTTCCACATTGAAGATGATCTTCCCGGAGGTGTACCTCGACCAGCCCAGCGCGGATGAGCGCATCCGGCGGATACAGCAGACGATGCAGGATTACATATCGAGGGAGTTGCTCACTCTGTATTCTGGGATGGTGTATGTGGAACGGCAGGTGGGGGGAAAATTGCGACGGGGTATCGTACTGGCGTTGGACCTGGAGCAGTATGACTATAACAAAGGTTCAAGCTCACTGATTAGGGCCACTGAAGGGACAATCATCGAGCGCCTGCCTCCCAGGATGCGCATAAGGGAAGGGGCGAAGCTGGAGCTTCCGCACATCCTGGTCCTGATCGATGACCCGATGCGCACAGTCATCGAACCGGTAGAAAAGTCTAAATCCCGGTTGAAGGAACTTTACGGTTTCGAGCTGATGGCTGGCTCAGGTCATTTAAAGGGCTACCTTGTGAACGACCCAACAGTTGAAGCCGGCATCATCAACGGGCTGGAACAGCTGGCAGATCCACAGACTTTTGCCAACAAATATGGGGTTGGTAAGGACAAACCTGTGCTGCTCTTTGCTATGGGTGATGGTAACCACTCGCTGGCAACTGCCAAAGCCATTTGGGAGAAGAACAAAGTTCGGGTTGGGGTGGAGCACCTATCACGGTACGCATTGGTGGAAATCGAGAACGTGCATGATAAAGGGCTGGAGTTCGCCCCCATTCACCGGGTTCTTTTCAACCTGAAACAGGACATGATACCTGCCATGAAGACCTACTTCCAGGGAGAATGCAAATTCACTACCTGCAACGACCAGTCTGAGATGGTCAGACGAATCGAGCAAGATCGCGGCACTTGGCAAATCGTAGGTATGATCACGGCGGAAGGATGGGAGGTAGTGGAAATCGCCAACCCGACCTCCAACCTACCGGTGGGCACCTTGCAATCGTTCTTGGATGACTTCTTGAAGGGTGGTGGGGCGGAGAAAATCGATTATATCCACGGCGAGGAGACTATAACTAAACTTGGACTGCAGCCTGGTAACGTTGCTTTCTACCTGCCCGGCATGGATAAAAGCGATTTATTCAAGACAGTGATCGTGGATGGCGCCCTACCGCGCAAGACATTTTCCATGGGAGAGGCTTACGAGAAACGATTCTACATGGAATGCCGCGCAATCGCATGACAGATTTCGGGCAGGCAGTATCATAGGAGATGTCAGCCATTGGATATCTTTTTTAATGATCCCAACGTTGTCAGGCTGCCGCCGGAAGAAGTGCGCCTGCGTGAGGTGCGGATAACGCCTCAGACGGCCACCGGGCGGGTGAAGATCCACCTTGAGCTAACCCCGTTCCAAAAGCGACCGAACATCAGCGTGAGCATCACTTCAGCATCGGGTAAAGAAGCTGCCCGTGCGACGATCCTTGAAACCATGCTGACAAGATTGGAACTTACCATGCACCTGCGCGAGCCCGATTCGGGCAGCGAGTATTCAGTGGAAACTACGGTTTTTTACCAGAAGATACCGCAACCGGGCGAGGAAGAAGTTGAAATCCAACTGCCGGAACCAATGACCGTGGATCAGCGTAAAACAACGTTTATCCTGGCTTAGTTTTGATAGTGGTTTTTTCCAAACCGACGGCTTACCCTGATCTAACAGTATTTTCAGATAACCCGTACAAACATTGAGGAATAGTACCTTTGTGCCTGTGCACATATCTTGCATCAGGTACAATAGACCAAGACATCAATTATGAGCGGACAACCAGAACCAGCAGATGCTTCCCGTTCATCCCGGGCACGGAATCGGCGGGTTGGATGGACGATCCGTATTACCCCGGTGGGTGTAGGGCTGCTGGTGTTATTCAACCTGTTGGTCGTGAGCGGGTTGGCAATCGGGATCACGCAGATCTTGCAAAGTCCCAACCTGCCCTGGGGGATAGGTCAGGTGATGCCATCGAATACCCCAATGGTTGAAACAACGCCGACCGACCCACTGCCCACACTGACCCATACACCCCTGCCATCCTCATCGCCCACAACCCAGCCATCGGAAACCTTCACACCGGCGCCCGCAACCTCCAGTCCACAGCCGATCAGCACCCTAACCCTCAAGCAGGGATTGATCCTGCTGGCACTGGATGAAGGCGGTAATACCCATTTGTTCGCCTACCAGCCGCAGGAAAGCGGGGCTGGGCAACCGCTGCCGCTTACTCGTCTGACTTCGGGACCGTGGGATGATATCAACCCGGCGATCAGCCCGGATGGACAGACGGCGGCGTTTTCTTCCAATCGCAGCGGATATTGGGATATCTACCTGCTCGATCTGGCCAGCGGTGGGATCACACGCCTGACCGATACGCTGACTTACGATGCTGCTCCGTCATGGTCTCCAGACAATCAATGGCTGGTTTACGAAACATATATTAATGACAACTTAGAAGTCAAAATCCAATCGGTTGTTTCACCGGGCGATACCATCACACTGACAAACAACACTGCGGCCGATTTCAGCCCGGCCTGGTCTCCACAGGGCAGGCAGATCGCATTCGTTTCTGATCGGAGCGGCGAGAACGAAATTTGGCTCGCAGACTTGGATAAATCCGAGGAGCAGCGCTTTATCAATATCAGCCAGAACCCAACTAGCACAGATAGCCACCCAGTATGGTCACCAGACGGTAAGTCGCTGGTGTGGGTGGGTGAGCAGGATGGCATCCACAGCCTTTTTCAACAGGCTTTGCCGATTCCTGAAGGGGCAAACGCTATTAAAACCCCACCTAACCGACAGAACCTGGGAAGCGGTGACTGGCCTGCCTGGAGCTCGGATGGCGAGACGATCTTGACCATCTTGCAAGCACCAAACCATACATATTTGACCGCTTACCCGGCGCATTACCCAGGGTTAGTATTCCCGACCATCGAGCTGCCAGGAAATGTGAACGGATTGACCTGGGGGAATATCGCCCTTAGCTCAAGCTTTCAAAGTACCTATCAACAGGCAGCGCAGCTTACGCCCACACCGCTGTATTACCCAGCCCTGGTAGCACTTCCCAGTGATAATGGAGGAAGGTATCTGCTGATCCCACTTAACGGTGTGACAGCCCCGAACCCCGTGCTGCACGATATGGTCGATGAGAGCTTCCAGGCCTTGCGCGCTCGCGTGGCTACTGAATCGGGCTGGGATTTCATGTCCACTCTTGAAAATGCGTATGTACCCCTTACTGCTCCGCTGAACCCGGGTATGGGGAATGACTGGCTGTATACCGGAAGGGCATTTGCCCTTGACACAATACCGATGAACGCTGGCTGGTTGGTAGCCATGCGTGAGGACTATGGGGCAGAAACCTATTGGCGAATTTATGTGAAGGCTCTCCCCCAGGATGGCTCAGCGGGGATGCCCCTGCATGCCCTTCCGTGGGCCTTCGATGCGCGATTGAACGGAGACACCACAACCTACGAGCAGGGGGGAGAAAGAGCAAAAACGATCCCAACCGGATATTGGATCGATTTCACCGAGCGAGCCCAAGCATACGGATGGGAGCGGCTACCGGCACTGCCGACGTGGAGAGACTCCACCCCTGCGGCACGGTTCAATGAGTTCACTGCGAGTGGAGGAAAAGACTGGCAGACAGCCATGCTCGAGCTCTACCCGCCTGAAGTGATGATCACCCCCTCGCCAGTGATACCTCCAACCCGCACAACGACTGCCACTCTGCGCTGGTCCGTCAGTCCAACACCGACCACCACGCCGACCGCGCGGCCGACTTTCACGCCCATGCCGACCGCCAGCTCAACCCCGGGTAGCTGAAACTCAGCGGATGCTATGTACACACACGCTGGGCATATCCAACAATATTCAAGGTGGTCAAGGCGGTTGCTGAGTCTGTCATCCACGATACTCCTGGCGATGATCCTGACCTCCTGCCAGGCGGCACGCCCCACGTCTATCGTCCCTTCTTTGGACCCGGCTTATTCAACCGCAACAATAATCCCGGCGACTGCAACTGTGACTGCCACCATCAACCCTTTCACGCCGGCGGACACGCCATTCTACCCACCGGAGTTCCCACCACCCGAGCCATCGCCGACCTTCCTTCCAACCGGTACACCTGCTACCATCCTGTTTAATGACCCCACCCAAGAACCGGTCCCGGTGGCATCGTGGAGACCGCCTCTATACCCCGACCCTTGGGCGCCGACGCTATACGACCATTTCTACTTCGCCAGCCCAATTGCAGCAAACCAGGTAAACACACTGGTATCCGATTATCGCTATGGAGGGGTGTTCTTCGAGGATGTCGTACACACTGGTGTGGATATTCCCGCTCCCAGAGGTACCCCGATCCAGGCTGCCGGACCGGGAATTGTCATTTGGGCAGGGTATGGGGAGTTCCAGGGAGGCTATGACCCAAAGGATCCCTATGGTCTGGCTGTGACGCTCAGGCATGATTTCGGTTACCAGAATCAGGCGCTGTATACCATTTATGGCCATATGTCGGAGGTCAATGTTGTGGTGGGGCAGCATGTTGAAACCGGAGATTTACTTGGGCTTGTGGGGGAGACGGGTCGAGTGACCGGACCACACCTGCACTTTGAGGTGCGCATTGTTGAAAATAGTTTTTTCACCACCCGCAACCCCGAGCTGTGGCTCGTACCACCGCTGGGTTGGGGCATCATTGCTGGACGGATGATGGATACTGTAAGTCAGCCTATCTATGACCAACAGCTCATTATCACTGACCCGGTGAAAGAGGAAAATTGGATGGCCTGGTCGTACGGCAAGACTGCAGTCAATAGCGACCCCTACTACCAGGAAAATCTGGTCATCGGTGATCTGCCAGAGGGACATTACCTGCTCAGGACTTCCTTTGGGGGGATGAACTTCAGCGTTCCAATTGATGTGCACGCCGGAGTGGTCAATTATTTCACCTTTCAAGGTTATAGGGGCTTTTCGATCGAACCCCCGCCCATGCCGGGTGCAGAATTCACTCCCGCACCGATTGGAGCAGCAATCCCTTGACATGTCGAACATATGTGCTAAACTATCAGCATAATCCAAAAATTAGGAGCGAGAGTCATGGCCAAAAAAGCACCACAACAACCCGAAATGGATGAAGCGCGCCAGGCTGCACTGGATAAAGCATTAGGAGATATCACTAAACGCTATGGCGATGGCTCGATCATGCGCATGGGAGAAGCTCACCAGCTGCGCGTGGAAGCTATTCCAACTGGCTCGCTTTCGCTGGATATTGCACTAGGGGTCGGAGGTATCCCACGTGGGCGCATTACTGAAATTTATGGGCCCGAATCGTCGGGGAAAACAACCATCTGCCAGCATATTGTATCCGAGGCACAGAAGTTAGGTGGGACCGCGGCTTATATCGACATGGAACATGCCCTGGACCCCACTTATGCCGCCCGGTGCGGAGTGGATGTGGAGAACCTGCTCATTTCGCAGCCGGATATGGGCGAGCAGGCGTTGGAAATCACGGAGACCTTGGTTCGGTCAGGGGCGATTGACGTGATCGTGATCGATTCGGTGGCGGCGCTCGTCCCAAGGGCGGAGATCGAAGGCGATATGGGGGATGCCACCATGGGTATGCAGGCGCGATTAATGTCCCAGGCCTTGCGGAAACTATCGGGGGCGATCAAGCAGACCAACACATCGGTTATTTTCACCAACCAATTGCGCCAGAAAATTGGCATCATGTTCGGCAATCCCGAGACAACCACTGGTGGCATGGCGTTAAAATTCTATGCTTCCGTGCGGTTGGATGTCAGGCGTATCCAATCCATCAAGCTGGGAGCCGAGATCATCGGCAACCGCACCCGGGTGAGGGTGGTGAAAAACAAGGTCGCCCCACCATTCCGCACGGCTGAGTTCGACATTATGTATAACGAGGGCATCTCCAAAGCAGGCGACCTGCTGGATCTGGCAACTGCCATGGAGATTATCACAAAACGCGGCTCGTTCTTCAATTACGGCGAGCTCCGCCTGGGCCAGGGACGTGAAAACGCCAAGGATTACCTGCGGGCGCATAACGAGCTGGCCGCCGAGATCGAAATGGCAGTTCGTGAACGAGCAGCCAGTGGCGAGACCGCGCTGGGTTTTGGAAATATTGTCGAAGAAAGCTCCACCGAAGGCGAAGATCTGTGATCCGTGAGGATTGGATAAATTTTGTTTCATTGCCAATTCGTGATGCGCAATACAAGTCCAGTATTGCGCATTTTGTATTTTTAATAATGACCATCCAACGCAGAATAAGAATTGACGCGCCATCCAAGCGCAACACAGCTGAACCTGGCAACCCCAGACGGAATGGCAGGCATTAGACCCTTCCGAGAAACCTTTAGGGGATAGGCTCACCCTGCGCCTCGTGGTGGATCGGGGGAACCTCTGACCAGGCCTAGCTCAAAGATTAAAAACTATTTATTCGGTAGTTATCTAAACGCATTATAATTTTATTCGTTCCGCCTCGGAAGCGATGTCGTGCTCGATGGGCAATTTTTTAAATCGGGATGTGATTATGCGTAAAGCCATCATGCTTCTTTTCACCATGCTGTTGGTCATCAGCGCAACCGGCAGCGCAAAAGCCGCGCCGATTCAAAGCGAGCAGCCAGTGGTGCATGCTGTCCTTTTCTTCTCAAACGGCTGCCCGTACTGCAGCGATGTATTGACCAAGACGCTGCCCCCCATCCAGGACCAATATCAATCTCAGTTGAGCCTCATGCTGATAGAAGTTGCTACCCTCCAGGATATTAATAACCTGTACGCCCTGGGAGATGCTCTGGGCTTGACCAAGGAGCAAGTGGCGGTGCCCTTTCTACTGGTTGATCGCACACCGCTCATCGGGGTTGATGAAATCAACAATCAATTTTCGGGTTTGATCGACAAATACCTTAAGAGCGGCGGGCTGGAATACCCCGATCTTCCCCTATTGAACGAGATGCTACCCAAAGGGATTGCATTCACCTCGTATGACCCATCCCTGCACCTCGTCCCCCCAACGGCAACCGTTTCTCAGTCCACCGGAACGGCGTTGGCTTGGGGCGTCATGGCGATCATGATCATCGCTCTTATCCTGGTTGGAGTGATGATCGTGCGCGCCTTCCAGGGTACGCCAATGAATGAAGTGAAAGGTTGGTTGGATCTGGTGATTCCCATCCTTGCCATCGTCGGTCTGGGCGCAGCCATCTACCTTACCTATGTCGAGGTGACCCATACTAATGCCATCTGCGGGCCTGTGGGTGACTGCAACGCGGTCCAAAGCAGCCCGTATGCCAAACTGTTCGGTTTAATCCCCATTGGCGTGGTGGGTGCGGTGGGGTATATCGCCATCCTGTTCACCTGGCTGTGGGGCTGCTTCCGGAGTGATGCATTTTCCAAGGCTGCCGGCCCGATCATGTTTGCCATGGCGCTGTTTGGCACCCTTTTCTCCATCTACCTGACCTATCTTGAGCTGTTTGTCATCCATGCAGTCTGCATCTGGTGCCTCTCCTCGGCAGTTATCATCACAGCACTGATGCTGCTCAGCCTACCCTTCGTCACACAATGGCTGGCGATTTCAGACGATGAGGAGTAGCTGATTGAGTGCAGTTAGCCTGAATAACCAGTTCAACATAAGGGATACTTTTGCCTCGTTAAAATATCCAAATTACCGCTTGTGGTTTGTTGGGCAGCTTGCCTCACTGGTGGGCACCTGGACGCAAACCGCTGCTCAGGGATACCTGATCTACGAGCTAACCAAATCGCCTGCTTACCTAGGTTATGCGAGCTTTGCCAACGGTGTTCCAACCTGGTTCTTCACCTTGTATGCAGGTGCGATTGCCGACCGAATGTCCAGACGGACGCTGATGGTCATCACCCAAACTTCCATGATGATCCTGGCTTTCATCCTGGCAATATTGACCTTCACCCATACCGTTCAATGGTGGCACATTCTGATCCTATCATTCCTACTGGGTGTCAGCAACGCTTTCGATGCGCCAGCCCGACAGGCATTCGTTTTGGAAATGGTCGACCGGGAAGACCTGACCAATGCCATCGCATTAAACTCAACCATGTTCAACCTGGCGATGGTTCTGGGGCCAGCACTCGGGGGGCTGATCTATTATGCCGTGGGACCGGGTTGGTGCTTCACCATTAATGGCATATCCTTTATTGCTGTGATCATTGCGCTACTCTTGATGAAGTTAAAGCCTTTTGTGCTGGTCAACAGAAATAGCAGCACCTTGAGTGATGTGAAGGACGGGCTGAGTTATGTAAGGCACCATCCCGCAGTAAGAATGATGATCTCCAACCTTTTTATCACCACCTTATTTGGATTGGGCATCGTGACGCTGATCCCTGCCTGGTCTGTGACAGTTTTGAGCGGTGATGCGAAGACGAACGGCTTCTTGCTGGCGGCACGTGGTATTGGGTCGCTGATAGCGGCGTTAACCATAGCCGCATTGGGGAGATTCCGCTCCAGGGGTAAAGTATGGACGGTAAACAGCATCCTGCTGCCCATCTCGATGATCTTTTTTGCCTTTATGACCTGGCTGATCCCTTCGTTAATAGCCATAGCTGCCATGGGTTTTACCTTCATGATGATCGTCAACCTTTCCAACGCCATGGTGCAAATCCGGATCACCGATGAAATGCGCGGCCGGGTGATGGGCGTGTACACATTTTTCTTTTTCGGCGCTTTTCCTATCGGCTCCCTGATCGCAGGTTGGTCAGCAGATGCAATTGGTGAGCCGTTAACTGTAATGATCAGTGCAGCAATTTTATTGGTGTTCGCGTTATGGGTGATCTGGCGTCAGCCGGCTTTGCGAGCGATGGAATAAGGTCAGCAGATTAGGCATCTATAGAGTGGAACAGGTATATATTTGAGAATTATTCCCGTCTTGGAGACTGGTAATTGACGAAGCCATAGGGAGATGGTAAAATTCCGACGCTTTCCGCCCCCATTGTCTAGTGGCCCAGGACGCGGCCCTCTCAAGGCCGAAACACGAGTTCGAACCTCGTTGGGGGCATAAAAATATATCGTCTAGAAGTTCCAGATAATACACCCAGACTGAGGGTGTATTTGTTTTAACCGCCCCAGCGACTCGATCGGTCAACCCGAGGTATCTGGAAGCTTATCCGTTATACGCGTTTATCAATTTAATATTTCTCCACCGCATTCAGCTTCACCGGCGGATAGATTTGGCCCGCTACCGGTGGCATGGGGTTATAAACCCAATCCACCTTAACTACGCCAGCTTTGACCCCCGCCATGTGGCGTATACCCAGATATTTTCCGCGCAGCAGCACATCTTCCATAGTGAGCGCCATACTGAAGACCGCCACATCGGCGCCGGTTGGAATCGCTTTCAGCTCGTCGGTATACACGGAGGTCGAAAACAGAATATGCTGCCCGTCCAGGCTTTGGGTTTGGATAGCGGGGATAATGTATGGGTAGCCATCTCCATCGACCCAGGAAATAAATTTCAGGTTATCAAGTTTATCCAGGAAGGAGCGAGTCCAGGGATTGAGCACCTCCACTTTACTGGATTTGCGGGTCAGCGTGCGTGCCACCATGGTTTGAACAGCCGCAAAGATGATACGGTTCATGGGCAGGGGTTGTTCACCCGTGTGGGAAAGCAGAGCAAGATAGTAGACTGTGTGAATGCCAAAATAGGCATTGTAACGGAACATCGGCACATTATTGTAGTAATCGTACTCCACCCCTTCTCGTGTGGAGTGGGTGAAAGTTGCCTTGCCACGCCATAGATTTTTTTCCAAGCTCATGATTAGAAAGGCAGTTTTAGGGTTATTCAGAATATGCTGCTTGGAGAGGCCCTCGGTGAACTGGCCAAACGACAGCTGCTGCGGTGCGCATGCCATCAGGGACGAGATCAGCGTGACGTGGGGCAATCCCGCGGGTGAGATGGTAGCAAGCAGGCCAATTTTCATCGCCGGTTGGGTGCTCAGGATATCTTGAGGAGAAAAGGTGGACTTGGATATGTTCATATTAGTTTCCTGCGTTGATACAATCTACCTGGTAGTTCCTGTAGCACGGATGATTTCGGGGTGGCCTGAGGCGGATTTCGCCACTTGTTCGAAATCTCGCAACTCAGCCGCCGTCATCAATGGTGTACTCGCATAAGCCCATTCCACGCCGAGACGGGTATATTGGTCGCGGCATAGATTGTTGAAGGCGCACAGCTCCCAGCGTTCCACGCCGCCAGTAATCTCATCACTGAGATAATATCCCAGAGCGGTCAGATTGTCGCCGGTCGCGGTTGTCCCTGGGATAAGCGGGGTGCGGATCCAGAGTTTGAATTGCCAAGACTGGCGCTGCTGCACATCAAGGAGGTGGAGCAGGTTATCCAGGATTTGGCGATTCGAGCTGCCGGTGTATTGTCGGTGCAGGTCTGCGTCATATAGCTTCAGATCATAGAGCACCAGGTCTGTGAAAGGCAGTAGACGGTCCAGTGTTGCCGAAGGACACAACCCACATGTGTCAAGGGCCGTAGAGATGCCATTTTCTTTCAGCGCAAGCAGCAATGCCTCAGCGAAATCAGCCTGCAAGGTTGGCTCGCCGCCGGAAAGCGTCACCCCACCACCCGATTTTTGGAAATATGCGCGGTCTTTGAGCAGCTCAGCCAATAGCTCATCCACGGAAATGGTTTTGCCCAACAGCTCGAGTGCGCCGGCAGGGCAGGCTTCGGCACAATCGCCGCAACCATCGCAGCGTGCCCGATCAATACTGAGCCCGGAATCGGTTCGGGTCAGGCAGTGGTCGGGACATGCCGATAAACAGGTATCACAGCGGATGCAGCGGATAGCAAACCACTGTATCTGCGATTGGGAGGAGAGACTCTCGGGGTTATGGCACCATGCACAGCGCAATGGACAGCCTTTAAAGAAAACCGTGGTACGGATTCCGGGGCCATCCTCGGTTGAAAGGCGCTGTAGGTGCAGGATGCGTCCGGTGAGGGGCGTCATTTCATTTGATGGCTTTCGCGAGCAATGATCTCATTCTGCAATTCACGCCCGATGGAGGTGAAGTAGGCGTTGTAACCGGTAACACGCACCAGCAGGTGGCGGTAATTCTCGGGGTTTTTCTGGGCATCGCGGAGCATGTCGGCATTGATCAGGTTTATTTGCAAGGCAGAGCCACCATTTTCGATATAGCCGAGTAGGAAGGATTTGAATTTATCGCGGTGCTCAGGGTCACGCAGGATGGATGGATTGAAAGTCATGGTGTGGCTGCCGCCATTAGGTAGTACGTTCAGGTATTCAGCCCAATCACCGTGACCGTCTGCAGCTTTCCCACCCAAAACCTTACCCACCGAGTTGACGTTGGCGGTCGGACCATTGTTATCGGCGCCGTTAGAGGGACAGAGCGCATTGGACAGGAATTTGCCTTGCGGACGCCCGTCTGGGCTGGCCGGCAGGATGAAGGAATCGGCCACCCAATAGTTCCAGCTTAACATCCCAGGGCGAAACTGGCGGCCAGTGGACTGCGTACGGTACTTCCAGGTTTCTTCCGTCCATAACTCCATCACCTGGCGCGCCTGATCATCGGCAGCGTCGTCGTCGCGGCCGTATTTGGGTGCTTTATGAAGGGCGCGTGCCTGCAAGACTTCATGACCCACCCAGTTATCGCGCAACGCCTGAACAAGCTCAGCCATCGTACAGAACTGGTTATCATAAACGAGATACTTCACTGCCAGGAGTGAATCGACGGTAGTGGCATACGTGACCGCCTCGATGGTGACGTAGCCCAGCTCGGCGCCGCCCTCGTTAATATCCAGGCCCTTTTGAGCGCAGCCTTTGATCAGGCAGGATACGTAGGGTGTAGGTGCGAAGCGGGCCCGCAGGGATTCGCTCTGCTCGTAAAGCGCAACGATGCGGCGAATAATGCCGCGCGTCTGGGCAGCGTAGGCCCGCCAGAATTGATCCCAGTTTTCGAACTGGGTAGGATCGCCAGTATCTTCACCCCAACGCTTAACCTCCTCTGACTTGCCGGTCAGTGGGTCTTTGAATGGTAGAAGATCATAACCGCCGGTGAGGGTCAGCTCAACGGCTTTGAGCAGGTTCAGGTTGGCGTCCACTGTGCCAGAGCGATCATTGCCGACCATGGTATTTTCCAGGCAGCCCACCGGGGCATAATCAAAAACGTTTTGTTCGTTGATGAGCTGGGTCACTCCCGACTTTTTCGCCTGGAGCATCATCCCGGCCATCGAGCGCTCATCGAAATTGAGCAGAAAAGGCGAGCCCTGGCTGGACGCAATCATATCCACCACGCGGGTGAGAAGTTTATCGGGTGTATTGCGGTGCAAGCGCACATTAGGCTTGGGTTCAAGGATGGGTGACATCTCATCTATCACGTCCAACAGGATATAGGTGAAATCATTAGACATATCCTGCCCTCCTTGACCCATACCCGAAATGGTAAACAGCTGCCCATAACCGGCAGTGATGCCCTGATTGCCACCGGTACGGATCAAGCCATCGTAAGCGGTGTTGCAGTGGATCCAGAAGCATTTGAGAATTTCCTTACCGAACTCCGGGTCCATCCCCTCATCGATGGATTTTTGCCACAAGGGGAACAGGTATTGGTCCAGCCTGCCGAATGAATCACCCGGGCCGGGATAGTTCTCGTCGGCCATGACCAGCATATGGGTCAGCCACAGTGCCTGGACTGCCTCCCAAAAAGTCTGAGGAGGCTCCCAGGGCACACACAACAGGTTATCGGCCATCTGAGCCAGCTCTGCACGGCGGATGGAATCTGGCTCAATTTCAGCCAGGCGGTTACATTCACGGCAGTATGCTTCTGCCAGGTCACGTGGCAGCGTGGCCGCGATCATCATCGCCCGTAATTGACTACCCTTTTTACCGGCTTTATCGGCGCTGGAAAGGGTTGCATAAGCTCCCTCCAATTCCGCATAGATTGCTTTCCAACCCTCACGGATAATGCGCCCATAATCCGGGATGATGTGACCGGAGGTGGCGCCTGCATTACCGTAGCCATGATTATGAAACCACAACATGGCTGCTCGGCTGCCATTTGGTCCATACACCAGGCTGTCACGCTGCGTGGTTTCTTTTTCCGTCAGGCAAGCCGAGGTCATAATATTGAAACGCCCCCCGGCGAGCAAATCACCGGGCAGGATTTCTTGAGGTAGATATTTCACCATGACTTCACGGTTGAACCAGGCGCGGCGTTCAGGCATTGACCACTTCCAGAATTCCCGATCCAGCTGCACGGGATGCGCCACCTGCTTAAAAGAAGAACGGAAAGTCTGTAGGAACGTGTAAGTTTCAGGGACGATATAAAAGCTCAGCTCGTTATACTGGAAATCCCAGGGTGTACCTGTAGTCCAGGAAGAGTATTCATTGTTCCAGGCGCGTTTAACGCCCTGAAAATAATACTCGCGCAGCCATTGGATGCGCGAGGAGAGATTCGTGGGGGTTTTAATGGCGTAACGGGGTTGGTCGCGGATCACAGTCGCCATGAATGGCTCCTCTCAAGGTACTGATGGATTCTGGCTCTTATCATTTTTAGGTGGTACTTAGTATAGCACGTCTATAAGGCGGAAACAATTCCGTCCGACGGGTGAAAAATCTGTCCCATATGTTACGCATCCATCAACTCATGCTATACTCGTTTATCGGCAGAATGGCCAACTGAAATTAAGGTTGGGTAATTCCAGGAGGAGAATGACGCCCAAGAAATTGAGCCGGCGTGGGTTTCTGAAAGTGGCTGCCATCGGGGGTGGGGTAGTGGCCGTTGGGGGAATTGCCCGGCAGGTGCATAACCAGGTCGGGCGGAATTTCCGACCCGACCGGGCTCTGACCTACCTGGAACAGATCCAAACCAATTCGAGCCCTGAGACATCGCCTAATATCATTATCATCCTGTGTGATGACCTCGGCCTGGGCGACCTGGAATCAACGGCGATCAACCAACCCAACCTACGCCGTATGGCCGATGAAGGCACTACACTGACCAACTTTTACGCCGGTGCGTCTGTGTGCAGTCCATCCCGTGCTGGGCTGCTGACCGGGCGCTACCCCGTGCGGACGCTTATTTCCACACCGCTGCTCTCTACAAATAATCCACTGAACCCGATAATGGACGTATTGGGGCGCTATTCTTATAATGTGCGCGGTATTCCGAAAGATGAGCTACTCTTATCGGAAGTTCTGCAGCATAGAGGTTATCGCACAGGCATGGTAGGAAAATGGCACCTGGGTGGCACAGCCGGATATCTACCCAACGACCGGGGCTTTGACACCTTCTACGGTGCAAAGTGGAGCAACGACGATACGCCATATGCCATTTACCGCGACCGGCAGGTGGAGATTCCTGCGCCAGCCAACCAAGATAACCTGACCCACAATTTTACGGTGGAAGCACAAAATTTCATCCAGGAGAACAAAGACAGGCCATTTTTCCTGTACCTGGCGCATGCCATGCCGCACTTCCCGGTGCATGCCTCAGCGGCATTCCAGGACACTTCGGTAGCGGGACGGTATGGAGATGCTGTGCAGGAAATCGATTGGAGCGTAGGGCAGATCCTCACTACGCTTAAGCAGCTCGGATTGGATGATAATACACTCGTGGTTTTCAGCAGCGATAATGGGCCGTGGATGGAAGGCAACCCAGGCTACCAGCGGGGGCGAAAACTGGAATGGTTCGAAGGCGGGTTCCGGGTGCCCTTCATTGCCAGGTGGCCGGGAGTAATCCCACCGGGCATAACCAACCCTGAGATGATCATTAACTATGACCTCTTCCCGACATTTGTTAATCTTGCTGGGGCGGTGGTACCACAAGACCGGATCATCGATGGGAAAGATATCCTAACCGTCTTAAAAGGAGAATCACCATCTCCCCACGATACTTTTTTCTATTATGACACACGCACGGCCGTCGCGGTACGCTACCAGCAGTGGAAGTACTGCCGCCGCCACCTGACTGATATCGCCGCATATTGGCCGCTGAAGCAGGGACCCTTCCTGTTTAACCTGGATACAGACCCGAATGAATCCTACAGCATGATCGACTCTGAGCCCGAGCTGGCGAAAAAACTCTCTGGCATGCTGGATACATTCAATGCTGAGATGAAGGCCAATCTGCGCGGCTGGTTATGAGCACCAGATCATGAATACCACGCGGAGACCGTATACAACCCAAACCACCCGCACCGATAACACCATCATCACCTTCTGTACATAGACTGTGCCAACCCAAACAGAGCCTCCATTCCCTGGCTTCACTTTGTTAGCCAAGCCCACAGGTGCAGCGTGCAACCTGGCATGTGAATACTGTTTTTATCTCAGCAAGGAGCAGCTGTATCCTGAGAGCCGTATGCGCATGCCTGACGGAGTATTGGAGGCTTACATCCGGCAGATATTGGCCGCGCAGCCGGCATCGGAAACCTGCATTGCATGGCAAGGGGGTGAGCCGACGCTAATAGGTATGAATTTTTTCGAGCGCTCGATAAAGCTGGTCGAACAGTACCGGATGCCTGGCCAGCTGGTGAGGTACACCCTCCAGACCAATGGGACCAGACTAGACGACGAGTGGTGCGAGTTCTTTAAGCAACATAAGTTCCTGATCGGCCTTAGCATGGATGGCCCCCAGGAAATGCACGATGCCTACCGTGTGGATAAGGGAGGACAAGGCAGCTTCGAGCAAGTAAGGGCCGGTTGGGATTTGCTTCAGAAGCACAAGGTAGACACCAATATCCTATGCGCCGTCCATGCAGCCAATGCACCGCATCCATTGGATGTGTACCGCTTTTTTCGAGATGAGTTAAACGCCCGGTTCATCCAGTTCATCCCCATCGTCGAGCGATCTAGCCGTAATAGGCGCCAACGCTCACAAGATGGTCTCCAAGGGCCAGATGGTAACAGACGGCTTCGTTATACGCAGAAAGAAAAGCTGGTCAGCTCCCGTTCGGTGACCCCTGACCAATTCGGTAGTTTTCTGATCGATATTTTCGAGGAGTGGGTGCATCACGACGTCGGCGACGTATTTATCCAGACTTTCGAGGCGGCATTAGCCAGCTGGTGCCAGCTTCCAGCCAACGTGTGCATCTTCCAGGAAGTGTGCGGCTCGTCGCTGGTGCTGGAACACAACGGTGACTTGTACGCTTGTGATCATTTCGTTGAGCCGGGCTATCGCCTGGGTAATATTCTGGAGATCCCTATGACCGGGCTGGTGAGCACGCCGCAGCAGCGCCAATTCGGATTGAACAAGCGAGAGCAGTTGCCAACATACTGCCACGAGTGTGAGGTCTTATTTGCGTGCCACGGTGAATGCCCTCGCAACCGCTTCGTGAAGTGCTCGGGTGGGAAAGAAGAAGGACTTAACTATTTATGCTCCGGATATAAACGATTCTTCCAGCATATCGATCGACCGATGCGGCTCATGAGCGAGCTTTTACGCTTGGGGCGTTCACCAGCAGAGGTCATGGAGATGTTGTGATCGTTCGAGCCGACGCGAGGCAGCACTTGAAAGAGCTGCCTCGACGCAGGTAGCCATCAGATTGATAAGTGTCATTTTCATTTCTCGACCTCCCGCCTGGAACGTCTCCAGCTCCACATTCATGCGAGAAATGACTTTCTATACCGACTGGTTCGGTGTTCAATTTGGCAGGCAGATACATCCGCTCAGGGATAAAGCAGATTAACCACAGGGACTCTGTGGGTAATACAAAAAATCGCCGGAAATTCCAGCGATTTCTTTTCATCTACTGATCATTGCATGGACATTATGATCGGCGAGTACGTACACTCAGAGCAAAGACCGCTAACGCATACATAGCGGCCGCCAAAAGGAGACATGCCAATATGCTGATGCCGATGGCATGCGCATCCCAGCCGTTGTTAAGGAGAGAGCGCATAGCTTCCAGCACATAGGTGATGGGATTTAGTTTGGCAGCAACCGCCAACCACCCTGAGAGCAGTGCCAGAGGAACGAAGGTGGGTGCAAGGAAGGTCAATGGAAAGAACAGGAAGCTGGCTCCTTGAGTGGCAGCCGCGCTACCGCTTCCCAGCGCCGCCGACACCGTGAAACCGGCGAACCCGAGGCCGAGTAGTACGCCCAGTCCAATGACCACTAACAGACCTAGAATACCTGTAGCAGGTTTAAGACCCAGTAGCAGACCTACTGAGACGACAATGGTTGATTGGATTCCTAAGATCACAGCACCGGCCAAAATTGGAGCGACCAGCAACGCTGCCCGACGGACCGGTGTGAGAAGTAATTTATCGAAATAGCCACGCTCGATGTCGCGCACCAGATTCTGGGCAGCAATACCGGAACCAGATAGAGATCCACTGACGATCGAGAGTGGTAGGATAAATCCTAAATAACTACCTCCGATGCCCGGTATGAAACTGGATGCCTTACCCAGCGTCGATTGGTAGATCACTAAAAAGAAGATACTGATAGCCAAGGGTGGCAGTAATGCTTCAGGCGTGCGCAGTAAGGTCGTCAGCGAACGGACGACCAACAGGTAAATATGGACGGGTAGCGAAAGGGTAGTGTTTTTCGTGGGCTGTTTGACTGATAGTGTGTTGACTTGTGTATCCATGATTAATTTGCCTCCGCCCGTCGGCTAGAACGGGATGATAGTGGTTTAGCTGCCTCAGATGCAACCAGGCGCTGTCCGGTAACTTGCAGGAAAACATCATCGAGAGTCGGTTGGGTCAAGGTTAGGGATATGGGTGATACTCCCGCCTGTTGAAGCTGGTTAATCACCGTCGGAATGGAACTCGCTGCCTTGCTCAAATAAAGCCGGACCGTGTCGCGGTCCAATTGGATCCGATCCCCCATCCGTTCGAGAGATGACCGGCCTTTTTCAGCAATCTCAGGGGTCTCAAAAATCAGGTTGATGGACTCTTCGCCCATGGCTGCTTTGAGTTTTGCGGGAGTGCCTTCCGTAGCGATCTTCCCATCAACGATTATTGCCACCGTGTCAGCCAGCTCATCGGCTTCTTCCAGATATTGAGTGGTAAGGAAAATAGTAATTCCTATTTCACGATTCAGCCGGCGGACCTCTCGCCAAACATCCCTGCGGCTAACGGGGTCAAGTCCAGTGGTAGGTTCATCCAAAAACAACACTTTAGGTTGATGCACCAATGCCAGGGCTAAGTCGAGGCGGCGTCGCATCCCTCCACTGTAAGTGCCTACTCTGCGATCCGCTGCATCTGTCAGCTGAACCAGCTCGAGTAATTCGCCGGCACGGGCTGTCGCTTCAGATTTATTGGCACCAAACAGGCGTCCCTGTAAGACGAGGAGTTCCATGGACTTCATCAGAGGATCGATGCCGATATCCTGCAAAGCCACACCAGCTACATGCCGTACATCGGTTGCCTGGCTTACAATATCGAAACCGCCGACCTTCGCCCACCCTGAGGTTGGGAGGGCCAGGGTAGTCAATATCTTGATCGTGGTACTTTTACCGGCTCCATTAGGCCCGAGAAATCCAAAGATCTTACCTTCATCCACCTTGAAGCTTATTCCATCTACGGCAGTTACCTTGCCGGAGTATGTTTTTACTAATTCTTCAACGACTATCTCGCGATCGTTCATTTTTGTTCTCCTTCGTCGGTCATATCATGATTCTTCTGAATGACTATTTGTTATATTCAACATAACAATTTTACTCTATTATATCTACAATATCAAGACAAAACATATACAAAACATAAACACTAATGCCGCACTCATTCTCTTTGCCACACCCAAAAGGCGAAGTAATGTCAACCATGCTCCCAATGGAGGTTAAAAATAAAGGGAAATGCCTGTGCTTCCAAGCATTTCCCCAGGTGTCAGTATTAGAAAATGTCAGATGGGCTTACATTCGCCTTGCAGCTGATTCACTCTCTTTGGCTTTTGCGTTCAGGGCTTGTAAAGGCACTTCGACAGTGCGGGCAGGCGGCTCGCGGGTCACGTAAAAAACCGGCGCCGGCACTTCCGGACGGGCGGTGGCAGTGGCAATTCGTTGTGTGGCCTCGGCCGGAACCGCCGCTTGCTGAGCCTTGCTAAGGTAGATGAACCAATACATCAGACCCACCATCACTACACCACCAATAATATTCCCAATGGTCACCGGTACCAGGTTTACCAGGAAGAAATTGCTCCAGGTGAGGTGAGAAAAATCCGCCGGGGTTTTCTTGATCGCTTCGAAAAAGGCGGGCGACCCAAACTGCTTGATGAACAGGGCGACGGGGATGAAGTACATGTTAGCAATGCTGTGCTCGAAGCCCGCTGCAACGAAGGCAGCGATGGGGGGCACGATCGCCAGGATCTTATCGATAGTGCTGCGTGCGCTATAGCACATCCAGACAGCCATGCACACCAAGGCGTTGCAGAATATACCCAACACCACAGCCTGAGCAAATCCCAGAGCTGTTTTGGCCTCACCGGTATTGAGTGCGGCCAGACCTATCGAACCGGCGCCAAAGGTGTACTGGCGGGTAAGGAACATCAGGTAAGCGGTCAACAACGCACCGACGAAATTACCCAGGTAAACGATGCCCCAATTGCGCAGTAAGGCAGGTAGGGCGATGCGCCGGTTGGCGAAGGCAATGATGACCAGGCTGTTGCCAGTGAATAGCTCTGAGCCTGAGACGACCACCAGTATCAGGCCGAGGGTAAAGGTGACGCCGGCTAGCAGGCGGGCGATGCCGAATGGCAGGGCTGATGCTCCGGCGCTGACGGTGGTGGCGAATACGGCGCCCATGGCGATGAATGCACCTGCCAGGATGGCGAGCAGGAACATGCGCACAGTATCTAATTTCGTTTTCTTCACCCCCGTCTCGGCGGCTTTTACGGCCATCTCGGCGGGCGTCAAGGCATCAAAGGATACTTCCTTGGTGGGTTGTCGATTATCTCTTGGGGTATGTGTGGAAGTGGTAAACATTGGGGTCACCTCATGCAATCGTGGCTATCTGTGTATCTATGGCGAAGATATGATCATAGCGCTCGTCAATCGGCGAAGCGACAGGCAACTCGGGCTGGATAATTTTTAACAGCCCTTGGCACATGGCATTCAATCCAGCATGGGCCAATTCTGACTGGGGGAGTCCGGTCTGCCCGGCGGTCTTATCAAAAGGGCAATCGCAGATGATAAAACGCAGCTCGGGACCAATCTGATGGATGGTGAAATCCACCCGCAGCGTCTCGAGTACGCATTCCAATGCGCAAACCCCCGGGTTTGGGAACCCATCCAGGAAGATGTTGTCCAACATGTACATGGCAGCCGCCTGACCTAAGCCGCTGCCAAAACTCTCCATAAGGGCATATGATTGGCTCTCATCGAATCCGGTCTGACAGAACATGGCATATTCCAGGAAAATTTCACACAGGGAGATGGCGGTTTGTTCACCTGCGCCGTTCAGTTCCCCCCAAATCTGAAAACCGTGGACGAGATCATCACGGGCATAAACATCACGCTGCCCGACTTCGTTGTAATACATATCGCTGCTCGCAATAGGATAACGACAGATCAATGTGGGTTTGATTTGAACAGATGATGGCATGGTTCTTCTCCTCAATTGGTAGTGGTTCGTCGTTTGGTAAAGCCAGGGTTTGGATCCCTGGCACTGGCTGGACAGATTGCGTAATAATTCACTATCTATTTATATCGGAAGGGGGTCACAACCACAAGCACCCAGTGGTTACAATGTGGTTACAATATTTCCCCCTGAATTATTTGTTACATGATAGTTACCGGCTAAGGTTGGTTATTTTGTGTGTTCAGCACGTATCCCGCATTGGGGATAGTTTCAATCAGCGATGGAGCGCCAGCTTCTGTTTCCAGTTTGTTACGCAGGCGATATAGAAGCTGCTTCAGCATTTCATTGGTGGCACCCTCGGGGCCCCACACACGCAGAATCAAGGTGTCATTGTTGAGCACCCGGTCGGGATTTTGCATCAGGGCGCGCAGCAGGCGCGTCTCCAGGTGGGTAAGGTGGACCGGTTCAGAGTCTCCATGACGCACCTCACGCCTTTCGGCATCGAAGGAGAGTGAGCCCGCCTGAAGAATTTCCTGAGGCTCCTTGACTGCCCGGCGCAGCAACGCCCGAATGCGGGCGATCAGTTGACGGGGGCTGAACGGCTTGATGATGTATTCATCCGCTCCAGCCTCCAGAGCGGCGATGACGTTATCGTCGGTGTCACGCACAGTGAGCATGATGATGGGTACATCCGATTCGGTGCGGATGCGTGTGCAGACCTCTAACCCATCCAGGCGCGGTAATCCCCAATCCAGCACGATCAGTTCAGGCCGTTCCTTAGAAAACGCTTCCAGGGCGCTCATCCCGTCATGGGCATTGGCAACCTCAAAACCCGCCCGGCGGATGGCAAATGCCAGCACGTCCGATAGCGCCAGGTCATCATCAACGACAAGTATCTTGGTCATAGGTTCTCCTTTTCTTCTGGAGGGTGGATGGGAATGGTAAACCATACTTTTGCGCCTCCCTGGGGGAGGTTTTTTGCGCCGACTTGCCCGCCGTGCATTTCCACAATTGACTTAACCACCGACAGTCCCAAGCCAATACCGTACTGAGTGTCGTGCGACTGGTTGGCGGTTACAAAACGCTTAAACAGGTCGGCAAAACGATCGGTGGGCAGCCCAGGCCCATCATCAATGACATCTACGGTCACCCAGTCAGGGTCCTGGGAGATGCTCAGCTCAATTTTGCCACCCATCGGACTAAACTTGCTGGCGTTGGATAGTAAATTAACCAGCACCTGGACCAAGCGGTTGGCATCTGCCCAAAGCGTGGGCAGCTTGTCGGGCAAGGTCAAAACAAGCTTCTGCTTCCGGCGTTTGAGCAAAGGTGACATTAAGTGAGCCGCATCCTGGGCGACTCCCTGGAAATTGATCGGCCGTCGGTGTACCTGGAAACAGCCGGCTTCAATAGTAGTGCTCTCTAAAAGATTCTCGACCAATGTCTGCAGATGCAGAGTGCTTAATTGAATGGTTTCCAACAATTCTTTCAGCTCATTGGGAGTCAGTATGGTCCCCTCTTCCACAAGAATCTCGGTAGTTGCAGCAATGCCCGATAATGGGGTCCGGAATTCGTGGGCTACATTGGCCAGGAAGTTATAGCGCAGCCGGTTGACGGCCTCCTCTTCGGTGACGTCACGGATGACAACCACACGTTCGGAGCCATAGCCACTGGGAGGATTATCGTCCAGGGGGGAAACCGTGATGAAGAGGAGCAGCGGTTTACCGTGTGCATCGAGCACATTCAAGCGCTGTGCAACCGGCCCATCAGTCTGTTTGTGTATAAGCGCGCCGATAGTGGCAGTCTCACCGGGAGCAGGCGGGAAAATATGGGTGTAGTGAAGCCGCTCCACATCCCAGCTGTGATAACCCAGGATCTCCTCAGCATCAGGATTGATAAAGGTGATGCGGTCGTTCTCATCCAAAGCGATGACGCCTTTAGGGAGCAGCGATAACAGCCTTTCTGCGTGTTTCATCTCTCGCTGAGTCACCGAAAGCATGTAGCGCAGCTGGCGTCGGGCAAGCTCAAAATGGCGGGATAACTGGTTGATCTCCGGTATACCTGTTTCGATAGCTGTGCTTACGTCCAGGTTGCCCTGGCTGATCTGGTCAGCGGATTTACTCAGCTGCAGGAGGGGTCTGGTAATGGTCCGCGCCTGCCGTACTACCAGGTATGAACCTACCAGCATCACCAGGAGGCTGAACCCGGCGGAAATCAGGATCGTGTTGATCATGCCCTGGCGGATGGAATTACCAGGGAGGGCCACTTCACTCAACGCAGCCACATTTCCAGATGAATCGGTCAGGGGCATCAAGCCGACATAATAGGTCTGATCCAGGGCAGCACCCATTGTGCAGCAAGCTTTGCCCGTTTTCTCAACGGTCAGTGCGGATGCGGGGTCAAGCGACCATCCTGGCGCAGCCGGCAGGCTGGTGGCAACACGCCGGCCGCCAACGATCAGGCTTTGCGCCAAACCGGACTGCTGCTCGAGGGTTTTCATGTAGGCTGATTTGAGCTCGCGGGCCACCAGAACATATCCAACCGGGAGATTGCCTTCAGCGGAGGATTGGATCTGACTGACACCCACGATAAAGAGACGCGGCGGGTCTCCCAGGGTGACAAAATCGGCTGCATATGGCTCGCGGCCGGCCAGGAATGCCTGGGGGGATGGCAAACCTACCAGTTGATCACCCGCCTTCAGGTCGGGAGTGATGACCTGGACGATATCGAGGTTTCCGCTTTCCTCTTTGAGCGAATTCAAATAGGGAGCCATCCCGGCGACGTCACCCTGTTGTATCAGGTTGTACAGGGTGGGCCGCCCGGCAATGAGACCAGCAAGTTTCTTCAGTCTGGTTACTTCAGCGGTATACAACCCGTTGGTAGCAGATTGGGCATCCTGGACACGCAGCCATACCTGATTTTCGAGCGCTCGCCACATGGCAAGGTTGGTCGGCAGACCGATGAACACGATGATGGCGATCACGACCAACACGAGATTCAGAATGAGCCGCTGTGACAGGTTCATCTGGTGGAAACGCTGGCGAAAGCCGATTAATAGACGGTGCATATCAGACCGCGGGATGGACGCAGTTAATTTTAACACAAAGTATCCGCCTGTTCATGAGCGGGGGTCCAATGATGGAAACGATGAATTTTTTGTACACAATAGAGGTAATCAATACAACCTCTCATATCTGACGAGCATAATAGACAGGTTATGCCTGAACTAAAAAACCTCCCAGCATTTACGCCAGGAGGCTTTTTATGATCTGAAACAATGATGCTAAGGGTAATTTATGAACAGTTGAAGCTATGCACGAAGAATCCTACAAATGGCACTATGAGTCGATAAATTTCACGACAAAAACATCATTTGGTAGACAATCCTTCAAGTGATTATTCGAAATTCATTTCCATCATAGAGTGTGCTTCAACCTTTGAGTAGGTTATATCGAGATAGGATTTTCCCTGCCAGCTGCATAATTATTTGGGTAATTGCGACTGGTGTCTAAGTAAGGGATTTAGCGGCTAACTTTTGTTTCCTTGGAGGAGAAGCAAGTCGAATTGTGTGGAAATGTAGGGATTGAATAGAAAGCTTGGATGTGTCAGCCTTGTGGACGTGAAAGCGGAAGTCTTTAATCACCTGGCAACCTAGGAGCGGCAGGATTATTAGGATGATTGCGTTCTATTTTCCGTCAAAGTAAATCGGATTGGAGATCAAGGCCGGCAGCAAAGGCAGACCAGGTAGGAAGCTACGCAGGATCTGAATGTAGGCAAAACCGGGAGCCGGCATAGAATAACCGCCGTGCATGGTCCCATTAGTTTCGGCTTTGAGCAGTGGAAAATTCCCACTTGAAGTGACCACCTGCACAACATCCCCGGCGATCAGATTGCCGACATTGAATTCGAGCTGCTTGACCCTGGAGAAATCGACGCTATCGCCCAGCATGGAATCGCCGGCGGTTAGCTCGAGGGTGGGACCGGCGGCACTGTAGGTGATATAAGCATGCCCGAGTTTTACCGCTGAGAGGGTATCTGATGGGCTGGCAGACATGGCGTACACACAAGTGGTGGGTCCGCCGGTGAACAGTAGTAAGGAGTCGCGGTGATAATCACTACCGCCGCAGATGGGGACTTTTTTTCCAGACATGAGCATCGAGTGCCACAGTTCTATTGCCTGCAGGTTAGAACCGCGCATGGGTCCATTCCAGACCTCCAGACAGTCATAAGGAAGCGTATTCAGGTCAAACAGGAACGGGCAGACTGGGTCACAGGGATGATTAATGCAAATGAAAGCCCCACGTGCGCGGGCGGATTCAAAGCGCGCCTGGACCTCAGTGAGAGAATTAGCTAAAAAAGGCTCATCGTATGGCTGATCCACTCCCAAGAAGTTGGCGTGCCCCTGGTAGTGAGTCCATTCAACACCTGGGATCAGAGTGAGGCCACCGAGACGCCTCAAGGAATCGGCTGAAACCGGCTGGTTGTGGTCGGTGATAGCAAGATAGTCCAACCCGTTCTTCCATGCATGTTGAGCTAATTCGTCCACCTCGAGCACACCATCGGAGGCGAGGGTGTGGGTGTGCAAATCTCCTTTTAATAGACGCATACGTTTGGGAGTAAAGGACAGGTCGTAAACGACGTTCACCCCCTCCGGCGCAACCTTGTAGGCGCCAACGATGATCTGCCATTCACCAGCGACAAGGCGGCAGGGATGGTAGCCTGGTGTGGCAGCAGTCTCGCTGATCAAAATACCTAGCTTATCAGAGCCGGATGCTCCCACCTGGGTTCCATCCGGACCAATCACACCCAGGTCAATGATATTGATCTCTTTGCGGGATATAAAACGGCCATTCTCCACTACCAGCTCGCTTTCATGATGCCTTTTATATCGGTAGGTGAGGGTGAATGACTCAGTATTGGCGGGCATGGTGAACGGGATTGTGTAATAAGTCCCCTGCCGACTGGGTTCGATAAATAAAGGTATTTGCATGTGGGTTTCGAGGGGTCGATTATCCATGGCGTTTTAGTGGGGTTTTTAGGTTGTCGACAAGGAAGCGCTGAATCTGCTCATTCCAGAAGAACCAATCGTAGTAGCCTTTTTCTGCGTTGTAGCCGATAGGGATGACTGAAGATCGGCTGGCTGGCTGAATGTATGGACAGAAACACTTATTAGGATTATATATCAGAACAGGAGATAGGGGTTTTATCCTGATCTCAGGATAAAACTAGTAAGGCATCCAGAGCTAGACAGACAATAAATTAGTGAAGATGGTCTTATAAAACAATCACGGTGATAAAAGTTGAGGCCGCAGCAGGCGCAAGCCGAGGTTCACCGTGGCAGCCCCCCTTACGGAAAGGATAAATTGCATGATCATTGGCGCACACACGATTATTTTCAGCACCAACCCGGAGGCCGACCGTATGTTCCTGCGGGATGTGCTTCACTTACCGAACCTTGATGCCGGCGATGGATGGCTGATATTTAAATCTCCTCCGGCCGAAATTGCGGTGCATCCGTACAAACGGAATAATGTCCATACGTTATACCTGATGTGCGATGACGTGCAGGCATTCATGGCGGAAATGAAGCAGCAAAGTATCGCATGCGACGAATTGGTGGAGGCTGAGTGGGGTTTTCTTACCAATATCTCGTTGCCGGGCGGCGGGAAGCTGGGAGTGTATCAGCCGACGCACGCCAGACCTGAATACTGATCAGGGCAGAGATGTGTTGGTGAAGAAGGGGTTCGATGGCAGAACGCAGAGAGAAGAACGGAACTGCCCATTATACGCTGTACCAGATCCTAGCGAACGGCGGCCAGGATGGGATTGGAGAAGCGCTGGCTTTCAATGACCTGTTTGGTAAGTGCAAAACCCTGGGCGATTAAATCGTCAGTGTGGCTAAAATCCCAGATCTGAATGGGCATTTCGCCGGTGAGGCATAGGTACAGCAGAGGTATACCGCGGGCTTCTGCCAGCTCCATCTCGAGGTCCGACTGCCGCCGTCCCACGGAATAGATCAGGCGGCTTAAAAACCCCCGCACTCCATCTCCTGATGCATTCATCTCGCGTGAATCGATCAAATCTAGCGCCACGATCTCAGTTGCACCCAGGCTGATCGCCGGTTCAACTGGCAGGTTGCTCACCACAGCCCCATCCATTAGATATCGGTCTTGGTTCCTCACCGGCATGAACCAGGGTGGCAGGGTGGACGAAAGCAATACTGCATCCAAAATTTTGTCACCTGCCATCGTTCCGTGCAAGATTGGTTTCCCGGTATTCAGATCTGCGGAGACGATCACGAGGTCTGGATGAGAGACATCCGTAAAATTTAAATCGGGGGTTAATCCCTGATGGATAAAGAAATCTCTCAAGCGGTGCGATGGATCACTTGAGGAGCGATTAAACATGGCGCGCATAGTGAGCCAGAGGTAATTGGAAGGTAACAACTCAGAGGCTCCAGCCGAATGCCAGGCAGCCGTAAGTCGATCGAGAGAATCTTTCGAAAAGCCACTCAAGGCGACGAAGGCAGCATTCGCCGCACCGATCGAGACACCGATGAGTAGATCGGGCTGGAGGCCATATTCCAGCAAAGCATACATGGCGCCCACCTGTAATGCCCCACGTGAGCCGCCTCCACTGAGCGCAAATGCCAATTTTTTATCCATTACGATACACAATTACCAGGCAACTAATTTTTTCAACAGTTTACCGGCGTTACCAATTACCCTCATTCGTACAGTATAACAAGGTACCCAAAGGTAGTCAATCAAGCCTTAATCAAAATATCCATGATAGGCCATCCGTATCTACTTTTTTGTTTATGAACTTAATGGGGCTAAAAAGAGTCGTGGTAACCTGGTTCATCCACATCTACCAGAACACAATTATCTCTGCCTTCTGGTAGACCGGATCAGTCAGTTAATTCGACAGCAATACTGGGCAAACACCTAAAATACTGGAATCGCTACCCGTTATTGTTGCACCACAAGCGATTCCCTAACCGCATTGCAGCGTTCACAATCCTCACGGCTGCATAATAACGCTGACGGGTCATCCTTTAATAAATCACAAACGGAATCCACCAGGCTACCGAGCGGGATGGCTTGAACGACTGCCTCATCCAGCTTAACTTTACGGACCATCTCGTCCAGGTGGGAAGCAACGGTATCAAAGCCTTCGGAACAGCCCGGAAACCTGTGGCAGGGAATTACACCCTTCGGAGTGAGAGCCCAACGGATGAACTGTTTTCGCCCTGCGAGCTGCTCAGCATAATGGATGCTGGTGTTAACCGTATGTTCCACACCCATGAGCAACACCCATCCATTGCCTTCCGCGAGCATCTGGATAGGGACGAGGGGGTCTTTGATGGATTGTGACTCCAGGATTTTTTGAGCATTGATCCCCGCAAAAGAAAGGATTGGGTGGCTCGAGCGGAGCGACCTGGGATGCGTCCGCAGCCCTTCAGCCACGATACCCATCAGTGCATCGGCCGGCATATCATGGCGGAAGAGTTCCGCCATCCGGTTGGCATCCTTGCCACTGCCATAATTAATCGCGTTCCCGGGCGGTCCCACCTCCGGCGTGATCATCGTCTTATAAGTGAACACCGGCATGATAAATGTGTCAAATGTGGAACCAAGAGCACCCAGCACGGTCTCAGCGCCGCCATGGACATCACCGAATGCGGAGAGAGAACTATGCACAATCACAGGTCGTGAGCGATCAATTTCAAGCTTACGGAATCCGGTGATGAAATCGCGATAGGTCAACACCTGCTCATTCTCCCTTCCAGGAGGGCTTGCGCTTTTCCACAAACGCCTGCATGCCTTCCTTTTGGTCCTGCGAGGCAAAGAGCATATAGAAAGCCCGACGCTCATCCGCCAGCCCATCGCTTAAAAATGATTCAAACGCGTGGTTCACAACTTCTTTTCCCAAGCGTACCGCCAAAGGCGCACGTGCGGCGATCTCCGCAGCAAGCTGAAGTGCCTCCTCCAGGTAACGTTCAACCGGCACCACCCGGTTGACCAGACCGAAACTCCTCGCCTCTTCCGCCGTCAATAGGCGGTTGTTGAGCACCATTTCCATCGCCAGGGCTTTGCCTACCGCACGGGTCAGACGCTGAGTGCCACCAGCGCCGGGGATGACGCCCAGATTGATCTCCGGTTGACCAAAGCGTGCCGTTTCAGAGGCGATGATCATGTCACACGCCATGGCCAGCTCGTTGCCACCCCCCAGGCACCACCCAGATGCAGCGGCGATGACCGGTTTATGGATTGCCCTGATACGGTCGAACTGAGGGATATGGCTTCGGGTGAGCATGTGCACGGCGCTGGCATCGGCCATCTCCTTGATATCTGCACCGGCTGCAAATGCTTGGTCGTCTCCGGTGATGACGATCGCGCCCACAGCAGGGTCGGTATCAAATGTTTCCAGAGCTTCGCCCAACTCGTGTAGCACAGTGCTGTTGAGCGCATTGCGCACCTTGGGACGGTTGATGCGCACAAGCCCGACTTGACCGTGAATCTCAGTCAGAATGGTTTCGAATGGTGCAGGCATAACCCCTCCTGGGTGTGGATTTTTGAGACACCAACTTTGATCGATAGGACGTTAAAATTATACGTCAAACTCAGAAGTCACACGTCAAGTAATGAGAGCAGCTGGCTGAAGTATTGCTGAGATGTATCCCTTTGCTGTTCCACCCACCACTGCAAGGCATGCACCCCCCACCTTGGGTGCCTGCCAGCACGGCTCCAGCTGGTCGGAAGTAAGCCGCACAGCAAACCTACCTCCCAGGTGCGTAAAGAGGCAAAATTTTCAATGATGATCCTGGCAGGTTCTTCTGGAACGTAATGTTCTGCCATCCAGGCGTCAGCATCAAATACCGGTAGGAGAGGCATTTCTTCATCCAAGATTCGACGGATTTGGGGTGTGAATCCATGGGCATCTTCAGCCGATAGGCGAGCAAGGACGTAATGAGCAGTGGGTTGATCATCACCTAAACGACGGAACCAACCTTCGTAGGAAATCTCGACTTCAATTCTTGCCAGCAGGGGTATGTCTGCTTCCAGAACGGATAACAATTCCTGACGATAAGAGAGTAATTCTTCCATACTTCACCACGTTACAATGGGCTCATATTACGGGTGGCAGAGATAGTACCTGCCCAGTCAGCCCTAAGGCGGCTGGTGAGCACTCGAACAATACCAGGCTGACCAGACCCGCGCGGTCTTCCAGCTTGAGGTCGGGAAGGCTTTCCTTCCATAGGCGGAATGCGGCGACGTCCCAGGACGATGATGGGGCGGGACCTATCCCCAGCGGACCATCAAAAACAGCATTGACCCGGATGTTGAAAGCTGACAACTCACTTGCAGCAGCCCGCGTCAGACCGATCAGGCCAACCTGGCTGGTTAAATGGGCTGCATGACCTTTTTGGAAATCCTGACCCCCGACCAAGGAAATCAGGTTCACAATACTGCCAGCACCTTGCTGGCGCATAATCCTCCCGACCTGTTGCACAGTGAAGAATGGACCGCCCAGGTTAACATCCAGTGTGCGGTGGAATTCCCACTCGTCCATATCGAGGAGAGAAATGTCGGGTTCCACACACGCATGATTGATCAGGATGTCGATACGCCCGTAATGATCAAGAACCTGGGTGACCATGGCTTCGATCGGCATGCGCTTGGCAATATCGAAGACGTATGGAGTGGCGTTACCACCCGCGTGATGGATAAGCTCAATCGTTTCGTCCAGGCTAATAGGGTTGATGTCGTTGGCAGCCACGCTCGCACCCAGGGAAGAAAAAGCCAGGGCAAGCTCCCGACCCAAGCCTCGACCTGCCCCGGTAATCAACACCACCTTGTCAGCAAATTCATCCATCGTTTATCTCTCATGCATTATACGGTAGAGGCCCTCAGATAAGCTATACCTATGGCTTTTAATTCGTTGCATCAGCCTCACACACCACGACCCCATTCGGGTTTTGACTGGCATTGAGCGAGATGCCCAGGTAGGGGGAAGGATCAAGCGTGTTCTCGATCTTCAACTCATTGCGGAAACTGCCCTGACCATCATCCTGGACGATGGAAAAATGCAAATGTACCCCCACGGGATTATCAGGGTCGCCAGAAAAATCCCCTTGATACCCGAGAAAGGTACCCGCTTCCACGCGCATCTCACTTGTCCCGGGAGGAAACTCCGGTGAGATATACGAGGCACCGCGTTCATTGGCTATATGCGTGTAATACGTCCAGATCTGACGAGCAGGGTATAGCGGGTCGGCGGGTATGCGAATGATGACCGTTGATTTCCAATCGGACAAAAGGGTGAGATAACCACCATAGGCAGCGATCACCGGTGTTTTCCCGGGCACATCACCGCCAAAGATATCGATCCCCTGGTGCCGGTTCCCCGGTCGTAATGAATCGCCCCAGGTGAAGCCTACGAACCCCTCGGTGGGTATTATGAAAGGAGCGCTCCCACAGCTTTTACCCGGCTGCAGCGACCAATCCGCGTGGGCTGAAGGGTCATTTAGCCACTCCACCAAACGCTTTGACCGTCCAACCCGCGTTCGCAGCCAAGGATAAGCAAAATATAACCCCACCAGGATCAATATTAAAACCAGGGCAATAAACCAGCGTTTCATATTTTGTTTATACCGCTACACCAACTGGCACCCAATACGGTGAGGCCTGGCAATACGTTCATAAAACGGCATCCATACAATTCAAGTATATTACCATCCTTTACGGATTAAATCCCCGTTCTTCCTGAGGCTGTGGAGACAATTATGTATTTATAATATGGAGAGACGCGCCACAAGGACTTTAATAGCCAGCAAGCAGCCCGGCATAATCAGTTCAGCTATTTCTGTAGGTCAAGTTATGGAAAAAATAAAATACGAATTCCCCACACCGTTCGAGAGTGAGCGTTTAATCCTACGCAGCTATCAACCGGGCGATGGTAGCTGGTTTTACGCCATGAGCCTGAGGAACCGGGGACACTTGAGCCGGTTTGAAGCAGATAATGTCGCCGCCAATGTGGAAAGCGAAGCAGCGGCCGAGGAGTTGGTGGGTGAGCTGGAGGCTGCCTGGAAGGCACGCAACTGCTTCTTCATCGGTGCCTTCGAGAAACAAACCAGTGATTTCGTTGCTCAGATCTATGTTGGACCGGTGGATTGGAATCTATCGGAATTCCAAGTCGGCTACTTTGCAGATATCGACCATGAGGGGCAAGGGTTCGTCACTGAAGGGGTGAAGGCTGTGTTGGCTATTCTATTCGGAAAAATGAACGCCCACCGGGTGCGGCTGGAATGTGATGAAAGCAACTCGCGCAGCATCCGGGTGGCAGAGCGCTGCAACATGACCAGGGAAGGTTATTTGCGCGAAAACAGGCGCCACCTGGGTGAGACGTATAGCGGATCATATATATACGGGCTGCTGAAGGCTGAATTCAAGGCTAATGCCGCATGATAGGCCGGTCAATTATACAAGAGGGGCGAGGATTACTTGTTGGCAAAGGCTCCCTGGATGCGGGCATCCGCCAGGCTGACATATTCCGCGCAAATTTCATAACCAATATAATGCCGGCTGGCTTTGAGGGCGGCAAGGGCAGTTTGGCCACTGCCCATGAAGGGATCGAGGATCACCTCATCTTCGAAGGAATACAGCTGGGCAAGGCGGTAGGGCAGCTCCACCGGGAAGGGTGCCGGGTGACTCACTTTCGAGGCTGACTCAGCGGGAAAGGTCCATATGCTTTTAGTGAACTCGAGGAACTCGTCGCGTGAAATAGTGCTGTTCCGGTGAAGCAGGTTTTGCCGTTTGAACGTACCTTTTGAAAAGATGAGGATATATTCATGCACATCACGCAAGGTGGGGTTGGCGGCAGATTTCCAGCTACCCCAGGCAGTAGACGGGCTGGCGCTGGCAGCTTTGTTCCAGATGACTTCACCACGCATTAAAAATCCCAGCCCCAGCATGCTGTCTGCAATCCAGGCGTTCAGGGGTATATAAGGCCTCCGACCGAGATTGGCAACATTGACACACGCTCTGCCCCCCGGAACAAGAACCCGATATACCTCAGCCCAAACCCTGGTCAAGAACTCCAGATACTCCGGCAGCGTCAAATCTTTATCATATTCCTTGCCTACATTGTAAGGCGGGGAGGTGACCATCAAGTGTACACTGTCATCAGGCAGCTCTCCCATGTTCTCGGAGGAACGCTGAAAAATCCGGTCTAGTTTCTCCATCGGGATGGGGTTCTCTGTATAATCCGTCATGTGTTCCTGGGACAGGTCCGCGTATAAACGGCTGTTATAAAAAGGGGAGGCGTCATGGCTGGCGCGCCCGGGTGACCCAAATTTACTGGTGGTAGTTTTCTTGGGTTTCATCCCCAAACGCTATTCAAGTAAATCCAGTACTTTCGCCCCCGTCACGCGGAGGATATCTTGCGGATTGAGGTGCAGCAGCACATTTTCGGCTCCACCCCCGGCGTAAGCATCAGTAAAGGCGAGTACTCGCCTGTCGATAACGGTGTTCAATGGCTGGCGATGACCAAAAGGAGGCATTGCACCCACTTCATAGCCGCTGATCTCGAGGACCATCTCAGGCGTGGCGAGTTTTACTCTTTTCTTGCCTACTTTGTATAAATCGGCAATGGCTCGCCGCTGGATGTTGGATAATCCGCAGGCGATCGCCAGTACGGGATGCTCATCGGCTAAAAAAAGAATGGATTTGATGATTTGATCCACTTGAGTGCCCACCGCCTGGGCGGCTGTCTCCACCGTAGGGGTGGGTACGTCCAGCTGGACGATCTCTGCCGGGATGCTCCGAGACTGTATATATGTCCTCAGATCATCCACGCCCAGTTTAGTTGGTGCCATTTTGCGCCATAGTCTTGTACTTGCGGATATTTTCCAGGTCGTCCTGGCTATGGTCGGCAATCAACAGCATTACCCTGCCGGCGGTCATTTCCTGCAAGAGCCTGCCAGCTTCCCGACCAGATTCAGACGCTAGACCTGAATTGAGCGCGGCCAGGCTATCGAAATACAATTCATGGATCAAGGCGCACTGCATATCGCCATACAACGTCTGGCTAACTCGGCTGGTGGCTTCGCGTCGTAAACCGGGGATATCTTCAGCGGCATGCAGGAAACGCGGCCAGAACCCGTGAAAACCTGGAGTCGACGTCGATGCGACCAGGATAACCAATTTATACATTCTTCCATTATACACTTGACGACTTAGATGCAAAATATTAATAGAAAATAACCGTTAGCGCTTTCGTGGTATGATTCCAAAACCAAGGAATCTATAAATGGAAGAAAAGATAACCATCATTGAAGGCCCACCCCCAAACTTTGAAGATGTGCACGAGGGTTGGCCACTGGGTTTGAATGAAAGCCCCTCTCTGCATAAACTTGCACTGACTCGCCTGCGCACCTTTAATGGACCGGCGCTGGTCGAGCGGTGCTACCGCGCCTGGCGTAAACAGGAAGCCATCCAGCTCGAATTCCGCGCTGCCGATGGATTAATTCATAAGACACCGATCGTAGCATCACGCACGATGGATGCCGACGATGGGCAGCTCATCTTTTTGTGGGTTCGTTTCACCGAGCAAGAAGCACTCATTGAATTAGGCGCCGACGACGACCAATACGGCCTGGAGGACGATGACCAGGAGCCACCGGAATAGCTCGTTTGCATGATCATTGAGAACAGGCGGATCTACCAATCCGCCTGTTCTTTGTTTAAAACTGTAAATATGGCATTAAAATAATCCTGGGAGGATATCCGATGGCTGATCTAATCACTTCCGAATACAAAGATGGGATTTTTGTGATCACAATGGACCATCCCAAGGCGAACGCACTCACGCTTGAGATGGTCGGGCTGCTGCAGGGAGCATTCAAGGAGGTATCCCGGCAAAAACAGGTACGGGTGGTGGTGTTCAGGGGGGCAGGCGATCAGTTCAGCGCCGGGCAGGATGTATATGAAATCGTACAAGCCAAAGGCGAGTCATACCGGCAGCACCTGCTCGAAACCTATAATCCCCTCGTTCTTCAGATCAGGCAATTGGATCGACCCGTTTTGGCCGAAATTAACGGCACCGTGGCCGGAGCGGCGTTAGGTCTGGCACTGGCCTGTGACCTACGTATTGCTAGCGAGGAAGCGCGCTTCGTCGTGGGGTTCCTCGGCATCGGTCTGGCGCTCGATTCAGCTGTTTCGTTGTTCCTGCCGGCATTGATCGGCCTGGGGCGGGCGACCGAGGCTGCTTTCTCGAATAAACCGATCAGCGCGCAGCAAGCCCTGGAATGGGGGTTGGTCAACCGCCTGGTACCCTCGGCTGAGCTGCACACCAGCGCTCTCCAGATGGCGAAGGCTCTGGCTATGGGACCCATCCACAGCATGGGACTAGCCAAGCGTGATTTTAACAAAGCCATTTACCCTCAGCTTGAGCAGGTGTTAGATTATGAGGCGCATAACCAGGAGATTGCCCGGTTGGGAGCCGAGCACAAGGAGGGTGTGAGGGCGTTTGTGGAGAAAAGGGCTCCCGAGTGGGAAAATAACTAACCCTTATTGATAAATATAGCGGCAATGGTGAGGAAGAAAAACAAGGCAAACACCGCTGTGCCTGCTATGATTACCTCCCTACTGCTGCGTACGTTTATTACGGCGTTGGTTTGTACAAGCTCCTGCTTCCGCAGTACAGGTCCACCGAACCAGGCAAATAGTGTCCCACCGATCAATCCGCCAATATGCCCCCAGATATCAATACCGGGTATGGTTACCCCAATGACCAGGTTGACTGCTGCGATGATGACTACCTGGCTTAGGGCGCGGCGGGCAATGCTACCAAATACGTCACGATTCTGATATATCAGCACACCCTCTGCACCGAGCAAGCCAAATATGGCAGTAGACGCTCCCAATGACGGGCTTTGCGTGAACATAAACGACATCACATTACCCGCAAAGCCGCTTACCATAAACAGGATCAGGTAGCGCCAACGACCATAAAACCGTTCAAGGGTTGGTCCAATAGCGTATAGCGCATACATGTTAAAACCAATATGCAGGGGGTTTGTAACCGAGTGCAAAAAAATAGGGGTAATCAACCGCCAGAATTGCCCTGCCATGATCAAATTATTCTCTTTGACACCAATCGCGGCCGGAATGTCAACCTGTAAAAAATTATAGGTGGCTAATTGAAGGAGGTACACCGCCACGCAGATACCAATTAATACAAAGGTCACATATGGACGAAAAACGGGCCGCTGCGGCATTTGGCCCGTAAATACTCCTGGCGGTTGAGAGCTACCTTGAGGGGCCGGCTGATCCTGGTTCATAAGGTGACCATGCGTTGTTTTACCCGGTGATGCTCAGCAATGATGATCGAAATAATGGTGTCGACGGTCTCATCCAGGTGGAGCTCACGGTTGATCACCACGTAGTCAAATGAGTTGATATGGGTCATCTCCTGTTTAGCCGTGGCGATGCGCACTTTTAATCCATCCGGCGTCTCAGTTTTTCGCTCCTGGAGTCGACCGATCATCTCGTCTTCATCCTGAGGCGAGAGAAAGATCATCAATGCGTCAGGACATAGTTGGCGGATCGTTTCGGCTCCCTGCACATCCAGGCGCATTACCACATCTTTGCCACTGGTAAAGGCATCTCTCACCTGGGCTTTGGGGATACCCTTATAATCGTTATACACTAACGCATACTCCAACAGCTCTCCTTTTTCGATCATCTGTGAAAACTCGTCCGGCGAGTAGAAAAAATAATCCCTGCCATGGACTTCATTGGGGCGCGGCGGACGGGTGGTGGCGGTGATCACAAATTGAAAGTGTAGGTCCCTTTCCTTCATCCTTTGGATGATCGTATCCTTCCCTACTCCTGACGGACCTGAAATCACGATCAGCAGCGGCTCAGTATGGCGCGATGCGTATGTAAATAAGGTCATAGAATTCTCCGCAAACAAGCATTATAATTCAGCCTTGCTCTGCTTGCGAGCGAATACCCTCCGGCATTTTGGAGACGGAGTTAAACATGCCAACGTATCAATATCGATGTCTGAATTGTAAAAAACGTTTCGATGTATTTTTATCTTACAAGGAATACGGCGTCAAAGCTGTCCACTGCCCCCACTGCTCCAGTGACCAGGTGCAACGACGGATCGGGCGCATCCGCATCGCCAAATCGGAAGAAAGCCGGTTGGACGCGCTTACCGACCCGACCGGGTTGGAAGGTCTGGAGAATGACCCCAAGGCACTCGGGAAAATGATGCGTAAAATGGGTAACGAAATGGGTGAAGAAGTTGGACCGGAATTCGATGAAGTGGTCGACCGTCTAGAAGCGGGACAAAGCCCAGAGGATATCGAAAAAGCAATCCCGGACCTGGAGGGAGGTGCAGCTGGGATGGGGGATGATGGTGATTTTTAGGAAGGTAACGAATTCAGGGGCGAATATTTAATCTCTTAGCCACTACCCGCCGCAGCTCATCCTGGACTTTTCTAGGGCTGTGAGAGGCATCGATCACCTCCCATCGATCGGGTTCGGCTTGCACGAGCTGAAGATATCCCTGGTGTACGCGCTGGTGAAATTCCAGGTCATAGGCATCCAGGCGGTTCCATTCCCCCTTCAATTCCTTGCGCCGTAAGCCTGTTTCGACGTCCACATCCAGCAGGATCGTCAAGTCGGGTTTCAATCCACCGGTGGCGAAAGTCACCAACATCCGCAGTGTTTCAATATCAATTTGGTGACCGTACCCCTGATAAGCCAGGGTCGAATCGGCATAGCGATCACTGAGCACAATGCCGCCCTTATTCAAGTGAGGTTTAATGACCTGATCGACGAGCTGGGCACGCGAGGCCTGATAAAGCAGGATCTCAGTGCGGGGGTTCATCTCCTTGTTTTCAAGGTTATGCAACACCGTGCGAATCTGCTCGCTGATGGATGTACCGCCAGGCTCACGGGTGGTCAAAACATCAAAGCCGTGTTGGCGCAAATATTCTGCCAGGATGGGTAGCTGGGAGGTCTTACCACTGCCTTCGGGACCCTCGAGGGTGATGAACATCTGGTTAGTCTCTGAAGATCCTCACCCGCCTGTAAGGCTCCTTCCCGTAGGAATGGGATGTAAGGTTTGCCTGGCGCGCCATCTGGTGCTGCAGGCGACGGATGTAGGCTGTGGCGGGAGGTAGCTCAACATAACGCTCCCCGTTCAGCACGGCGTCGATGGCTGCCTGGGTATTTTGCATGGCAGGCTCCATACCGCGTTCTTCGGTGACTGTGCTAGATAGGTTGTACAAATCACTAAGGAAATGCTGCATCTGGTTAACGGTGTTGGCGCGCAGCACGTAGATCGGCATACCGCGGTTTTCGGCATCGATCACCGGATGCTGGCGGCTGCGATAATAAGACCGCAGGGTGACCAGAACCTGTGCCTGCTCCAATTCATTCACCACAACGGCAGGCACTCCCAAATACTTGGCAGCCTGGATCAAACGGTTGCGGGCAACGCCGTACGGATAGATTTTTATGGGTTGTAACGTAGATAGGTCCAGGTTGGTGGCGGCCTCATCCTTGCTTTCAGGAAGCTCTTCACCGCGATCATTGCGACCCCCGGCTGCCACTGTCGGAAGGCCCCTGTCTTTACCAAACTCCATTGGCTGGCGTGAAAACCCCTGTACGCCAAAATTCCTTTTGGCAGGTGGGGTTGAATGCTCGATATGGATCTCTCCGCTTTCATCACGGTAGCGCAGTTCGGGCTGGATGGGATAACCGCGCAGGAGTGCGTCGACTGAATCACCGACATCCAGGTGGACTGCCAGGCGGTCGCGAGTTTGGATCTCGATGAGCATATCGAAGGTGGGCGGCGAGCGGCGCTCAAGCACTGTTTTTTGCGTGCCGCGCCGACGGGCTTCTTCATCCGAAAGTGTGACCGATTCAATCCCTCCCACCAGGTCGGATAAGGTTGGGTTGAGCAGCAGGTTTTCGAGCGTGTTCCCATGCGCCGTGCCGATCAGCTGCACGCCCCGTTCGGCGATGGTACGAGCGGCCGCTGCCTCAAGCTCGCGACCAATCTCGTCAATCACAATCACCTCAGGATTATGGTTTTCTACCGCTTCGATCATCACCTCATGCTGCAGTGCTGGGGTAGAGACCTGCATGCGGCGGGCGCGGCCAACTGCAGGGTGAGGCACATCACCGTCCCCACCAATCTCATTGGAGGTATCGACAATCACTACGCGCTTTTTCTCAGCCAACAGGCGGGCAGCTTCACGTAGCATAGTAGTTTTACCGATCCCAGGACGCCCCAGTAGTAGCAAGCTCTTGCCGCTTTCGATCAAATCTTGAATAATGTCCGTCGTGCCATACACGGCGCGCCCAACCCGGCAGGTGAGGCCAACGATATCCCCCCGGCGGTTGCGTATGGCAGCGATGCGGTGTAAGGTGCGCTCCATGCCGGCACGATTATCAGTATCGAAGGCGCTGATGCGCTCAACCACATAACCAATGTCGGTATGGGTCACTTCAACCTGGCTCAGGGTTTCCTCACGGTCGATATATCGTGCCGTAGGTACACGCCCGAGGTCGAGGATCACTTCTAGCAGATCGTCCGAGCGGTTGATGATCGTCAATTGGCTGGCCACCTTGGGTGGCAGCACATTCAATAAGACATCTAAATTATCAGTGATTCGTTTTCTCGTCATAATTATCCTAAAGAAATCCCCTCGAGGATTCCTTTTAAGTTTACAATATGGAATTTGCCCCCGACCATCTCTCGTCTTCAGCGGGTTCCTGATAGCGGGATTCATTTATATTTGCTATCGGTGCAGTAGGCTCAGCGCGTGTGCCATTCATGGCGGGCACCTTGTAGGCCTGGTTTACGCGTTGGGCAACTGTCAGGTGCCGCACCATCACGGCCTGCACCGGGCCTGGTTGCGCGCCCATAGCCTCGATGGCTGACTCCAACCAGGATTGGTAGGAGCGGATGCACAGGTATAGCGGACGGTTGCCCCTATTGGGTAGTTCATGTAGTAAATTTACCAGTGAGCAATCGAAGTCCCCCACATCGGGATGGATAAACGGCTGTACCCAAATCCCATTACGCCCGTATTTCAGCTCAACGAATGCAATCACATCACTGGCTTTATAGAGAACGACCCCTTTGAGATTCTTTTTAGGCAGCGGCTCGACCTGCTGGACTAACCCAGGCACTACATTGGAGTACAGCGATCGCACCCCGATTGCATCCCTGGACAGGGCAGTTCTCCAGGGAACAGGTTCCTGGTCGCCCTGAGGCTGACCATCCAGGCGCCAGATTCGCTGGCGGGCATAGATCGCAAACCCTGCCCGGTGCAACAGCTGGAAGACCTGGCTGCTCTCATTGATGTCAGCGAGAATGTGGAAGGCACCCTTATTGCCCATCTGCAGAGCCATATAATCTGATAGTGCAGTCAACCCTGGTTGATCGATACCATCTTCGGGCGCCAGGAAGGAAAGACGGGCATACGAAGCACCTCCAGTGAAGGTCATCTGCCCAATCAGGGGCGTTCCAGAGGGTGCGTCATAGTCACAGCGATAGGTAAACATTCGGGTGGAGGGACCAAGGAAATACAGGAGGGCTCCCATGGGGATGACCGATTTACCATGGATCAGTGCACGGGTGCTATCTAAGAATATGCCGCGGTTGAGATAACCACGCAGGAGCGTCAAATCACGCCAATCGAATGGGCGAATGTTCATGCTGCTAGCTGCAAGAAGTAGCGGTGAAAGCGGTCATCTTTGGTCAGCTCTGGGTGAAAAGCCGTAGCTAACAAGTGTCCCTGCTGGGCTGCCACAATCCTTCCGTCAGAAAGTCTAGCCAATATGCACGCATCAGCCTGCACAGATTCGATCAATGGAGCGCGGATGAATACGGCATGGAAGGGTTTCTGCTCAGGGTCAACCTCCAGCAGGGTGGGGATATCCAAATCAACTTCAAAGCTGTCCACTTGCCGACCGAATGCATTACGTTCCACGGTGATGTCCATCAATTGGAGCAGTGGTTGGTCGCGATGGGCATCCCTGGACATGAAAATCGCCCCGGCACAGGTGCCCCAGATTGCGTTCTGCTCACCAAACTTACACAATGGTTCCATTAATCCGTAACTGACCGCCAGCTTGGCAATGGTGGTTGATTCGCCACCCGGGATGATCAGGCCACTTAATCCTGCAAGCTGCTCCGGCAGGCGTACTTCGACCACCGTGACGCCTAAACGCTTGAGCATTACGCTGTGTTCGGCAAAATCGCCTTGTAAGGCTAAAATACCAATACGCATTTACCAACCACGCCCAGCCAGTCGTTCCACCTCAGGCATGGTGGAGACATTGCGCCCCACCATGGGCTCACCCAAATTTCGACTTACTTCCGCCAGGATATAGGGATCATTGAAATGGGTCGTTGCTTTGACGATCGCGTTGGCGCGCCTGGCAGGATCGCTAGATTTAAAGATACCCGAGCCGACGAATACCCCGTCGACGCCCAGCTGCATCATCAGAGCTGCATCGGCGGGAGTGGCAATCCCGCCAGCGGCGAAGTTCACTACTGGCATCCTGCCTTCCAGGCGGGTTTGCACCACCAGCTCGTATGGAGCCCCAATTTCCTTCGAAAAAGCCATCAGCTCTTCATCAGGTAGGTTTTGTAAGCGCCGGATCTCTCCCATCACGGTGCGGGCGTGCCTGACCGCTTCAACCACATCGCCAGTGCCTGCCTCACCCTTGGTGCGGATCATCGCCGCTCCCTCGCCAATACGCCGTAGGGCTTCACCCAGATTACGGCACCCACACACAAAGGGAACCTTGAAATCGTGCTTGAAAATGTGGTGCTCTACGTCAGCCGGAGTAAGGACCTCGGATTCATCGATGTAGTCGACCCCGATGGCCTCCAAAATTTGAGCTTCAGCGAAATGGCCGATGCGGCATTTTGCCATCACCGGGATGGATACAGCATCCATGATCTGGAGGATCAGCTCCGGATCGCTCATGCGCGCCACGCCGCCCTGGGCACGGATGTCCGCAGGGACGCGTTCGAGCGCCATCACTGCCACAGCGCCGGCATCCTCAGCGATTTTCGCATGCTCAGCCGTGACCACATCCATAATCACACCCCCCTTGAGCATCTGAGCCAAACCCTTCTTCACGGTAAATGTATTCGCTTGTCCTTCCATAAGTTCAACCTCCTGAAATCAAGAACAGACTCCCGTGCTCCACCAGCAACGCCAGTCTTGCAATAAATATATGTAAACTTGTTATTCTTACCGCATTCTACCACGCGCTATGAGGCGTGGCAATCCGTCGAGCGATTACTCAGCCCGTCTCGACTCTTGTATCCTGATGGATATTTTGTTACAGTTAAGCAGCATCCGAAATAGAAGGAGAAGATTCGATGGACCTGATCAGCGTAAAAATCGAAAAGCCCGAGGAGATCAATTTCATCCTGGGGCAATCTCATTTCATCAAGACCGTTGAGGATGTTCATGAAGCACTGGTCAATACTGTGCCAGGGATCAAGTTCGGGGTTGCCTTTTGCGAAGCCTCTGGGAAATGCCTGATCCGTTGGAGCGGCACGGATGAAGCCATGCTCGACCTGGCGCGCAGGAATGCGCGGGCAATCGGCGCCGGTCACAGCTTTATCGTCTTCTTGGGAGATGGGTTTTACCCGGTGAATGTGTTGAATGCGATTAAATCAGTCCCCGAGGTATGCCGCATTTTCTGCGCAACTGCTAACCCGGCGGAAGTATTGGTGGCGCAAACCGACCTGGGCCGAGGGATCCTGGGCGTAGTGGATGGCTCTTCTCCCGTAGGGTTTGAGACAGACGAAGACATCGCCTGGCGTAAGGGATTTTTGAGGATGATCGGATATAAACTATAGCATTGACCGCACGTGACGGGTAGATAATCGCCAGTTCGCTCATGTATATCCAACCGGCTTTGAACGGCTAATCTTTGCCCCGGCCAAGGAGCGGCTTAGGGTTCAACCGCGCAGTTTTTTTCCCTGCGCCAGTAGAGTAAGCGCTTTTTCTATCCGATGGCTGCGCGTCTTCTCTTGTTTGGCGCCCAAGATCCAGTCCACGTACAGCTTCTGCTGCGAGTGCGAAAGCTTTTCAAAACCGCTCAAAGCTTCAGGGTGATCTTCCAAGGCCCGGCGCAGGTCGTCTGGGATGACCACCTGACGTTTTTCAAGATCCAGCTCCAGGGTAACCTTTACCGAATCTCCCACCGCTTTCTTAATCTGATCGCGGATATCCTTCCCGACCACCAAATAATGCGAGCCATCGCCCATGGGGAGCGCTGTGCTGCGGAAGGGGCAGCTATCAACTGTCCCCTTTACCATAACTTGCCCCTTGGAGCCGAAGGTTGAGGATACATCGCGGGGGATATTGAGATAGGTCCAGGTTCCCACTCCCTCAGGCCGGATCAGTATAGCTTCGAATGAATAATCAGGCACATGAATACTCCTTAGCCTTGCCGGGCAGTAAAGAGGCCTATGAGAGTTACTCAGCCCATGGATATGCATCCAGGGAACACCACTTCAATTTTAATACATTTAGCAGGTGATTGACATTCTATTTAGTTGTGCTATAGTACTATTGCACTAATGTTATAGTATAATAGATTAATCAAAGGTGTACCTACCGACCATGGAAATCCGTATCGATAAGACCAGCCGTGTCCCGATATACGACCAGATCAAGGAACAGATTAAGGGTCTGATCCATGCCGGGCAGATCAAGACCGGGGACCAGCTCCCGACCATCCGAGAATTATCAGTGGAGCTGTCGGTGAATTTCAATACCGTCGCCCTGGCATACCGTGACCTGGCCAACGAAGGGGTAATCATCACCCAACGAGGGAAGGGCACTTTTGTCGCCAGCACCCCCGGTGAAGAGGAAATGCAGACCATACGTCAAGAAAAACTGGTCAATTTACTGGCGGCTTTGTTCCGTGAAACCGAACGCCTGGGGTACACCCCAGAGGAAGTGGGGAAGGCGTATACAGACCAGATCAAAAAAGTGAGGCTTAACAGGCGCTCTACTATATGAAAGTGAGGCACAAATGAAAAAGCAATCCAACGGCACTGACAGCTCAAGCAGAAAACCGAAATCCAACCTGCGCGTCAGTGGGGTAGCCTGGTTCCTATTCGTTGTCATCATCGTATTGGCGTTTGGTGGATCAACTCTCATGGATGAGAACGGCATTCTCAAACCATTCAGGTAACATACCTGGTTATGATGATCTTATTGACCTTGCGAGCCTCATGGCAGTGAAAGTTGCCTCCCAATCGGAGAAAGCAGTCGTCCTGCGCTTTGGAAAATTCCACTTAAGATTATGGCTTGATCAACCCAATGGCACGTAGTATTTCCACGATTATCATTCGTTAACAAGCCGTTTGAAATAGTATGTTATTTCAAACAGACCAAGTGCGATTGGTTCTTTTTCCCTTTTAGTGGCGTTCACCAGTTTCCAACCTTATTTGCCCAGTTCATCAAACATCTTGTTTTCCGATACCCATGCAGGAGAAATAAAAATCCCATGTGTAGACGTAGTCGCAACAATGGTTTTAAATTCCCTTGATGGCATATTTAGATTATCGCCCCGCTTTTCCAGCGGGTCAAGCAAATTAGTTGCGATTACGATAAAACAATGGGCAGCTCGTAAACCAGCCGCTGGGCGTTCCGCCTGGTTAACATCTCCAAGACTAATATTTTATGGGTAATAAACCAATCCATCAACGGCAACCATCATGGGCTGCAGATATAAAAATACCGTCTGCAAAACTTTCATAAATACCGACTTGCTTTTTAAACAGGCTTTTACATACTGGGCATACTAAATCATCCTTGCGTGTTTCCCAGAACTTATACATATCAACGCCTTGTTTCTGGAGATCCTCCCCTTCTAATTGCTGTACGTTAGCAGTAGCCCTCGTAATCTCGGTAACAGCTATAACGTTTGCCCGCTCCTCACCAACATATTTACTGATCTTATTTGACACATCTCCCAGGGTAGTACCGCCCTTTAAATAAAAATCAGAAATTGCTTTTTTGATCGCACCTTTTTCTTTTTCTGTAAGATCGCGGCATGTTTCCCCTGCGTTCTTTCTCGCCCAATTAGCACCGCCAATTTTTGCTAACGACCATCCCATCTCATGCCTTCATAGTGCCGCTATCTTATTTTCCACCCCGCCCATGATAGGGGAGGCGTAGCGTCCCCGCCGCTTTGGCTTATGACAGACTGTATTCCACTCGTCATTCTCAAGTTCATTTTTTTTTATTCCTATTCAGATTATTTCCACCCTCTCAATATTCTACGGTAATGTTCCGTCAACCTGTAATCTATACGAAGTAACGTCGGCATAATCACGACTGAAGAAAGTTATATCGAAGGAACTTATTTGCCCAGGAGCTAAATCAGTGCTATTAACGTAAGTAAAATCACAACCAACAACCTTGCCCAGATTGTTATACAGAGTACCTACTGGACTAACAAATTTAACACTAACCCCTTCATTATTACCAACCTGACCAATGATATCGTACCATCCAAATGTAGTATCGTATGAGCCACTGTCGTTTAGAACTGTAAGGTTGGGTAAAGGTTGACCATCCGTAAAATAGGTCGGAGCTTCAAATTGATAATATGCCCATCCAGAAGGGACTGGTACAGAAACCTCAAAGCATGTAATTCCCCATGCGGGTAAATAGTCCAGGTATATATAGGTGAAATCACTGTAGAGAAGTTGCCCACTGGCATTAAAAAAGTTGGCAGTGATTTTGACGAAACTCAAGTCATCGCCAGTATTATTCAGAACTTCACCTACGACATTAAGATAGTTAATACTATCTATATAATAAGAATCATTGGGTAGGATTTGAACCTCAGATGGATTCGAAGTTGGGGTTGGACTTGGAATAATTATTGGAGTACTTGTTTTAGTTGGGGTCAGAGTCGGTTGTTTATAAACAATGGGTATATAGGTCTGAAAGGCTAATGCTACACTTACCCAAATACCAAGCATTGCAAGCGCCAAAATGAAAACTAAAAAGACTCTCTTCATATATCTCCTCCTTCTACTATGAAGTAGTTTTGGTTTTCAGGAATAATTACTTATTAATTATTTTACACCTGCACAACTTTTCTCATCCCAATGATTGTGCCTCGTATTTCACAGTCTTTTCTATGTCTACCCTACATACACATTCTTCCCATAACATTTCGACAATTTCCAGAATTGGACGGCTTTTCTTGCCTGGCACATCACTCCCTTGAAAGTAAGCAACATCTATCCACTTAGTAGAGTAACTGATGGCTTAATTAATCCATTTTTTGTAATGCTTCAACGTTCTGTTGATCAATAATAAAGTGATTTTTTTACTCATGCACAATCCATAAAAATATATATGCAGTTATTTTATCCGGCCTAACCCTCATTGTTTCTCAATAATGATATCGATCGATAACAGCAATACCCACCCACACCCATATTAATTTCGAAAAGTGTGGCATGTAATTTGCAATAAAAACTCTGTGAAAGCGGTTCATTCTAGCCCGCTAAAGCCAAGTTGAATTCACACAATGAGAGAATAAAAGGAGAGCGAATTATGTTATGGATTGGAATACTTATAGCAATATTCCTGGGTGTGATTGTCTATATCTTCCTTATTTCTCTGTGCCTGGCAGCAAAAAGAGGAGATAAACAAGGAGGCTACGAATGACTGACAGGCTACCCACGTTACACGCCAGTTTTATGCTATACCAGCAGTATGGTATATCATAAACAGCATTATTGCTCGTCCTCATCCTCTTTATCTTCCAGAATCATAGCCTGTAAAAAATCACCTGTTGAGGATACAGAAACACCACCTAAAGGCTTCCATCCTTGTTCTATACGACTGTTCACTTGCTTCACAAGAACATGTACAGTAACATCGATAACTACTTGATATTCCATAGCAACTTCTCCTTTATATGTTGATCTTCCTGCTAGCAGGCTGTCTTACTATCATTCTGGCATGACAGTATTGGTGATGATACGAGCGAGCCAAAAGTCCCTTCTCGAGAGGGAATGTTCTATTTTGACTGTTTCACGTGAAACCAGCTGGATTTGGAGCACCTTTCAACCAACAACCAAACATGTTTCACGTGAAACAATTTCCGATTTGCGCTATATATAATGTGTATGAGTAATAATTATGTAAGATATCATGTAATGTGAAGGGTAACAACAACTTGAAAAGAGTCAGCATATTGGTATGGAAGAATGAGAATTAGCTTGGTGCCTGGATCCCATTCTCGCGCCCCCATCTTTCCAACAACTCCTCAACCAGGTCGAGGTAGGCATCCAGGGCCTCGATTTTCTCGCAGAATGCCTCGCCCAGCAAACCCAACCCCTCGCCGGCGGATTGCCAGGCAGCATAATGGGGTGAATCACCAGGTAGTGCTTGAATCATATGCGTCCAGGTGCGCCAGAGGGGCCAGAGGGCGTCGTAGGGGGTCTGACTATCCAGCATGACCTCGATTGCGCGCTGATAATACAGCACACGGTGGGGGTGCAGGCGAACCGGGGCCTGGTTTTCAGCCAGCGAGCCATATGCAGCATGCCACTCAGGTATCCAGGCACGTATACCACCCACTTCTACCGCTGAAGCCCCTAATAGCCCCAGGAATCCTTTATACAGACCGGGTTTGTGCACCGCCTCGGCATGGTGGAGCAAAGAGGGCAGGAAGCGCCGCTCGGTCAGGTTGTGGCCGCTGAGTCCAGCGATGGCATCCGCGGCGTGTTCCAAAGCCTGGAGGTATAAGGATGCGTCATGTGGATTAGGCTGGCGATGGCTGGCATTGAACGATTCCCACATTTCCCGGGCGTGGACAGCTTGTTTCTGAACACGTGTTACCACGTTTTCCGGATTATTAAACTGGCCCCTTACACTTGCCTGGACAAAGTCGATAAAGTGCTGCGGATCGTACATGATCTTACAGTTGTATATCACCGGTCCGAGCCATGGGTCGACGCGCAGCTCACGTGGCTGGCGGTAGACTCGATGCGAGTGATGTGAGATGTCGAGATGTACCTCATCCGACAGCCTGACAATCTCGCGCTCGAGAGAGACATCATCATTGTGAACAAAAAACAGGTCAATATCGGCGGTGTTTCCGATCAGCGGCTCATCACTTAACAGCGATCCCTGCAGGTAAATGGCGATGATAGAACGGTCAGCAATCACGCTTTTTTCTACCGTATCATTAGCCAGCTTAAGCAACATGTTACGGTTAATACGCATATATACCCCCAGGCTGATAATCGTTATATTTTATATATCGCTTGTCCCGCATGGTTGTAATTTTGCCTGAATTTCACAACTCGTCGATCATGGGTAGGGTGGCCTGGAAGGGAACTTGTTTCAGCGTTTGGCGAATCCGGTTCTCAACCAGCTTTAGGTCTTCAACCCGGCCCACATAGTCAAGCTCATTGGTATCCAGAGTGAGAACGGTCACACTTTCGCCAACATTCCGGGCGTGGTTATCGATAAAAAAGGAATCGTAGGCATGGCTTAGCTCGTCGATATAATCGCGTTCCATATTACGCTCGTACGGGCGGTCGCGTGAGGCAATTCGCTGCATCAGCACGTCGATATCGGCGCGTAAGTAAACAATCAAATTAGGGAGGGGGATCTTCTCAGCCAGGGCATTGTGCACACGGTAGTACATGTCCAACTCGTCCCCGACCAGGTTGATACGCGCGAACAGTGCATCCTTGGCAAAGGTGTAATCAGTGATCAACGAATCGCCGCGTTTAAGGATTTCGGGGACTGAACGGCGCTGCTGGTAGTAACGGCTGAGCAGAAAGAAAATCTGAGTCTGGAAGGCGTAACGCTGACGGTCTGAATAGAAATCTGATAGGAATGGATTTTCTTCGAAGACCTCAAGCACCAGGGTAGATTGGAATGCGGATTGAAGCAAGCGCGCCAGGGTAGTTTTCCCCACCCCAATGACACCCTCAATAGCGACGTACATATCAAAAACCCTCACCCGGATGAAATGAAACTGCACCCAGGAAGGAAAGCAATCCATCAGCGACGAGCCGCGGCTGTTCCAGCATCACCATATGCCCTGCGTTGGGAATCACACATAACTGGGCGTGCGGAATGGTATTCGATAGAAATTGGGCATAACGCAGGGGCGTCATCTGGTCCTCAGCACCGCAGACCACTAACGTGGGTTGATCGACAAACTCGAGGTGTTCCATCACGTCAAAGCAATTGCAGGCAAGCAGATCTCCTAGAAACACGCTTTGGCGAGTCTCCAGCATTCGCTTGGAGGACAATTCGATCATCCGAGGCGGTGTATTGGGACTAAAAGAATAGGATACCAGGAGATCGGTGGCTTTAATAAATGTGGTCTGATCCGTGGCAAAACTCAATATCTCCTGATTGACCCTGAGGCGCGCTCCAGCGCTGATCAAGCCCAATCCCACGACATACTCCGAATGATGGATTGCCATAGTCAAGGCAATCGCACTCCCCATCGAATGACCCACGAAAACCGCCCGACGCAGCTGGATCGATTCCAGCCACTCGACCAGGTGGCGGGCATAATCCCCAATCGTCTGCTGACCATCGCAGCTCTCCGATTTGCCATGGCCTGGTAAATCAATAGCATAAACACAATACCCGGGTAAACGGCGAATCTCCGGTGGCCAGTACAGGTGTGTTCCTCCAGCTCCATGGATCAGCACCAATGGGGGATTTTCCGTCCCTCGTTCACTATGGATAGAATAATACAGGTTTCCTGAGACGGGCATTGTGGATCAACCGCCTCTGCGCAATCGTTCAGCGGCCTCTGAAGTTAAGGGTATCACCACACGAATAGTGGTGCCTTTTCCGGGGCTTGAGTCTATTCGGAAAATGCCACTCATCATTTCGGTGCGTTCACTCATATTTCTGAGTCCCAGGCTGCCGCGCTGTTCGGTTGTAGTTTCAATGCCGGTCAGATCAAAACCAACGCCATCATCCTGGACCTCGAGCATCACAAGGTCCTGGTCATAATCTTTCATGCGCACCCATATGTGGTTCGCCTGGGCATATTTGCTGGCATTGTTAATCGCTTCTTCGGCGATATAGAAGATGATGGTTTGCCTGCTCATCTCAAGATGGGTAATGACATTCTCTTCAGCTTCTACGATGACGTTCTGGTCATAGGTCTCGTGCGTTTTTTCCGCCATTGCTTTCAACGCCCCGATCAAACCTTGTGATTCGAGCTCCAACGGGCGCAGGGTGAAGAGCATGTGGCGGATTTCCTTGGTCGTGCGGCGGGCAAGCTCCTCAATTTTCATCAGCTCATCAGCGGTAGCTTTGGGATCGCGCTCCAGAAGACGGCGAGCAAAATTCAAGCGCATGGCAATGGCAGCCATAGATTGGGTGGGGCCATCGTGCAGGTCACGCGCGAGTTTTTTGTGCTCCTGTTGTTGAATTTCAATCATCTGTTCTTTTTCGCGCTGGATATCGCTGTATAAGCGCGCATTCTGAATGGCGATGACTGACTGGTGAGAAATAATATCCAGAAGCTCGCACTTGGAGGGGGTAAAAAAGTCTGGATCGGTATGGGCGAAAATCAGCACTCCATAAGTATCCAACCCAGACCGTAATGGCAGGCAGTATGCTACCGAAGAGTTACGCAGGGCGATGAACCGACTTAACTCCGGGTCTTTGGAGGGTTCAGTGCAGCTTTTTGGTAGACCCTCGGTGATCACCTCTCCAATCAGCCCGCTGGTACCCGGCAAGACAATGCGCATATCTGACTGGGGAAAGTGCCGCGACGTCCCAATAGTTAAGTTCGGATGTTCATTTTCAGACTGGGTGAAAAGCAGCACGGCGCTCACCAACCGTTCCGGAGGTATATGCGGCGTCGCCAACACCCTTGAACCCAGGTCCAGTGCAATTTCAAGCACATTTTGGTATTTTAAAGTGGATGTAACTTTAGAGATCAGGTTATAAATCTCGCGCAGCCGGCGATGGTCAATATCCCACATCGGTTTATTGCCGCCAGAGCTATCCTGCTGCCTGCGAAACGGGTTGCTAAAATTCAATTGCCCCATAAAGCTTAGAATAGCCAGGCATAGGATAATACCCAGGACAATGGCAATGGCACCCACGAGGAGGGTATAGCTAAGCTGGCTCATCGACCTTATGATAACCCAAAATACCCGGCTTGGAAAGCATCTCCTCGCCGAATTTAGTCAAATCCATGAGCCTAATCTTGAAGGAGCGCGTGTAAAACAGGCAAGGCGGCCTTAACTGCGCGTGCCCGGTGACTTAATTGATTTTTTTCAGGCGTGCTGAGCTCCGCCATAGTCAATCCGACAGCGGGTAACAGGAAGATTGGATCATAACCGAACCCGTTCGTACCCCGTTCGGTGGGAATGATCATGCCAGGGCAGTTCCCTTGAGCAAAATAGATCCTTTCTGTTGGGACAGCGATCGCCACCGTACAATGGAAGTGAGCAGTCCATGGTTGGGAGAGACCTTGCAGTAAATCCAACAGGTAGGCACGGCGGTCGGCATCAGTGGCATTTGCCAGGGGAGAGAAGCGCGCTGAGCGGATGCCCGGCCGGCCGCCCAGGACGTCCACTTCCAGGCCCGAATCATCTGCCAGAGTGACCAGATTGCCCAAGCGGGCATATGCGCTCGCTTTCAATGCGGCATTTTCCTCATAGGAACTGCCAGTTTCCTTCACCTTTAATGAAATGCCGACCATATCCGGAGTGACGAGAGAGATTTCGAGATCATCGAGCAGAGATTGTATTTCACTTAGTTTTCCCGGATTTCTTGTGGCGATGAGCAATCGTTGCATATGGCTCCTCCAAATAATCGACTATCCGCACCTTACCCACACACCATATGTGGGTAAATCTACAAAATTCTATCTTACCTGTGGCAACAAAATATGTTATAATAATTGTATAATATAATAAATTACTTTGCGATTTACAAGATAATTTTCAAAGTATAGCTATAGAACCATAGTGTCTGACCCACATTCTCCATTACGTCTGAATGTCGGCTTTGTTGTTGCTCAATCTGCAGGGTTCAGCCGGGACATCCCTTTCGATCTCCCGCAAATATACATCCCTCCGGATTTGCGTTTAAGCGGACTATTCGGAAATGTAAGGGCAACCCGTACCCCACAAGGTATCCTGCTGCAGGTAATATTTCAAACCTTGATCGACCTCGAATGCGTGCGCTGCCTAACCAGTTTTCAGCAAACCCTGAATTTCGAATTCACCGAATTGTACGCCGTTTCTCAGCGTTACATGACTGATTCGGGTTTAATCATGCCTGACACGGGGTTCATCGACCTCACACCCGTGCTGCGGGAGTATATTTTACTCGAGATTCCTATCAGTCCATTATGCCGGCCGGATTGCAAAGGTTTATGCCCAATATGCGGGAATAACCTGAATGAAAGTACCTGTCATCACGAGGAAGACTCTGGTGATCCCAGATTGGCCTCTCTGAAATCGCTCCTGGATAAATAGACACATCATACAATAGGAGGGAAAAAATGGTTAATCCAAATCCACAGCCGCAAAAAGTAGAAGCACTGGATACATTACTGGAGAAAGCCGATCTGCAAGGCTACCTGACCACCGGGGATATCCTTGAAGTTTTTCCATGGGACGGAGAAGACGATGAGAACCTGTTGGAGCTGTTCGGGCTGCTGCACCGGCAGGGTGTCGAAATCGTGATCGAAGAGGACACGGAACCAGAACCCGACCTCACCAAGCTCGACAGCACTGCCCTGGATTTCAACCCTACTACTCTCGAAGCACCTCTGCTCCCCAGCCTGGAGAATATCTCCGCCGACGACAGCGTGGGGCTTTATCTTAAAGAAATGTCACGCGTTCCCCTGCTTTCCCTGGAAGAGGAGGTCAACCTGGCGCAGAGAATCGAGCTTGCTACGGATTGCAAAGCCAGGCTCATTAGGATGAACGGCAAAGGGTCGAGCAAACTTCGCAGCGAGCTGGAGGTGGCCATCCAGGATGGCATCTTAGCACGTGAGCACCTGATCAAAGCCAATACCCGCCTGGTGGTGAGTGTGGCAAAAAAATATATCGGGCGTGGGGTGGCGTTTCTGGACCTGATCCAGGAAGGCAACCTGGGACTGATGAAAGCAGTCTCAAAGTTTGAATATCAGCGCGGCTTCCGCTTCTCTACCTATGCCACCTGGTGGATACGGCAGACGATCACGCGCTCGATCGCGGACCAGAGCCGGACGATACGCATCCCGGTGCACATGACCGACCGCTTGCGGATGATGTATAAGGCCGCGCATAATCTGGAGCAACGGTACGGACGGCCGCCCACCCAGGAGGAGCTTTGCCTGGAAATGGGCGTTGGTCATGATAAGCTGCGCTGGATGATCGAGGTCGCCCGCATCCCAGTCTCACTGGAAAGCCCGGTGGGTGATGAGGATGATACCGAGCTGGGAATGTTTGTTGAAGATACGATCACACCGTCTCCTTCGCAAACGACTTACGAGAACATGCTGCGCGAACGCGTCGACCAGGTTCTTTCCACGCTTTCACCGCGTGAAGCTCGTATTTTACGGCTGCGCTTTGGTTTGGAAAATGGGCATCCATATACGTTGGAGGAAGTGGGGCATAAGTTCGGTTTGACCCGTGAGCGCATCCGCCAGATCGAGGGTAAGGCGCTGCGCAGGCTGCGCCACCCTTATCGGGCAAGGCTGCTGCGCGAATATCTCTAAAGACTGCGGACGAAAGCCTAATCAGCTGTAAATATCTTGACAAAAGCCCCCCATCCGTTTAGACTCATTTTTGATAATCTAAAAGGTTGGCTGTATGAACGGACATATCCACAACTTATTCGTAATGTCTATGGCCATGATGGAGATAATTCAACGCGCCTGGGCAGCCGGCTTTGAGGGTGATCAATAACCACCATAGGATAAAACATCGAGGGCTGCCCGAACCAGGGCAGCCCTTTTTTATGCGGGTAGTTACCAGAGACTTGTATTGAATAAAAATAAGGAGGACAAAATGTCAAACAACATTCTTATCGCCATCGCCTGGCCATACGCCAACAGCCAGATCCATGTGGGCAACATCACCGGGTCGCACCTGCCGGGAGATATTGTGGCGCGCTATCACCGCCTCAAAGGTGACCGGGTGTTGATGGTCTCTGGCACCGATTCACATGGCACCCCAGTCACATTGCGCGCAGATGCAGAGGGTAAGCCGGTGGAAGAGGTGTACCAATTTTTTCACAACCAATTCCTCGAGCTATTCCAAAAAGCAGGTATCAGCTATGACCTGTTCACCACCACGCACACAGAAAATCACTTCAAAGTAGCCCAAGCCATGTTCCTGGCGCTGAACGAAAACAACTACCTTTATACCGAGTCGCGCTCTCAGTGGTACTCTCCGGCAGCCAAACGTTTCCTGCCCGACCGGTATGTGGAAGGCACGTGTTATATCTGCGGTTTCGAGGGAGCCCGGTCTGACCAGTGCGACAATTGTGGCAATGTGCTTGAGCCCGAGAAGCTGCTCAACCCGCACTCCAAGATTGATGGGTCTACGCCGGAGCTGCGTGAGACCAAGCATTATTTCCTCGATCTTACAAAGTTGGAGCCTGAGGTGGAGAAGTTCTTATGCGACCGCCAGAGTTACTGGCGCGAGACGGTGATAGGTCAATCGTTGGGGCAGATTGAAAGCGAGGGCCTACGCCCACGCCCAATCACGCGCGACCTTGACTGGGGTATCCCGGTGCCTGTGGAGGGCTGGGAGGGCAAATGCCTGTACGTATGGTTTGAGGCGGTCATCGGTTATCTTTCCGCCACCATTGAGTGGGCACAAATCACGGGTCAGCCCGAAGCCTGGCGAGATTGGTGGACCGACGTATCCGCTAAAACGTTTTACTTCATCGGGAAGGATAATATCTTTTTCCACCTTACCATGTGGCCGGCGCAGCTGAAAGGGGCGGGGAAGGAATTCGTGAAGATTTTCGCCGAGGAGGAAGGAACCCCCCTCAACCTGCCCTATGACATACCCGCCAACCAGTTTATGAACCTGGAGGGGAAAAAGATCTCTGGTAGCCGGAACTGGGCTATTTGGGGATTGGATTTCCTCTCACGCTATGACGCAGATGCGCTGCGATTCTATTTGACGATCAACATGCCGGAATACCACGATTCGGATTGGGATTGGGATGAGTTTATCGCCCGCAACAACAATGACCTGGTAGCAACCTGGGGCAACCTAGTTAATCGAGCGCTGCCATTTGCCTATAAGCATTGGGATGGGCAGGTTCCCAACCCGGGTGATCTCCGTCAGATTGATAAGGATATCATCACAGCTGTAGATGCAGGGTTTCAAACGGTCGGTGAGCACCTGGAAGCTGTCCACCTGAGGGCAGCATTGAGTGAAGCCTTGCGCCTGGCGAAGGAAGGCAATAAATACCAGGAGGCGACTTCGCCTTGGCATGAGATCAAGACCGATAAGGCTGCCGCGGCGAAATCAATCTATACCGCATTGCGAGTGATCGACTCGCTCAAGGTCTTATTCGCCCCGTTCATCCCCTTCAGCAGCGACCGTTTAAATACTTACCTGGGCTATACCCAACCGCTGTTTGGAGAGCCGTATATCGAAGCGCAGAGTGATATGCTGGGAACTCATAATACCTTGCGCTACCGCCCTCCACAAGCAGGAGGGCGTTGGGAGCCATCCACCTTGCAGCCTGGTCAGCGCCTGGTGCAGCCGGCTGCCCTGTTCATAAAGCTGGAGCCAGTTTTAGCTGAGGAAGAACGAAAACGGTTGGGGAAGACCGGTTAAGACTAACCAGCTTTTTACCTCCACCCCATGGAATGGAAGGTATAATCGCTTTCTGTTGGGAGGCGACCTTCGATGACCAGTCCTGTCAGAACTGAGAAACTTAGCAAGACCTACGAGGTGCGCGCTCGCAAGGGTCTGTTTAAATCTGAGCATCGTTCGGTTGAGGCGCTGAACTCGATCACCCTGGAAGTTAACCAGGGCGAGGTCTTCGGGCTGCTCGGACCAAACGGTGCCGGCAAAACCACCCTGATCAAAATACTGACCACCTTGTTGCTGCCCACCAGCGGTAGTGCCTGGATCAATGGATTTAACGTCACCCAAGATGAGAATAAAGTGCGCGGCAGTGTGGGCTGCATGTTAATGGGTGAGCGTGGGCTATACTGGAAGCTGACCGGCCGCGAAAACCTGGAATATTTTGGGGCGCTTTACCACCTCGACCCGGCACAGCGATATATGAGGCTGCCTCGTGTGCCCCGTTCACCCGAGCTTTCCAATTGGGGTCAGGCTTTGTCATCACCAGCACATCTTTATAACCCAGCGACATCAAGTGAACCGGGGTTTTCGTTCAATTTTCCAGGACAAAATAAGCACGCGGTTCGGAGGTCGGGTGAGAAGCCTGGATTTCCACCCCTGCAGGCATCTCCGCACTTCCAGGCGTTAGCCTCTCGATAAACCATAATCCATTTTAGGTTCCGAAGCGATCGCTAGATACACGCTGAGAAGGCCTGTTCCCAGCATCAACAGGAACACACCGGTCAATCTGATCAGCGCCTGGAAATAAATTAATGAAGATAACTGCTTCTACTCCACAATCTCCTCAATGTTGAAGCCTCGCCGCCTGAGCTCCCCCATAAAGGGAACTGCCGGCACAAAAGTTTCAACCCCACCGGCGCCACGTGGGGTCTGGCCGTGCGCCATCATCTCGGCGACAATGGCCGCATCCCAGCCGGTGGTGCGTTCCATGGCGGTAAAGCCGGTCTTCTCATCGAATCGGTCCACCAGCTCCACCAATGCCTGTGCGGGACGACCATTCTTCTTCCCTAACACCTTCACCCGCACCAGCACGATATCCTTGCCTTTCTCAGGGTCGTTGCGGAATGTTACTTTAGGTTCATATAAGGCATGGAATACATCCCTTGGGATCACCTCTCCCTGTTTCAGAGCAATGGATTTCAAATCCCACAACCCCAGGTCCCAGAAGGCCCGCAGCTGGTTGAGGTGCCCTGGGTAGCGTAGGGTGAGGTTTTGCAGCGTCCGCAGCTTGCCTTCAAACGTCCAGGGCATGGTGCTGGTGCCGCCGCCTGCCACAAAGGCTTCCAATGTGCCTGCCGAATCGGGGAATTCCACCGTCTCGAGCTCGGTCATGGGTTCAACCTGGGTGACCTTTCCGTTGCGCAGGAAGATAGCTGGTTCGGCATATTCATTGGTCAGCCCGGCAACGTGAAAAGTGAGTAAATAATTGAAGGGAGGCTGAGGATTTTGTGGCAGACCTCCATCCCACATATACACATCGCTGGCTTCATCCAGCAGACCCATGGCATAAACCGTTAAGGAGGTGCCCAAACCGGGCACCTGACCACAGTCAGGGATGATGCTGATCCCTGCCTGCCGAGCCTGGTCATTAAATCCGTGCTGCTGTCGGGCAATATCCGTGTTGCCGCCCAGGTCGCACATGCTGGCTTTCACTTTGATGGCTACGCGGGTGATATCCAGGTTGTAATAATAGGGGACCGCACTGACGAAGGCATGCACACCGGTAAGGGCGCGTTCGAGGGCCGCCATGTCGGTCACATCGACCCGCATACCCTCGGCAATATTCTTCCCGATCAGATTATTCACGCGTTGAGCTGACCGTTCTGCGATAGCCAAATCCTGGTCGATCAGGATGACCTTTTTCGCTTCACCCCAGCGGGCCATATCATAGGCTGAAGCTGTTCCCTGCCTTCCGGCGCCTAAAACTGCATATATATATTCCATGTCTATCCTCCTGATAATTGTGTGCTCGATTATAAGGCAAATTAACCCTCCCTGTGGCTAGCTCCTATGGTAAACTCCCTGATTGCTTGACATTAACACCTCGTTAAATCAACATGGATGCTAAAACTTTACACACCCTGGAGTACCAGAAGGTACTCGAACGCCTGGCGGGCTACTGCGCCTTCGCCGCTTCGACTGAAAAAGCGCTTAAACTGCACCCGACGAATAACATCGATGATGCCCATCTCCGGCTGGCTGAGACAAGCGAAGCTGTGCAGATGCTGGTTACCCGCCCTGACTTGACTATCGGCGGGGCACGCGATGTGCGCCAGATGGTAGACCTGGCTGCGCATGGAGGCGTGCTGGCTCCGACAGACCTGTTGGATATAAAATCCACCCTGGTTGCAGCCCGCACCCTGGTGCGCACATTCGAGCGCCTGGGTGAACGTTTCCCGACTCTTTACGGGATCGTCTCACAAATTCCCGCTCCAATGGGTCTGGTGGATGGGATCACGCGTGCCATTTCGGAGCGCGGTGAAATATTAGACAGCGCATCGGATGCACTTTCAGTCATCCGGCGCAATCTGCGCATCGCCCACGACCGGCTGATGACCAAGCTGCAGAAGATGGTGTCTGACCCACATACCGCTCCTTACCTGCAGGAAGCGCTGATCACCCAGCGCGACGGGCGCTATGTTCTACCATTACGGGCAGAATTCAAAGGGCGCATCCGGGCGGTGGTGCATGACCAATCGGCGTCAGGGGCGACGCTATTCGTTGAGCCACTGAGTGTGGTGGAGCACAACAATGAGTTTCGTGAGCTCCAGCTGGCTGAACGGGATGAGGAACGGCGCATCCTGACCGAGCTTTCCCAGCAAGTGGGGATGCAGGCCGGGAATATCCTCAATACGGTCGAAAGGGTGGCTGACCTTGATCTGTGCTTTGCCAAGGCTAAATATTCCGATGCCACTGCGGGCACCGAACCGGGCTTGCTCCCGATCGGGAAAACAACCGGACGGCACCCAGGCACCATCATCCGGCTATTCCAGGCCCGCCACCCATTACTCGACCCGGCGACGGTCGTTCCGATCGACGTCGAGCTGGATGCCCAGACCTACGCCATGGTGGTCACCGGACCCAATACCGGCGGCAAGACCGTCACACTCAAAACGATTGGGTTGCTGGCGCTGATGGCGCAGTCTGGATTGCACATCCCGGCGCATTCTGGCTCTGAGATCAGCCTTTTCCACAACATCTACGCCGATATCGGCGACGAGCAGTCGATCGAACAGTCTCTGTCCACATTCTCGGGGCACATCACCAACATTATCCGCATCCTCGAGCACGCTGACCAGCGGTCGCTTGTCATCCTGGACGAATTGGGCGCCGGCACCGACCCGCAAGAGGGTGCGGCCCTGGCACGCGCCCTGCTCACACACCTGCTCGAGCGCGGTATCACCACCTTGGTGACTACACATCATCCCGAGCTGAAAGCTTTTGCTCATTCCACCCCGGGTGTGGTCAATGCCAGTGTTGAATTTGACCTGGAGACGCTCCGCCCCACCTTCCATCTGACGATCGGTCTGCCCGGCCGGTCGAATGCCCTGGCAATTGCCCAGCGCCTGGGCATGCCCGACCCGATCATTACGACTGCCCGCTCAGAGATAAGCCCGGAAGACCTGCGGGCTGAAGATTTGCTCGATGAAATCCACCGCCAACGTGACTTGTCACGCAAGGCACGCGCCGCGGCTGAAAGCGCCCGCCACGAGGCTGAAACCATGCGGGCTGAGCTGGCCAGCCGCCTGGAGAAGATTGAGGACGAGCGCATGCAAGTGTTGGATAAGGCTCATCGTCAGGCAGAAGAACAGCTTGAAGAGCTGCAGGACGAACTGCGCGATGTGCGGCGCCAGTTGGCGCGCACCAGGCAGCCGTTGGAGGTCATTGAAGAAGTTGAGCAGCAGGTGGAAGAGCTGCAGGATACCATCGCAGCTCCTATTGAACGCCGGACGCCTGAAACCAGCATCGCTCCGGTGAGGCGAGCCATTCGATTGGGGGATAAAGTGCGCTTGCACTCGTTGAACACCCAGGGCGTGGTCACCTCGTTGAGTGAAGAGGAAGCGGAAGTCTCGGTGGGAGTGCTGCGGATACGCGCCAGGCTGGCAGAGCTACAGCTGATGGGTGAAGAACCAGCTGTACAATCCAGCCTTGCCGGTCTGCCGACCGCACGTGAACTGATGGCAGGCAACCATCCTCGCCCTCTGGCTGAAATATCTACAGGGACCGTTCGACAATCTGGCTCACAACTGTATGCTGAGTCTCCAGGGATCGAGCTCGACCTGCGCGGCCAGCGCAGTGAAGAAGCCCTGGAAGCCCTCGACCGGTATCTCGACTCAGCCTATCTGTCGGGGCTGCCATGGGTGCGAATCATCCACGGCAAGGGCACCGGAAAATTACGCCTGGCCGTCCGGGAGGCCTTAAGCCATAACCCACATGTGAAATCCTTCGAGTCTGGTGGGGATAAAGAAGGCGGTGAAGGGGTCACAGTCGCTAAGCTGGCGCAATAAATGTTCACCAGTGTGCGCCTGCCCGCCACCTTCCGTGCCTTCCGGCACCGCAATTATTCGCTGTGGTTTGTGGGCCAGGGAATTTCCCTGATTGGCACGTGGATGCAAACCATGGCCCAGCAGGTGCTCGTCTACCGCCTGACTGGCTCAGCTACCTCATTGGGTATTATCAGTTTTATCGGGCTAGTGCCTCTTATCCCTCTTTCCCTGTGGAGTGGTTCGATCACTGATCGTTTTCCCAAGCGCACCATTATTCTGATCACCCAATCGATCATGCTCATCCAGGCATTCTTGCTGGCAGCGTTGGTCTGGAGCGGAACGGTTCAAATCTGGCATGTGTACATCATGGCATTCATCCTAGGAGCCGCTATTGCGGTGGACTTGCCTGCCAGGCAAGCCTTCACCGTGGATATGGTTGAGGGCAAGGATGATCTGACCAGTGCGATCGGCATGAACTCAGCCATGTTCAACTCGGCACGTGCCATCGGACCCGCCCTCGCGGGGGTGCTGGTGGCAACGACCGGTGAGGGCAATGCTTTCTTCATCAACGGCTTGTCTTTTATCGCCGTCATCATCAGTCTGCTCATGATGCGTGGTTTACCGAAGCCCATACCCCATGCTGAATATGAGAGCCCAATCAAACACATGACCGGAGGCGTGCGCTTTATTCTCCAACGCCAGACCATCCTGATCTTGATCAGCCTGATCGCAGTGAGTGCGTTCCTCTCTATGCCATATAACACACTGCTGCCAGTCTTTGCGGGTGACGTCCTAAAGCTGAGCGCACGACCAACGGTGGTCTCCTTCTGCAGCTCGATCAGCTTCACCTCAGGTTGCCAGGCTCCCGAGGCCCTTCCGCTTGGAATGCTGTATTCTATGCTGGGAATCGGGGCGGTGATCGGGGCGTTAGTAGTTGCCTCGCTTCCCACAAATGCCAGGCGAGGTAAATTGCTCACCTTGGGGAACCTTGCATTCCCTCTTTTTTTGTTGATGTTCGCATTTTCAACCCAATTCGCAATTTCATTATTCTTGATGTCGTTTATCGGTTTCAGTTTCGTCTGGCAGAACGCACTCGCAAACACCTTGCTCCAGTTTGTCACCCCTGATGAGTTACGCGGCCGGGTGATGGGCGTTTATACCATGACCTTCCAGACCATGTTCAGATTGGGCGGTCTGCAAGCAGGGTTCGTTGCCGATTGGATCGGGGCTCCCCTTTCCGTTGGGATCGGTGCCGCCCTGTCCTTAGTTTATGGAATTTTTGTAGCTGTTCGCTATCCCAAGGTCAGGCAGCTGTAATTTTTTTGACGGTGATTGGTACACCATCCCTACTCGAAACACCAAGAGTGGCATTCCCAATCAAAAAACCACAAAATATGTGAGTTGACCACATCTCTTTTTGGAATTATAGATACACAGCCATTCTTGGAAGCGAAGGTGCTGATGATTTTAACCCCTATAAGTATATTATTTAATAGTAGTCGTAGTAGAGCCTGTGGATATGTGTATAAGCTGATCCAGGATAACCTGACCCGCCATAGATGGGTGAGTGCTATACGATATAAGCTGTATATAGGGGTTTTTGTGTATAAATTTATCCCCAGGCATGCGCTTGTATTAAGTGGATAAACCACCGTATTTTCCTTTCCCACATATCACCACCTATGAATTGGGTATGGCCAATATTTGCATCCCATATATAGGACTATAAGGATATAAAATATTTTGAGATTTGAGGAGTTATCCACAATTATGCGGAGTTATCCACAATATTTATTGAGTTATCCACAGTTTTGTGAAGATAAAAAGTAAGATAATCTACTGGTGGATTGAATTACCCCGCTAAACTTTTGTTGGAATAAACGATCCATCTTCTAGGGAAAGTGGATTGAAAAGCCCTTAAAACCATGGGTCAATGCGTTCCCAATGCCACGAATAGCACTGCATCCTGATAAGGAAAATACGAGCACTGCCATCACACACGCACGATACCACAATTTTTTCAACATATCTCCTCCTTGAGGGTGGAGCCTACAATTCATCTTCGAACGTTTATCCAAAGGGTAGGGAGTTGACAAACATAACCTGTTAGATTATTATCTAATTAGATGTATATCTAATACAGATATTTCCCGGCAGCCAAAAAAGTATCTCCTACACATAATATCATTAAATCAGATGACCTCATACCAAAAACCACTCGTCCGTTGGAGCCTGGGCACAGCCTATGACCTGTTTGCCAGCCTGCACGTCCTGCACCACCCTGAACGATTCGGGCTGCGCCTCTCATGGGCAGCCGGAGTACGTTCGCGGCTGACACCATCCCAGCGCAGCGTATTGGAAGGATCTCAATGTTTATTCTTCAGTAGTCCTATTGCCTGGGTTTCGAGTTTGCCTGAGCCTCGGGATGCAGACACAGTCCTCAAAGCATTGGGGCAGATCGAACCCGCTGATCGTTTGACCAAATTAGCTTATCATGCCGACGTTTTTCCCGAATTGTTGGAAATGCTTAGGGACGTAAAAACCAGGGGCTCCTGGAATCAAAATAATCTCGACCAGCTGCAGAGAGATTATCCATTAAAAGAAAGCCCCCCTTCACCGGAGGAATTAGTCACCGCGTTGAACTGGTGGTCGCGTGCGGAGGAATTCGGCGAGCGCTATCTGGAGGCACTGCAGGCGTACGTTTCGGTTTTCTTCGCCGAGGAAGAACGCCGCATCAGACCATACCTCCAGCAAGCGCTGGATCGAGCCCAACAGCTGGCAGCGTTGCTTGACTTTCCTCATCTGATATTGGAGTTATCGCAGGGCGTGAAGGTCGCCGCCTTTGAAGAAGCTGACGAAGTGATATTTGCTCCCTCGTACTGGTCCACACCATTGGTGATGTATGATAGTGTTGTTCTAAAACACTGGGTGGTGCTCTTCGGCGCCCGCCCGGCTGAGGTTGCATTGGTGCCGGGAGAGGTGATACCTGATGCCATGCTCAGAGCACTTAAGGCGCTCTCCGATCCCACCCGACTGCTCATCCTGCGTTATCTAAGCGATCAGCCTCTCACCCCTTCACAGCTGGCTAAGAAACTGCGCTTGAGAGCTCCAACCGTCACCCACCACCTGAGCGCGCTGCGCCTGGCGGGTCTGGTCTACGTCTCACTCGACGAAACAGAGGAGAAGCGCTACACCGTCAGGGAGGCGGTGGTCGCCGACACATTTGAATCCATTTACAAATTTTTAGCCATCAAGAGCGAGGGTTGAACCGTGTTGGCGAGCATCAATCGGAATATAAAAGATTACGTTGGACACCTGGTAGCTTTCCGCCCCAATGCGCGCTTGTATCTGGTCTACGCCATCATATCCGGTGTTTCCATGGGAATCTACCGGCTGATTTTCAACTTTTATATCCTCAGTCTGGGTTTCGATGAAAAATTAGTTGGAAACCTGGTGACGATTACCGGTATAACCGCATTAGTCTTCGCCTTACCGATGGGGTACCTGGCAGATACCATTGGGCGCAAGAGATCCTTGCTCATATCAGCCGTACTGGTCAGCTTCTCGATTGGTATGATGGTCATCTGGCCGGTGACATTCATCTTTTATGCCATGAATATTGTCTCGGGGGTTGCTCAGAGCCTGGCAGCAGTAACCATGAGCCCGTTCCTGATGGAGAACAGCGGCGAGCACGAGCGCACGTATTTGTTCAGCTTCAGCTCCGGAATACAAATGGTAGCTGCGTCGGTCGGCAATTGGATTGGCGGCTATATGCCCAGCTGGGTGGCAAACCTGCGCAATGTCGATCCGGTCAGCAGCCAGGCTTATGGCGTATCTATCCTGGTTGTAGCAATCGGTTTGGCGATCGGTATCATCCCCCTGATTTTGATTAAACTACCCCGCCTGGCTCATTCAGATCGCACAGTTTTTGCTCCTCTTTCTTATGCAGCCAAAAACCCCAGCAAATTATCCAAGCTCGTCCTACCCATGTTGATCACATCTATCGGTGCAGGTCTGATCATGCCGTTCATGAATGTGTTTTTCAGAGTCCAATACCATCAGCCCGATCAGGTGATCGGCGGCTTGTTCGCTTGGGGCTCTTTGGCGATGGGTTTAGGGCTGCTGGCTGCACCTCCGCTGGCTGAGCGCTTCGGCAAAATCCAGGTTGTAGTGATTACGCAGGCATTATCGATCCCATTCCTGATCCTGTTGGGTTTCTCGCCAGTGTTTTGGGCGAGCGGGTTGGCGTATTACATCAGGGTTGCCCTGATGAACATGAGCAGCCCGGTATATCAAACTTTTGTCATGGAAGAAGTAGAGCCGTCTTCGAGGGCGATGGTTGCCAGCTTGGTCAGTATGGCATGGAACTTTGGATGGGTGATCAGTCCAACCGTCAGCGGGAGCCTGCAGGTGAAGTATGGATTTGGGCCGCCATTCCTGGGCACTATCTTTCTATATACAATCTCCGTATTCCTTTACTGGTACTTTTGGTGGCGTAAGGGTGACACGCGTGAGCCGGTATCACCTAAAACCGCAGTTGATGGATGAAGTATTCATCATATGTATTTGTCTTGTTGCCTGCTGTCGACTGCTGGATTTCTCATCATGATAGTTTCTATCAGGTAACCTTTACAGCTGCCGTGCATCATAAATAAATACCTCAGTAATATTAAATAAAAAGGAGCATAAATCACATGGATATGATGGTTGACTTCCCAGGTGGTGACAGGGTGGATGCACATTTTGGACCTTTCACGGTGATGACCGATCAGACCGGTCCGAACGGTGAGGCTGGTTCGGCGCCCACACCATTTTCTTTATTCCTGGCATCCATTGCCACCTGCGCCGGCATATACGTGCTCGGGTTTTGCCGGCAGCGCAACCTGCCCACCGAGGGTTTAAAGATCATCCAGCGTGCTCATCGCAATCCGACGAATGGGATGGTTGAGACTGTGGACCTGGAGATCCAGACCCCGGCTGGTTTCCCTGAAAAATATTTGCCCTCCCTGATCCGCAGTGCTGAATTATGTGCGGTCAAGAAACACATCGAAACCCCTCCCGCGTTCAAGGTATACACTCAGACGGTATCGCCCATTGAAGCTGTCTAAATTTATAGTCTTGTCATAATAAAAACCCACCCGATTAATAAAAACGGGTGGGTTTTGTATAGAAATGGTGCCGAAGGAGGGAATCGAACCCTCATTCCTTGCGGAACACGATTTTGAGTCGTGCGCGTCTGCCTATTCCGCCACTTCGGCTGTTTTCAACCCCCATATATAGTACATAAAGTCGGGAAAAGATGGTTTTGCCCCCATATTTAGACGTTTAGTCAGGAGGCTAAACCATGTACACAAACAATCAGGACAACTCAACGCACACGATTATAGAAAATCTTGTCCGTTACAACCTACTTGAATGGGCAAATCAATTCTATCAATCGAAGAAAATAGAAGGGGTTTCAGGGTTTACTCTTACCTTCTATAAACAGCAACTAGGGCATTTCCTGAAATATTGTGAATCGCAACTTATCACCAGTCTTGAAGAAATCACACCAAACGTTATCCGTCAATTCTTGTTATGGCATCAGGAAACAGGGCATAACCCTGGCGGTCTGCATGCTGCGTTCCGCACCATAAGGGTTTTCTTGCTATGGTACGAGAGTGAAGCTGAACCAGAAGGTTGGAAGAACCCTATCAATAAAGTAAAAGCACCCAAAATCCCTACCAAGTTTCTCGAACCAGTTGATTTGGAGGATATATCTATCATGTTAGCCACTTGTAAAACTGGCTCATTTCTGGATTATAGAGATAAAGCATTATTATTGTTTCTCTTAGACTCAGGAGCAAGAGCAAGAGAAATTATCCAAATCGACATTATGGATGTAGACCTGGTTAGTGGGGCTGTATTAATACTGCGCGGTAAAGGAGCAAAGCCACGCACTGTATTCTTAGGAAAATCAAGCCGAAAGGCTCTACGAGCATATCTAAAGCGTCGTGGAGACAGTAACCCTGCTTTATGGATAACAGGTGAAGGAGAGAGGTTGGAATATGGAGGCTTACGGGGCATCTTAACCCGAAGGGCAAAACTGGCCGATATAATAGCCCCGTGCTTACATTCTTTCAGGAGAGCATTTGCTATTAATATGTTACGCGCAGGGGTGGATGTGTTCAGCCTTCAAAAGTTAATGGGTCATTCAGACCTACAAGTGTTGCGTAGGTATCTCGCTCAAACGACTGAGGACGTTGCCCAGGCACACAGGATTGGTAGCCCGGTGGATAGGAACAATATTTGATAATAAATTCAGGGCAGTATTATATTATCTATACCCCTGTGTAAAAGATTTTCTCAAAACAACATGGTTTATATGGTACTAGCTACCTGCTCCACGGCGTGGAAGTGAAATTACGAACATGGTTAGCAGGTAATTCATTTTCTTAGTAATTGGTCAACATTAATAAGCAAAGGAGAATTGTAGTCAACTCAATTCAACGATATTTCAATTAAGCCTCTTGCCATAAATATACAAGGTGTTCAGTAATTATTGAAACTAAGATATTGTATTATGGTATAGACTTTTCTGAAATGCGAAGGTGTTTGGCTTCTGCGAGAGTTCGCCAACCTGCTATCAAATTCTCGTCAGCAGGTTGCCAAGCAAGCAGAAACATGAAAGTGCCTTGGTTACTATACACACCAAAGGCCTTTCCAATTGGCTGTTCGTACATATTGATATAAGTACCATCGAGTTGTTTTACCAGTAATTCACTTCCTTTCTTCCTATCCGTGATTTCTAATTCAATGGTCCCCAATTGATTAGAAATCTTTTGTAGTTCGACTAAGATTTCTGTAAATCTTTGTTCGAAGTTATTGTTTGATGCCTCTTGTATATCTCCGATGTTATTAACAGTATTGCACAAATCATTTCCAAGCGTGTTTAATAATTTCTGTGTGGTTTTATTCTCTACAATTAAGTCTTCTAAAAGTTGAGTCTCGAAAATCGCACATAATGAGATAATGCCTAAGTTATCACAAATCCTCTCTTGCGTTGCGCGAGTTGAATCCTCAGTTATCTTGTTCCTTTCCTGTAGGACCATGGATAGATAATCTAAAAGCGAATTTTGATTATTTAGAACTGATATTAATAAAGTTTTAAATCTTGTTCTTTCTTCATCCATTTTATTGAACTTGTAACCTTATTATTCTGCTATTTAGCCAAAATACAATTCTTTTATTAAGAAATCCTATCATGCTTAGGAGAATTGGCACCACCCAAGATTGATTATTTCTTCCTATCTCATTATATAGGAACATTTATTAATTACAACTACATTCTTTGTAATTTTACTGTAGAAGTATTCGGCGTAAGGTAAACGCGATTATATATGGCATTAGTTTGACCAAGAAGTGAGCATGGGGGTATCAACAATTAAATATTTCTTTTCTCCTTTATCGGTGACCCCATAGGGCACCGTCTGGGTAGGGGAGAGCGGGATGCAGGCAGCCGTGCAGCTTGTTTCCCGTGTCATTTAGCACGGCCTATCCAAGAGCCCGCCTCTCATACGAGAGACGGGCTCTTTTGATTCTATGAATATTGGAGGTCAATATGTTCAAGGTTCGTGTTTTATCAAAGTGCCAGCACTGCAATGGCGAGGCATATTTACCCATCGAGGAGTGCGAAGATAGTCATGGTAAAACCTATATTCGCTATGCTCCTTGCCCGACCTGCGAAGGTAGTGGCAGCCAGCCCCAGTGGGTTGACCTTGAGGACTTCGCCAAGTTATTACATCAAGCAGATTGCGCGCATGAGCATACCTCTTACCAGGGCAATATGCGCTTCATCGCAGGTGATGTGTGGGATGACCTGCAAGAGGTCTGCGACGATTGCGGCGCTGACCTTGATAAACACTAAATCATCGCCCAAATCAATGGAGTGCCTCTCAAATGGCAGGGAGGCACTCAACTTTTATGTTCAGAAAGGATATATTTTTGATGAACGCCAATAACAACAATCACAAAAATAGTACCAAAGTCAACGAGCTGAGTTTTGAAGAAGCACCCGCAAGCTGGAATACCAAATATCTTTCCCCAGAAGGATTTGAATGTATGCTCACTTTACGCGCGGAAAATGGCTCAGATTTATTAGAGAGAGCTGCCAATGCTGTCGCCTATTTACTTGCCAATGCCTGCATACCTTCAGTCTATTACCACAATGGAGTACGTCCAGCAGATAACAAAACTAGTGAGCATAAGAAAAGCGAAGGAGCAAGTAATGGTAATGGCAACTTCGAGAATGGTTCTTCACCCTCGTGGTGCCCCATCCATCAAGCGGAGATGAAAGCGTGGTCTAAAGAGGGCAAGGTCTGGTATAGCCACAAAGTCGATGGCAAATGGTGCCGCGGTAAATAAGTGTGCCATGACCAATAACCCTGCTCCAAAGGCCCGTGTGCTGAAAGTCAGTGAAACGGGTGACTTCTACCACAAGCATACCTGGCCATATCTACGTCTGATGGGTATATGGTTGGCAAAGGCGGGTATCATTGCCAACCGTCGCGTCCGGGTAGAAAATCCAGAACCAGGTTTGCTCATCATCTGCTTGGTAGATGAGCAAAGCGATTAGTTCGCTATTCCAACCACCCCCATAGCCTGGATTTCTATGGGGGTGGATTATTTCTATAAAGGAGGTATGTAATGGGCGCGGTCAAGTCGTTTGCCATGTGGCTAGCAGAACGGGTATATTTAAGTCGATGGTCTGATGAGGAAATCATAACCAATGTCAAGAGCCAATATCCAGATTTTCAACGAGCCAGAATATTGGATTGGCTTCGTATTCAGATACAGACAGTCAGGGAAAATCCTGACTTATATCAAGTAATAATTATGCAGAAATAGGAGAAAATCTCATAAATTAATTGATGTAGGCGAACTATCATTAGGTTTATAAATATCGAAGCACACACTGCGTGACAAATTGGGGGGAGTTATATCCTTTCCCCCCTTAGTCACCTTCAAGATTCAGACATATAATAATAACCATACACTTTCCATACATGGTAATAATAACCAACTAAAGAAGTAGCTGGAGATAATTATGCAGCAAAACTTTATCCAGCTCCCAATTTAGATAGAGGATATATTATGAACGTTCCTGATTTATTGAAGAATCTTAGCTTGGATAAATGGTATAAGGTTGTTATATATCTCGGGGTGATATTACTAATTATTTCACTTGTTGTAGAAATAAAAGTCATAAATAATAAGCAATTACTTTTCCTATCCCTTGGTTTTCTCTTTGGAGGCGTTGGAGAATGGATAAATCATAGAAAAGATACCGTTATCAAACCTCCTAACGCATATACTGGTCCGACAATGTTGATTGAATTTGAAGTATGGAAACCTAAATTGATTGGTGTAATTTTCGATATTATTGGAATAGGCCTATTAGCTTTTAGTTTGTATTGGATTTTAAATCCAACCATACAGAGTTTCCTGGGAATACCAGTGCCATCTCTCATATCGACGTTAGCAACACCCATATCTACTCCTTCTCCTATACCCTAATATAAGGTCTACATTATGCCAACTTTGAACTGGATTGGAAAATCCGCTGTAGTTGAACACCATAAGGAAGTACCCTTCCACCTTTTGCGTAGTAACTCAGAACTATCATTAGGTGACTCGGGCAACGGGAACATGCTCATCCAAGGCGATAATCTTATCGCTTTGAAAGCTCTTCTTCCCTATTATGCTGGTCAAGTCAAATGTATTTATATAGACCCGCCGTACAATACGGGTAATGAAAATTGGGTTTACAACGATGCTGTCAACAGCCCTGAGATGCGAGATTGGTTAGGTAAAGTAGTTGGGGGTGAAGCGGAGGATTTATCAAGGCATGATAAATGGTTATGTATGATGTATCCACGCCTAGTGCTATTAAGAGAAATGTTGAGAGAAGATGGTGCAATATTTATAAGCATTGACGATACCGAAATGAGTAATCTGCATTTAATTATGGATGAGGTATTTGGAGGTAATAATTTTGTTGAATGTATTACCTGGAATAAACGTATACCTAAAAATGATGCGGGTATAGGTAATATTCATGAATATATTTTGGTATACCGAAAAAGCCTAAATTGGAAGTATCAGTTTACGATGGCGAAAGGTGGATTGGAGAAGGTATGGGGGTTAGTTGAAAAACTAAAAACCGAAAAGGTGCCTCTGAAAGATGCCGAGGCTCAACTTCGTGCCCTATATAAATTGGAGAATTACGATAGAGGCGTAACCCTTTATAACTCTATAGATGAGCAATATAGACCTTGGGGAAAAATTAACCTTAGTTGGCCTAATGCAAATACATTCGGTCTGAGCTTCACCCCAGTAGGTGGACAGATAGTTAAGGAGAATTGTGATCACGGGCCTCGAATTGGTTCGGTGACAGAAAACCCAAGGTCGAATGCCGTCTGACGGTATTATAAAACCCGGCGATGTATTCGAATATGTCTC
>JBGOXS010000016.1:0-71558 GCA_041479245.1 Anaerolineae bacterium
CTGGTTCACGATTATATGCATGCCGAGGTGCACGAGATCTACCGGGATATGCGCACTTTCGGTAAAGATTATGAGGAGTTTTACAACCGCACGCGACAGAAGGGTGTTAATTTCTACCACGGGCGGGTGAGGGCCATCGAGCAGCAGGATGGGCAGCTGGTGGTGAAATGGGACGAGAGCTTCTTCAACCAGCCTGACCATGTGGCGGTGGATATGGTCATCCTTTCCACCGGCTTCGAAGCCCAGGCGGATGTCGCCAAAGTGGCGAACATGTTCGGTATCAGCCGCAGCCCGGATGGGTTCTTCCTGGAGAAGCACCCCAAGCTGGCGCCGGTGGAAACAACGACGGAAGGCATTTATATCGCCGGTGCGTGCCAGAGCCCCAAGGATATCCCGGATAGCGTTGCGCAGGCTGGGGGCGCGGCAGCAGCAGCCTTGTCGCTGCTCGACCAGGGTACGATTGCGCTGGACCCATCGGTGGCATCGGTGAACCTACTGCGCTGCGCCGGCTGTGGCTTATGCGTCAACGCCTGCCCGTACAGTGCTATCGAATTGAAGGAGAGTGTGGCTTCGGTCAACACGTACCTGTGCAAAGGCTGCGGAACCTGCGCCTCGACCTGCCGCGATAAGGCCATCACCCTGATCCATTTCGACGATCAACAAATCATTACTGAGATGATCGGCGCATTATCGGTTGAACCGGTTGTTCCCGGAATTTTGAACCAATAGGAGGTGCTAGCGTGCCATTTGAACCCAAAATTATTGCCTATCTGTGCTCATGGTGTAGCTACACTGGCGCCGACACGGCAGGCATCGCCCGATTAAAATCTCCGGCGAATATCCGCGACATCCGCGTGCCGTGTTCGGGGCGGGTGAGCCCTGAGATTATCATGCGCACCTTCGAGCAAGGGGCGGATGGAGTGCTAGTGCTGGGCTGCCACATTGGCGAGTGCCACTACAACACCGGCAACCACCGCGCAGCCAAGCGACTGCCAGTTTTGCAAGCGCTGCTCGCCTATGCCGGTCTGGAATCCGAAAGGATACGGCTGGATTGGGTATCAGCTTCGGAGGGAGAGCGCTACTCGCGCATCGCCACCGAGTTCACCGAGACGGTGCGTGCCCTCGGACCGATTCACTGGAGAGTGGCGGAGCGGGGGGCACATTTTGTGTGGGATCGCGAGCCGATCAGCCACCGTTATTCGGCTTTCAGTGATGAGCAGCCGAAACATGCCGTTTACCACACCGCCGCCCATGATCAGCAAACCAACGAGCTACAGGCCGCCGCCAGGGAATTACTGAACAACAAGCAGGTGGACTGTGTGATCGGGTTCGAGCTTGGTCCGAGGGGGCGAACACGTCCGGCGTTCATTCACCAACCGGAAAATGTCGAACGGCTGGTGTGGAACCAGGACTGCACGCATAACCTGTCAGCATACCTAAGTAAAAAATTAGGCTGGGGCACGGACGGTGGCAAGAAAAAACAGCCCGATAAGCTGCCCAAGGCGGCAGTCGTGGTCAAACCGTGTGACAGCCGGTCGATCAACGTGCTGTTGGCAGAGAACCGCTTCTTGCGTGAACAGGTGTTCATCATCGGTATGGCCTGTGATGGCATCCGCCAGGGGGCGGGGTTCAGCAACGATAAGAGCGGGCCCATCCAGACCCGCTGTGCAGCATGCAACGTACGCACTCCGGTGGTCTATGACACACTAATCGGAGACCCGGAGCCAACCTACCGGGAAATCCCACCGGAACATATCTACCCGGGGATTGATCACCTGGATGCGTTGACCCCGGTAGAGCGGATGAACTTCTGGCTCAGCCAGTTCGACCGCTGCATCCGCTGCTATGCCTGCCGCCAGGCATGCCCGATGTGCGATTGCCCCATCTGCCTGTATGAACGGGACGATTCGCTGTGGGTGGGGATGGGGATCAACGTGGACGAAAAGCGGGCTTTCCACCTGGGTAGAGCTTACCACCTGGCAGGGCGTTGTGTGGGATGCAATGAATGCGAGCGTGCCTGCCCAATGGACCTGCCTCTCAGCCTGATCCACCGTAAGATGGCACAGGAGATGGAAACTATATTTGGCTACCGGGCTGGCATGGCGGCTGTACCACCACCGTTTGTCACCATCCTGGGCGGAGAGGAGAACCTCCCATGAACTATCTGACCCACCAGGAGCTAGCCGCCTGGCTTGACCGCCTGGCACTGGAACAAACCCTGATCGCCCCGCTCAACATTGCCGGAAACATCCTGTACCGTCCGGTGCAGGATACCCAAGAAGTGGTTTGGGACTTCACGCGATCATTTATGTCGGTCAAAGATGTATTCTTCCCGCCAACCGAACGATTGATGCTGATCGAAAAGCTGAACGGGCAGGTGAATCTGACAGAGACCCTCCCTGAAGGCGAAACGATCATCTTCGGGGTGCGACCGTGTGATGCCCGGGGACTGCTCACACTGGATGCGCTGTTCATTGAAAATGAACCCGTTGACCCATATTATGCCCGCCGCAGAGAAAACACCACTCTGATTGGATTAACCTGCCCCTCTCTAGGCGCAAGCTGTTTTTGCACCAATGTAGGTGGTGCGCCGGATGATCCCACGGGAATGGATATCATGTTAACCGCCGCCAATGGCGGCTATGTGGCCGAAATCATCACCGAAAAAGGGGAGAAGGTCAGTAAAAAGTTCGCCATGTTCGATGGTCTCTCGGAGATCCGTCCACATCCGACCCATGACAGGAAACGCGAGCTCAGGGTACCTCCCAAGGAAGCCTGGCCCGCCAGGTTCAATGATGACTTTTGGGCAGAGATGGCAGAGCGCTGCTTGAGTTGCCGCATCTGTGCCTATGTGTGCCCAAGCTGCCGCTGCTTCGACGTGCGCGATGAAGCTTTGCCAGGCGGGAATGGGCAGAACCAGGCTGAGCGCATCCGCTGCTGGGATTCGTGCAACGGCATCCCGTACCGGCGGGTGGCAGGCGGGCACAACCCGCGCTTTATGAAGAACCAGCGCTTACGCAACCGCTTCTTCTGCAAGTTCTACTATTTCCCGCTGCACTACGGACCCGTATCGTGCACAGGCTGCGGGCGTTGCATCGATGCCTGCCCGGTGAATGTGGACATCACCGAGGTATTGATCTATATGGGCAGGAGGTAAATTATGAGCGACAAAGTGGTGAACAACCCCATGCTGCCCTACCTGGGAAAGTTGGTGGAGGTAAGAGATATCGCCACCGAGATCAAGCTATTCCGGGTTGAGATGCTCAACGGCGGTGGTGAAGCCTTCCGTGATTACAAGCCGGGGCAATTTGCTTTCGTGTCTGCCTTTGGCGTGGGTGAAGCGCCATTCGGGATCGCCAACATCCCGAATAATGGCGAGGCTACCCTCGATTTCGCTATTAACCGTCTGGGCTCAGTGACCACTGACCTGCACGAGCTGGGGGTAGGGGATATGGTGGGCGTGCGGGGTCCGATGGGAAATGGCTTCCCAATGGAAAAGTTCAAGGGAAAAAACCTGGTCGTGATTGGAGGAGGCATCGGCGGGGCTCCGCTACGCCCGGTGATCCAGAAGGTGATGGCTAACCGAAGCGATTATGACGAGTTTATTATCCTTTGGGCGGCGCGCAACCCATCCCTGTTGGTATTCACGGATGAATATGACCAATGGCGGGCGACACCCAACACAGAGCTGCATCTCACCGTCGACCAGGCTGATAGCACCTGGAAAGAGGGTGTGGGTCTGATCACCCAGATGCTGGAAAAGGTGGCGCCGTCGCCGCGTAATACAATAACCATCACTTGTGGGCCTCCGATCATGATCCACTTTGTCAACCGTGTGCTGGTGGAGAAGCTTAACTTTAAGCCTGAACAGAATTACGTCACATTGGAAGCGCGTATGCATTGCGGCATCGGTAAATGCGGGCGTTGCAATCTGGGCACCAAGCTGGTGTGCGTGGATGGACCAGTGTTTACCATGGCGGAAGTGGGAGCATTGCTGGAAAGCTTCCTATAGATTTGATCTATGTATATATCTGGCAGGTCTTGAGGTTATATCCAGGACCTGCCATTTTTAATTTCAAATACAGACGAAACAGTACCGTTTATGAGTGAAGAAATCTAGGGTAGAATTCTCCGCATCTAAATTTATTGGGAGCTGCCCATGCCATACGACAAAAATCTTGCTGAGCTCATCCGTTACGCCTTAAAAGAGCACCCAACAATCGTCGAGAAGAAAATGTTCGGCGGAGTAGGATTTATCTTGAACGGGAACCTGGCCTGCGGTGTGCAGGGAGACGACCTGATCGTGCGGGTGGGCGTTGAAAATAATGAAGCAGCACTTTCGCAGCCCCATGTACGTCCGTTTATGCCCATACCCGGAAAACCAATGGCGGGTTGGATATTGGTAGCGCCTGAAGGTACTCCTACCGAGCAAGACCTGGAGAAATGGGTCAGAACCGGTTATGAATATGCCTCCAGCCTGCCTGTAAAGAAATGAACCGAGCCGAGGCACTGGTTAAGCCTACCGACCAATGAATGATTCAATGAAGTACCAGGGTTATTGGCTGGTCTTATTAGCAGCCTGCCTGTGGGGCACCAACGGCACTGCCCAGGCATTGGCGCCGCCTGGAGCGCAGCCGATCATCATCGGAACCCTGCGCATTGCGGTTGGCGGGTTGACCTTATTGGCAATCGCGGTCATTCGGGGAAGGCTCCGAGATGGAAAGCCCTGGCCATTTTGGCCAACCATATCTGGCGCGGTTAGCATGGCTGCCTACCAGCTGTTTTTCTTCGCCGGGGTGGCACGTGCGGGAGTGGCCGTGGGCACCATCGTTGGGATCGGCAGCACGCCTATTCTGGCGGGATTGATCGGCTTCATCATGCGCGGTGAGCGCCCCAGCCGGCGCTGGGCGATCGCCACCCTGCTGGGGATCATCGGCTGCGGGCTGTTGGTGGCAGTGGGCGAGAAAATCAATATCGACCCGTTGGGGATCTTCTTGGCCATCTGTGCGGGTGGGTCATATGCAGTTTTTACCACGGTCAGTAAAGGATTAATCGAAATTCACTCACCCGAGTCAGTCATGGCGGTAACTTTCTGCCTGGGGGCATGTTTCGTCCTGCCGCTGCTCATCCCTGCGAACCTGGATTGGCTGAAAGAGCCAGCCGGGTTATTAGTTGTGCTTCACCTGGGGGTAATCACAGCAGGATTGGCGTATACCCTCTTTGCACGCGGCCTGCGCCATGTGCCGGTGGCTACTGCAGCCAGCCTGACTCTGGGAGAGCCGCTAACTGCCGGAATCCTGGGTGTGGTATTCCTGCATGAGACTTTGACGGTTGCCGGTGCTTTCGGCATATTATTTATCTTCGCCGGGTTGGTGGTGCTGGTGACGGAGAACTATGAACCCAGTGTTTTACCCACCTGAGCTGGTGGGCATGGTTATCCCCCGCCTATTAGGTTTAAACTAAGAGAATATCAAAACCAGATCATCCATTAGTGTAAACGCGCGGCACGCGGGTGTTGATATTGGTCAGTATCTCGTATGGAATGGTCCCTGCCCAGCCTGCCAGGTCCTCGCAAGTAATGGCCTCCTGGCCTGATTCGCCGATTAGGATGACCTCGTCATCATTGTAGCCGCTGTCCCATTCAATGTTGATCACGATCTGATCCATGGAAATGCGCCCCACTACCGGATATTTTTTGCCCCGCAGGAGAACATAGGCTTTATTCGACATACTGCGGAAGTAGCCATCTCCATAACCCACCGGAGCAGTCACCGCCCGCACCATATGGTCGGACTGCCAGGTGGATCCATAGCCCACCGGGTGACCCGGCAGGATAACTTTGAAATACACCACGCGGCTCTTCCAGCTTAAAGCTGGGTGGACAATAACGGAATGCGGGATTTGAGCTGAAGGATATACCCCATATAGGATCAACCCCGGGCGGACCAGGTCAAAGTTGGCTTCGGGCAGCTGAAGGATGGCAGGTGAATTGGCCATGTGCCGTAAGGGGGGAGGCGGCAGGCTGTGACGCTCAAAGAAGGAAAGCACCTCCTGGAAGCGTTCAAGCTGTAAACGCGCATCTCGCAAGTCGGGCAGGTCGGCATTGGCAAAGTGCGAATAGATGCCTTCGAAATCGATAAACTTACAATGTAGGACGGTCTCCAGGAAGGTCTGAGCGTTATAGGAATGCACCCCGATGCGTTCCATGCCGGTATCGATCTTCAGATGAACTTTAGCCTTCACTCCCATCTGGGCGGCAATTTCGTCAACCTGCAAAACCTTATCGATCGAAGATGCCGTTATGGTCAGGTCATGCTTGAGAAAGCCGGGGATCTGGTTGCCCAGGATGCCTCCCAAAACCAGGATGGGCATTCGGACGCCATTTTCTCGCAGCAGGATGCCTTCTTCCAGGACGGCTACACCGATATAATCGGCACCGAGTGATTCCATCAGCTGGGCTACGCGCAGCAGCCCATGACCATATGCGTTCGCCTTGAGGATGGGCATCACCCTGGCTGGTGCGACGTGCCGGCGGATAGCGCTGAGATTCTGCGCCAGGCGATGTAAATCTACCTCCACCAGGGTGGGACGGACGATGTCATTCGAGCTGATCGTGGGGTCATTAATGGATGGCATGGTTTCAACATACCAGGTTTTCAGTGACACTGGGATGTGAACTAAAGTATACCAATAAAACAGCCGTAAGCAGGTGTAGGTCACGTGCTTGCGGCTGGATTAAATGACGAATCGACTAGGGGGTTGGAGTTATCGCGGCTGGGGTCACCGGGTTGAGAATCGACTCAATAATTTGTTGAAAGGCGCTAAATGGCTGGGCTCCTTCAACACGTTTCCCGTTGACTGCAAATGTGGGTGTGGTAGATACTCCCACCTGCGGAGCTAGATTGGTTTGATCCTGGATGAGCTGGGTATATTTACCTGAATCGAGGCAGGTATTGAATGCCTTGGCATCCAGCCCCAAGGTTGCAGCAAACCCTTTCAAATTGTCCTTGCTGAATGCGCCACCGTTCTCGCCATTCTGGTGGGAGAAAAGGTAATCATGGTATTGCCAGAAGGCATCCTGATCTCCGGCACACTCGGCAGCTTCCGCGGCCCACTTTGATTCTTCGCCAAGAAAAGCGAAGTTGAAATACCCAAAGCGCACCTTGCCTGTATCTACGTAACTGGTTTCGATCTGACGACCCGCGTCAGCGGCAAAACGCCCGCAATAGGGTCACTGATAATCGCTGAACTCGATGATCATGACCTCAGCGTTGGGATCACCTTTGAAATGAGTGGTTTTGCTGCCTAGATAGGCCATTAACTGCTCACTGCTGGTAATGGCTGCCATGGTGGGGTCGATAGTGGTTGTCGGTGCGGAAGTTACATCAGCTGGAAGTGTAGCCGCTGTGGTTGCACCTGGCGTGGTCACTGCAGCGACTTCTCCGGTGGGCTGTCCGTTTTTGTTAAAAAATGGGTAACCGAAATAACCTACCAATAACCCAACCACCAGCGTGATTACAGCCAGCGCCGGAGTCCACCATGACTGGATAATTACAGTCAAGGCGGGCTTTTGTCCTTGAGGTTGGTCCATCATTAATTTTCTCCTTTTCATTCTGTGGGCACAATTTTATCATATGCATCAAGCTTCTCCTTCGACTTGGTTATCGAGAGATATGGAGATTATCAGGGCGTATCCAAGCGCAGGTGGGATTGTGCATGCGTTTGAACGATGACGAGATCCTTGATGGTGATGACAATAATGGCTATCCATGGGGAGTCGTCTGGGGGAGCTTCCCATCAGCGCACATCACTGGAATAGGGATGAACGTCGAGGCATTGGCTTCCTGGAGTGTAGCTTCGCTGGTCGGTCGCACACCAAACACACCGCTCACAGCTAGCACCCCTGATGTTCAAATCGTTGTTCAAGGTGACCTCGATCCTGAGTATACCGACGACACATATTATGATCCCTTACACACCAGTAACACGGATGCGGATAGCGTTGGCGATGCCTATATCTATAATCCTACCTGGGTTTACCCAAATGAAATGCCCGTAGGTGCAATCCCTGTGCCCAAGGTGGCAGTTACTGATCTTCCCGGTGTAGGGAGGCGCATTCTGCTCTATGGTGACAGCAACGACGCCTTCACCCCATTTGCCTACACAGCCGGGGACAGCAAGTAGAACGAGCTGTTCAACCTGGAAGCTGCCATGTGGCTGATGGGTGAACCCTTGAAAATATCCACCATAGCCGAAGCCCGGGCTCAATCCGTGGTCAATCAACTGGATAACCTGGACGAGCTGGTGTTGGTGGAAGGTGAGATCACCGCGGCTTACAGTGAGTTCTTCACCGTGCTATACGTGCAGGATGCAACCAGTGGCATCACCGTTCATGCACCCTCCGGTGATATTAACGCAACCGACTTTACACGCGGTGAAAACGTACGTGTGGTAGGCACGATCGGAATCTACAACGGCGACACCGAAATGGTGCAGGTGATCGGCCCGAGCACGGGGGAACCAACACCTCTGCCGATGAGCACATTTGAGGCTTCACAGGAAGTCAACCAGGGCTGGCTGTCGGTAATCACAGGCACAGTAACCTCAAAGGTGGTCACTGACAACTTTTTCGTTGATGACAGCAGCGGCACGGTGGGCGTTTTCCTGGATGGTTATAACGGCGATTTCACCGATATCCAGGTTAATGACCAAGTGCGCGTTGTGGGAATCGATTCGGAAGATGGAGACGGGCAGCACATCTGGGTGCGAAACCACGGCATGCACCCCCAGTATTCTGATGTCGTATTAATCTTTCCAACAGTCTATTTCCCTATTATTAATAGATATTAACTATACAATTCCATAGTATTACAAAGGGCTGTCCAAAAATCCGGACAGCCCCTTTCTTTTTTTTATTAATATGACGATGACCTTCACGGGACGAAACAGGTCGGACACACCCTTAATTCGAAGGCAGGATTATCTAATGACTTGGAGGCATCGCAGGTGGAACGCTCGGAGTCATCGCCGGTGGTTCTTTAGGTGTCATCGCTGATGATGTTGGCGGTGACATTCTACTCATCTGGTTTTCAATCATGAAGTTGGTCTTCCTGGTATTTTCTTCAACCCCGATCAATAAGTAGATCAATTCTCCAGTTGCGATGATCGACAGTGAAATAAAGCCACCGTAGAGGAGTACGAGAATGCCGCCAATCAATCCACCGAATAAACCGCCCAGAAACCCTGCCCCAGTTGAACTTCCACCCAATTGCTGCGTCACGGATTCCATGGCTGAACCGCCCACGACAGACAACCCACAAATAGCGAGGGCGCCGAGTATCGTTAAAACCAGGGCGATGTATCCTAATACGCGAAAGATGGACCCAATCGTCCTTAATGCATGAAATCTCTGTTCCATTTCTCCTCCTTTTTAGTTAATGATAATAACAAGGTTTTTATGTCTGATCAAAGATCCTTGGCATTTGAGCTGCTGCAAGATACCATTCACCACTTCCCTTCGCAAAGGATGACGATCCTTAAGACCCATCTGACCTGGAACGTATTTACCTACACTAGTTATACGCATTCCCCATTAATAAGTCTCCTCAGTATACAACGAATACCGTGCTGAGGCAATTTAATCTATTATGTTTATGGTTAATATCTTCTTGTCCGAGAATACGAAGAATGCAGCCGAGGTATACTCTCCATTGATATAAATAGGATGTGCGGGTAGAGTTGTTTATTCTCTTGCAATTATAAATTGCACAAATAAGCACGAACCACACCTTAGTGTGGAACGTTACCTTGATTCTACCAAATGCTTCTCGTAATCCTTCTAATTTGATTATACCGACCTGATTCTATTCACTATTAATATTTAGCCTGCGCCTTTTTACCAAGATCGGTGCGTGACCTTGGTGGGAATAGCGGGACGACTCCCGGCAGACAACTAGCTCGAAAAAACTCATGATTTTTAGCAAAAGTCACCCGACGAAAAAGCCTTGGAAGGGTTTTGCCGTTTGGACTGCAGGTTCCAAAAGCGTTTAATTGACCGTCTTCAATCTAATCGAAAATTTTTTCGTTCTGTCTCAATGGCCAAAGCCTTTTCTGTCTGACCAGTCAGGTTATAAACCCAGCTTAGCTGTATGTATAAATCTCGTAATTCTGTCTCTTCTGGCATCTCTGGAAGCGCTGCCTCCCTTACAAATTGGAGGGCATGCTCAAAGTGGACGATGGCTTCACTCACCGCTGAGAGACGCAATGCTTCTCGACCGGCCGCGAGGCTGTAATGGAAAGCGGCTTGTGCCAGCCCGGCGGCCAGCGCGTGATGGGCCAGAACGGCCGCCGACTCCCCACCCTTTTCGAGGACTTCCAATGCCCGTCGGTGAAAAAGACGCCGCCGCGCATCTCCAGCTTCGGTATACACCACATCGCGCAGCATATCGTTAGTGAAAGCGTATTCACTGACCACACCCGCCTGCGTTGTTTCCAATAATAGCCGCCCGCTGATCAACTCATCCAGGGCGGGTAAGCCTTGGTCTTCGCTCAGGTTAGAGGTGGCACACATGCGCTCGAACATGATTCGATGCTCAAGCACAGCTGCACTTGCCGACAGGCTGAAAGCATTCGGGCTGAGACGATTCAAGCGCGAGCGGATCACCGCATGCACGGTAGATGGGACGCGCACCGCTTGCCCCAGATTGTGATCGGAGTCAACTGAGAAGGACCATTGTCCTCCCGCCAGCCGTTTTGGGTGTAGCACACTCCGTTCGAGTAAATCCTTGAGCGTCTCAATCAGGTAGAAGGGCTGCCCATGCGTTTCACCATATAACCATTGGGCGAAGTCGGCGTCGGGCGGTGACAGGATAGATAACATCATCTGCACAGTCTCACGTTCCCCGAGCGGCTCGAGCTCGATATGAACCGGTGTCAGCTCACGTGCCACGCGTTCCAGCCATAATCCCAGGCCTTGTGGGCTGCCTGCTGGCTGGGGTTGGGTCATTGGGTGCAAAGCTTCTGACCGCAGGCTGGCCAAAAAAAAGATCCTTGCGGATTTATCTCGCCAGCGCCGGATGGCATATTGTAGCAGGTCTAATGTGGCGCTGTCCGCCCACTGCAAATCGTCGATAAACAGTGTCAGCGGTGCCTGTTTTGCCAGTGCCAGCATACTCTGCACCAAGGGTTCGTACAGCTGCGCTTGGTTGACCTCTGCATCCAGGTGAAGAGAATCCACCGGAGCGGGAGATAAATTGGGATGGTGCTGGCGTAATTCTGGGAGCATCTGACTCAGCGGCGACAACCAGATCTCATCCACTATGTCTGTTAACGAGTTTTTACCCGCGAGCCGCAGCCGTAATGCCTCCACCAGCGGTTGAAACGGCAAATGGCTGCCACTCTCAAAGGCACTCCCCTGCAGCAATTCCGCTCCCTGGGCATTGGCCCAACGGATAAATTTCCTGGCCAGGCGGGTTTTGCCAATCCCAACCTCGCCGCGCAAAACCACAAGCTGAGGCTGGCCTTCAGTAGCGCGTCCATAGGATTGAATAAGTGTCTGATACTCACGGTTGCGTCCGGTAAACAGGCTTCCCAGGAAATTGATCGAGGTATCCGTTAGCCGTGGCCGAGCAGGGGCCTTACGGACATCAGGATGTACGAGGGGAGCTGGTAAGCGAATGCGCTCCGCTAATGCCACCGTATCCGGGTCTGGTTCGATACCCAATTCAGATGCTAAAATGACACGACAGGTTTCATATGTTTCTAGCGCTTGCCCACGCTCGCCAGCTGCGAAGTGCGCCCGCATCTTACGGCGATAGGCAATTTCGTTCAGCGCATCCAGGCCAATCCAACGTGAAGCTGTCTCAGTGACTCCAGCAAACTCACCATGCGCAAATTGGATTTCGGATAAGCGGTCCAGGATCAGGCCCATCCGGCGATTCCAGACTTCGCGCTGCATGGCAGCCCAATCATCAAAATCAGGTGCATTTCCCAGAGAAAATCCAGCCAGAAAATCACCGCGCTGGCAAGCTGCTGCTGATTGTAATAAAGGCAGGCTATCTGAACCCTCCGGCAGCGTCCGGCTCGAACGATCGGCACGAGCCTGAGTGTACGCACGTTCTACCGTTTGCAAATCTAAATCGATATTAGCGTCTGGATTCAGACTCAGCGAATTATGTGTGACGAGAAGATAGGAGGTTTGTGCCTGACCACTCGCCTGGCGTAAGGCTGTTTGCAGGTGATCGAGGGTGTTGCGAAGCGATCCGTGGCTGCGCCCAGGGCTTGCTTCTGGCCACAGCAGGGCAGCCAAAGCCTCACGCGGTTGTGCATCTGACTCGATCGCCAGGTAGATAAGAAGCGCCAGCGTCTTGCGGGTGGGAAAGCTCACCAGGTATTCGCCCAGGCGGACTTCTGGCGGTCCCAATGCATAGAGATGTAATGGTATTGCCTGGTCAGCCATTGCACCAAACCTTGTGACGATTTTGAGACTCTCCTTGATTATACTCAGACTATAGATTTATAGAAAGGGGTAGATTCCGCTAAAGAAAGTGATGTAATCTGGAAGAAGGCCTACGATGTCTGGTATTGTTCTGACATTCCCCATCTTGGACGGTAAGGTGGAAGCCTGGCGGCGATTTTGCCAGGAATTATGCGGTTTTCGACGCAAGCCGTATGAAGCCTCACGCCAGCTGTTGGGCATCACGCGCGAACGGTTGGCATTGGTGGAAACTGCTTTTGGGGCGACGGCAGTAACGACACTAGAAGCTCCCGATGTGGCCCAGGCATTGGGGCAGATCATCGCCTCAGATCTCCCGTTTGACGTCTGGTATCGGGATAAGTTGAAGGAGCTGCACGGCGTCAACTTGGCCGGGTACGAGCAATTCGCCCAGCCAAAACCACTCCCTCCCAACCAGGAGTTACTCTTTGAGTGGACGTTAAATAACAGCAACACCAAGAAGAACTAAGTCTTCTTGTCGAATTGGTCAAGCGAATGGGTTCGTCCCATCGGATGACATCAAATAAAGATATCAAAAACAAAAGAAACGGAGAAAAGAATGACAATATTATCCTGGATTGTGGTTGGTTTAATCGCTGGTTTTTTGGCCGGAGTGGTCGTTAAAGGTGGAGGCTTCGGGTTGATTGGAGACATCATCGTCGGCATAATTGGCGGATTGTTGGGAGGCTGGATTTCTGTCAATTTGCTGCATTTCGGCAAGATGACGGGGATCAACATTGAGTCGATCCTGGTTGCGTTCGTCGGGGCCGTAATTTTGCTACTCGTATTGCGCTTGATAAGAAGAGGATAAAACGGAAGTAAAAAACAATTATTTCTTCGCGTGCGCTTACAAACTCAGTAAGTCATCATATCTGCTTCCACCGCGAGAAGTGCATCAAGCGTGGACTGTGTCCTGCTTGGGAGTTCCCTGTAGCATTGGAAGCTGCTAGGTAAGGAGGAATCCTATGGACGAAAAAGAAACCATCCAATCCGATGCTAAAGCTGAAAACCGCCCACAAAATTCCATGCGTGGAATCTTGCGTTGGCTGTTGGTGGTACTGTTGGCGTTTGGGTTGGGTGCGCTGTTAATCGCCGTTGTGCTCTACTTCCCCACACGCCAGGAGCTCGTCAAAGTTAACGCGACGGTCACCAGCCAAAGCGATCAGATCAATACGTTGCAGACGAGTAACCAAACCCTGCAAAAGGATCTGGATTCCGCCAAGCTGCATAGTTATGTGCTCAAGGCTTTGTCAGGTGCGCGTGGTGCCAGCCAGGCGGTGGCTGCCAACGATTACGCTGGTGCACGCCTGTCGCTAATCCAGGCCTCCGATGCGCTGGATGTCCTTTCCGGTTTGTTGGGGACGGATCAAAAAGATGTGCTCGCAGCCATGCAGCAGATCGCAGCTCAGGCTTTGACCGAGATTAAGAACAACCTCAAGGCAGCACAGCCGGAGCTGGATCAGTTGACGAATAATCTGGTGCAGCTGGAGGACAACCTGTTCCCTAACCCATGAGGTGGGTGAAAAATATATATTTCGCTCACCTTGGAAGAGAACCTAATGGAAGGCTGGCGTACTACGTTACCTGGATCGCCAGTATAAAACGCAGGGCAGCATATCCGAAGGATTAGTGGAGTCTAAAATGAACAAGGACATTCTTCAAGGCAAATATAAGGAAATGCACGGTCAGATGAAGGAATGGTGGGGGAAGCTCACTGACGATGAGCTGCAACAAGCAGGCGGTAATGCCGAACAAATCGTTGGCTTGCTCCAGCAGAAGTATGGCTACACTCGCCAGCGCGCCGAAGAGGAATTCAATCGGCGGATAAAAGGAGTTGAGAAGAAAGTTAAGAGTGTTTGAGGTACCCAAAATACACTCAAGACTAAAGTTAGAAGGGAAAAAGATGATGAACGATAAACAATTTGAAAAAAGAGTTAATCGGGACGTTGATAAGGCGAAAAATGATTTAGCTACCCTGAGGGATGACGGCATCACCGGGTTAAGTAGGAAATTTGAACAAATGACAGATGACACAAAGAAATCGGTAGATGAGGCAGTAAAGACGGTTAATAAAGCTGTTGGAGAAGGATTAAGCCAATACAATGCGAAATTCCAGGAGTTTGCAAACAAAGTTCCAGGCGACTTTGGCAAGAAGGCTGCCGGATACCCCTGGGTTGCGATGACGATTTCCTTGATTGTTGGCCTGCTGCTTGGCGCTATACTCAAACCAGGCCGGCAGCATGTTGGTTTGTTCTAAAATAATCAGATCGATAAAATAGTAGACTTACCCATGTGTAGAAAATCCAGGGTTGTGAAACACTCTGAAAGGAGAAAAAATGGAACTGATTAAATTCATTTTGTGGCTCAGTGCTGGAGCTGTTATTGGCTGGTTTGCCAGTCGGATCGTAACGACAGAAAACGGGTGGACCCACAAACCAGTACCTGCCAAGATTTCCAGCTCTGAGGAGAGTTAAGCCGCCTTGTTGAAATAATCCTGCGAAGGGCGTATGCCCTCCGCAGGATGTCAAACGATAAACCCAAAAAAAAGGTAGGGAGATAAGAATGGGAATTCTATCCTGGATTGTGGTTGGTTTGATCGCTGGTTTTTTTGCCGGATTGGTCGTGAAAGGGAGCGGTTATGGTTGTATCGGTGACGTCATCGTCGGTGTGGTAGGCGGATTATTGGGAGGCTTCGTTGCTTCCTATTTCTTCCACATTCCTAACGCGATGGCTCATTTCGATCTGAAATCGATACTGATTGCGTTCGCCGGGGCGGTGGTGTTGCTCCTTATCATTCGATTATTGGCTGGGAGAAGAAAGAGAACCTAACGCCAAACGAACCCATTGCTTCCAATAAGAACTGTTTACAAACCGACAAGGCATTTGCTGGTGTTTGCGGCAAAGCTGAAGGACAACTAAAGCGAAGCATACTAAACCCACATCATTGTGAAAGGATAATTATATGAGAAGATTTACAAAGAACATCGGCATGCTTTTGCTGGCTATCTGGCTCATCCTGACCGGACTGATTGCATTATTCAGCCTATCTTTTAATGGCCTGGGAATAATCATGGGCATTCTCGCTATCGCCGCCGGCATCTTCATTTTACTGGGACGTTAACGACCGTTAGGTCAACTGTCACTTGGTCAACCGTGACCAGGTGGCTGCCAATACATCATAAGTTCATTCAAAAAAGGAGAAATTTCATGGGCACATTATTATGGATCATTATCATCGTTCTGGTCGTTCTATGGCTAGCCGGCTTTTTCGGTCGGAATATAAGTTCAAGCTTTCCAAAGACCGGCAATTGGATACACACCCTGATCGTAATTGCCATCATACTCGTCATATTGCGCCTCCTCGGAGTGTTGTAAAGCTGTTGCTTTTCAACGATTGGACCAGGTCTGGCGAAGCTGATGGTGTCTCCATTATAATAACCCGCTAGGTGATCTGCCATCCAGATTATCAACTGGGTGGCAGATCGTAAAAGTTTTCCAATTCACAACGGATTAAACCTTGCGTGAATTAACGATTATTTGATGGAGTAGGAAGTCCTATCTGTGATGCGCTTGATAAACATCGCTGAGCAATTTTGCGGATTATCAACTTCAAGATGATGGTTTGAAGAGGATTAATTCCCGGTTTTTCTAACGAGGCACTCCCCCAACCAAAACAGATCCTCTCCTCCGTAGTGTTGAACCGTGAGCCATCCTGCATCTGAAAGGGGCAGTGTATCTGACTCTTCGTTTACCCTATTATATTAGGAATAAAACCTTATGTTGCCAATTGGTGATGATGACTCCGCTCGCAGAACTGTTCCGCTGGTCACGTATGGCTTGATTGTTCTGAACGTCCTATTTTTCATTGTAGAGCTGACCGGTGGTGACGCTTTTATTGGGAAATGGGCTTTCGTCCCCAGCCGCTTCCTTGCCAATCCTTTCGCTGATTTTCTTACCCTCTTCACTGCCATGTTTATGCATGCCGGGTGGCTTCACCTGGGAGGCAACATGCTTTACCTATGGATCTTTGGTGACAATGTGGAAGACCGCTTCGGGCACGTCAAGTTCATAATCTTCTACCTGATCTGTGGGCTTGTGGCAACTTTTGCCCAGTTGGCATTTAGTATCGGATCGGATGTGCCGAACTTGGGAGCATCAGGGGCGATTGCAGGCGTGCTGGGTGCGTACATATTATTATTCCCAAAGGGTCGGGTAAGGGTATTGCAGGGCTCACAAGTGATTCAAGTGTCAGCACTGATCGTCATCGGAATTTGGATCGTTCTGCAGTTTTTTAGTGGTATCGGTTCCATTATCAGCACTACGCAAACAGGGGGTGTCGCTTATATGGCGCACATCGGGGGATTTGTGGCGGGGTTTTTGTTAACCTTTTTATTCCGTGGGAATCGAGGACAGCCGGCGTTGACTTCGTGAGCTCAAATCTGGCTGTTCAAGACGGCAGATTCAGCTCCTTTTTACATGTGCTGAACGGATAATGAAAGCATGACACTCCAACCACCTCCCCTACCGTATCAATGGACATTTCGGCGCGTCATGGGGGTGACTCTCGTCCTGGTATTTGTCACCCTTGGGTTCTATCTTCTTTACCGGTTTTACAACGTCGTTTTTATCCTGTTTATCGCCATTGTGATGGGCACGGTGATCAGGCCAGCTGTAACCTGGTTGCACCGGCGCGGACTTCCCCAGAGAGTAGGGGTCATTCTTGTTTACTTGCTCCTGCTTGCCCTGCTCATCAGCTTCATCCTATTGTTATTCCCATTGATTGTTGAGCAGGGTACAACGATTGCTGCCGAGGTACCGGGTTACTACCAAGGCCTGCTCGGATCGATGGCGAATAATCCCAATCAATTGATTGTGCGCTTAAGTGATTTCCTCCCGGCGACACTACCAGGGCTGGTGCCGATACAGCAAACAGTCCAGCAGATGCTGGCTTCAGCGGTGCAGGCACTGAGTTATGCAGCATCAGCAGCAAGAGCCATCTTTATGCTCACGGCAATACTGCTATTGGCCTTGCACTGGGCGCTCGATGGACCCCGAACCATCCAATCCTTGTTGCAGCTGATTCCGAAAGAGCACCGCGAGAGCAGTCTCGAACTGATTACGTCAATGGAATCCAAGGTTGGTTCTTACATAGCTGGGCAAGGCTTCCTGTGCCTGGTAATCGGCATCATGGCGCTGGTTGCCTATATACTCATCGGTTTGCCCAATTTCCTGGTCCTGGCACTCTTAGCAGGTGTAATGGAGGCCGTTCCGCTGATTGGACCGCTGCTTGGTGCCATCCCTGCTGGACTGGTTGCCCTAACAATTGCACCTTCCAAGCTGTTGTGGGTCATCGTCCTCACGCTTGTCATTCATCAAACGGAAAACTACTTGCTGGCGCCGCGCGTCATGCGTAAGGCTGTGGGGGTCAATCCGTTTGTTTCCTTGCTGGCGTTTTTTGCCTTTGGCTCTTTGCTTGGCATAGTCGGTGTGCTCATGGCGATTCCTATCGCAGCTATTATTCAGCTCCTACTCGATCGCTTCGTCTTTCATCCGGCGACGATCGAGGCGGAGATCTCGCCTGGTCGCGACTATGCCAGCCGGCTGCGTTATGAAGCGCAGGACCTGGCTCAAGACCTGCGCAGGCAGGCACGGCTTAAAAAGGGTGGCTCGGATCTAAAGGTCAAGCAGATCGATCAGGTACTGGATGAAATTGAGACCATAACTACCGACCTTGACTCCCTCCTGGCTGAGGTCCATACATCAGGTACCCCATGATGAAGCGATATGTATTGTTCGCTGTGGCGTTTATGACCACATTGCTGGCTCTGGTGGTGTTATGGCAGCTCCGGATTGCCGTCATTTACGTACTGATCTCGTTAACACTCGCCGCAGTCCTACGACCGTTGTTTAGCCGCTTGCAAGGAAAAGGACTGGTTGTGCGTATTGCTTGGGTATTACTGTACTTGGTAGCTCTGGTGAGTTTCGTCTTCTTCTTCTTCCTGATCGGTGATACCGCGATACACGAGATTCAACAGATGGCTCATAGCGTGTCGGTGCAAGATAAGTGGGTGCTACCATTATGGCTGCAGGGCAGCTCATTCCAACAGGTTCTTTTAACAAGGCTTCCACCCCCGAGTAAGCTCTTCGAAGCAATTACTGGCAGCCAGGGACAGCTCATACTGCCGGCCATCCTCGGGTTCACACAGGGTTTTGGCAGCATCCTGAGCGCTGTAATCGTGATTCTATTCTTGAGCCTCTATTGGAGCATCAATCAAATTCATTTTGAACGACTCTGGCTCTCACTGCTTCCATCCGGTCAGCGCAAACAAGCGCGTGGAATTTGGCGAACGATCGAAGTTGAAATCGGCTCTTACACACGCGGACAGGTAATCCAAAGTCTTCTGGCCGGGCTGCTATTAGGCCTTGGTTACTGGGTACTTGGATCCCCATACCCAGCACTTTTGGGGCTGGCTGGCGCCCTGGCATGCCTGATACCCGTTGTTGGAGCAGTCTTGGTGATCATTCCAGTGTTTTTAGTGGGGCTGCTGACCAGTGTTCAGCTTAGTCTGTATACGACTCTCTATGCCCTCGTCATTTTGACTGCCTTGGGAGTATGGGTCAAGCCACGGCTTTTCAACCGCAGATGGGATAATCCCATTCTCACGCTAGTTCTGCTCATTTTTCTGGCAACCGCTATTGGACTTGTCGGCATCATCTTAGCACCAATTTTATCGTTTGTATGCCAAATCCTGTGGAGCCGCCTGGTCAGCCGGCGAGCTGTTTCAGGGGCTGCGGTTCAAATATCAGACCTCAAGGATCGGCAAACACTGGTGTGGGCTGTAATAAAGGAGATGGAGGGACCGCCTCTGCCATTGGTGACCAGCAGCATGGAGCGCCTTACCGATCTGCTAGAGAAAGCTGAACCAATTCTGCAAGCCGGCTTGCCAGCTGAAACACCCGAGCCATCCCTCTCGCCCGTACCGGTCACCGCTGAAGGTGAGGCACCTATATCCATAAAACCTTCAAAAACAGACGATAACTTTATCCAGAGATAATAGTATATTGACCATTAAGTGCAAAATGATATAATCCGATTGAGTCTGCTGTGGCGGATTATGATGCTTTTGAGACTCTACGCCATTATCCTTAACCTAAATATATATAGCAAGACAAAGATTCTGCTACTTGATTAGATGTTTGTGGGAGGAGGTCGAATAAAATGCATAAACTAAAATATCTACCAATTTTACTCATCCTGGTTATGATGTCAGTTTCGTTGGCAGGCCCATCAACCAACGTGTCTGCGAGCCGACTCCAGGCCATTGCGCCCTCACTTGGCGCAGCGACGAGTTTTTCCGTTCTGGGCGGGCAGTCAGTGACTAATACTGGGCCGTCGGTTGTAGGCGGAGACCTAGGGGTTTCACCAGGAACCTCCATCACCGGCTTTCCACCAGGTATCGTGAACGGAGCAATCCACCAAGCAGATCCAGTCGCGCTTCAGGCGCAGGCTGACGTCGTTATCGCATACGATCAACTGGCCGGCCAAGCATGCAATACGGATTTAACTGGCCAAGATTTGGGCGGAATGACGCTCGTCGAAGGCGTGTACTGTTTTTCGTCCGCTGCCCAATTGACGGGACAACTTACCCTCGACGCCCAGGGCAACTCCGCTGCGGTATGGGTTTTCCAAATTGCGAGTACACTCAACACCGCCAGTAGTGCTTCTATCCTGATGACCAATGGCGGTGGACCCTGCAACGTATTCTGGCAGGTTGGCAGTTCCGCCACCCTCGGCACAGGTAATACATTCGTTGGTAATGTCCTGGCGCTCACGAGTATCAGCCTGGCGACCAATACCAATGTCTCCGGTCGGGCTCTGGCGCGCAATGGTTCCGTGACGATGGATACCAACAACATCTCAATAGAATCCTGCGGGGTTGCAGTCCCTACGGCTACTGCAACATCTACAGGACCCACGGCTACTTCAACATCGACAGGACCTACGGCGACTGCAACAACAGGTCCTGTACCAACGGCAACTAACACTCCACCACCACCCGCAGCCACAGCCACAAGTTTGCCGGCTGTCACTGCTCTGCCTGGCACTGGCGGTGCACCCATTCGAAACGATGTTTCTCCTTGGGGTCTGTTGATCGCCGGCGGCTTGAGCGCCATAGCTTTAGCCTTAGGCATTCAAGCATACCGCAAGACATCTCGACCGAGGCAATAAGTAATTATTGTAAGAGCTATCAGCATGTTCACCCGCCACGGCTCACTCGGTTGCCTTGTGACCGTTCTGGTCACTGCGGTGGTGCTGGGGGGATGCGGAATTAAGGAGACGGGAGAGGCGCCGGTTCAGCCTTCCCCTTCTCTAATGTCGTTACCATTGGTTCAGCGGGTAGATCAATCGACGACTCAACCATTCGCTCAATCCACAGATCAACTCACAGCTCAACCAACAGTTCAACCGACGCCTACGGAATTAGTCCTTGGTCCACTCTTTGATGTAGGTCTCGATATAAAAGCTGGACCTGTCGAAGTACCGCTCGAGCTAAAGATTCCTTCACTCAAGGTCAATGCCCCCGTGCTCGGAGTCGGTCTCACCTCAGGAAATGAGATGGATGCGCCAAAAGGTCCGATTGGCGATCCTGTCTGGCATTCGGCATTTTGGTATCGCGGGAGTGGCCTGCCAGGCGAGTCGGGCACAGCTACGATCGCCGGGCATGTCAATGACCCACTGGGTCGATCTGAGATTTTCGCTAACCTTCAAGATCTCCAGCAAGGTGACCTGATCATCATCCACTATACCGAGTCAAACATTGACATTGCCTTTACTGTCGACCAGGTTAAAGTCTATTCCCTCCAGGAGTCTTCCGACCCTGCCGTGCTTGCACAGATTTACGGTACCGGACCGGTAAGTGGCACAGCGCCACAGCCAGCCCTCGACGGCCTCTCTCACCTGACACTGATTACCTGCGCTGGATACATTGTCAACGGACAATTCGATCACCATGTGGTTGTTTACGCGACCCAAAGTAAGTAAAGCAATCGTAATTATAAAAATGTTCCACGCTTTGACCTAGCAAATAGACAAATAACCCGGTTGCCTATCTGATGTTCATCACAACCAGCCTGGTTCTGTTCTGTGGTGGGATGGCTTCCCAGATGCGGATAATTATTTGACACGGCCAGACAGCTCGGGGAATCCAACACAATATATTGTTGGTTTTCAGCGTACAGGCTTCTTGTGACGCTTTTGAGACTATACGCCAATATACTGAGATTAAGTAACTGATTTCATTCTCCTGGGTGGAAGAAATATTTATGTACGCAATTATTGAAATAACACCAGGAGAGGAGTAGGTGTGAAATTCTATCAATTGGATCATCGCCGGTGCTGCCATCGGCGAGATGAACACTTTAATCATGCAGCACGATCTATTGATCTGGGTGACCCAAACGGAAAGATCTACTACGATTATGGATGGGTGACAATCTGATAAATGTACCTGAAAAGAGCGGACTATAAGCCCTGTGGGATGTGCATGTATGGAAAGGATATAACGTTATGCAGCTGGAGCAAAATACTCCAACAATAATAAGAGGAAAAAGTACCGGGTTAAAAGAGTCTGGTACGAAGATTGAACCTCAACCCAGCACACCAGTACAAAGCCTCCCTAGACCAAAGAAGGTAAAACTCGCCATTGACAGGGAAGCGATAAAGAAGATCAAGCTGGTTGCAGTAGCTTATTCAAATATTGAGCGTGAGTGGTTTCCCACGGAGGAGGCTTATCACGCTGAGCTGGAAGTGGAGAATCGGGCATTGGAGGTTATTGCCGAGCTCAATAAGCTTGGCATCCCTGCAAAAGGTTACCCGGGAGATCCGTACTTCATGACAAACCTGCTGGTGGATCACCCAGACTTGGTTTTAAACCTGGTTGATACCCTGAGGGGGAGAGATGCGCTTCAAACCTCCGTTCCGGCTGCATTAGAGCTTGCTAATACCCCATATACGGGCGCCGGTCTTACAGGACTGGTCATCGGGAATGATCGCAACCTGGTCAAACAGATGATGATTGCCAACAAAATCCCCACACCTCCTTACCAATTTATCCATCGAAGGGGAACATGCGTCGAAGAGCAGATTGGACTTCCACTGATCGTCAAGCTGAACGAATCCGGCGGTAGTGTCGGGATCGACAATAATGCGGTTAAAGAAACCCGTGAGGATGCCCAGATACAAGTGGATGAGCTGATCGGCACGTACAAAGTCCCAGTTATGGTGGAAAAGTTTATCGACGGGCTAGAAATCACGGTTGTGGTTCTGGAAGACTACGAGAGGAAACATGTCTATTTAGGGCAAAAGGTGTTCGGTTTCAATCCAGATGGAAAACATTCTTTCACCAGCCTGGAAAGTTATGGTGAGAAAGACTCCTATCATTATCAGTTGGTCGATAACCAAAAATTGGCCCGCAAGATTACCCGCTATGCAGAACAAGCTTTTACCGTCCTGCACAACCATGATTATGCCAAGTTCGATGTCCGCGTCGATGGGGAGAGTGGCAAGCCATATTTTATCGATGCTAACCCAAACACCGCATTTGGTCCAAGTATGGGGTTACCGCTCACCGAGGTGCTCGCCCTGTATAAAGTAACATTCTCAGACGTTCTAGCCAGCCTGATCAGTAAATATGCGCGAAAAATCCAATCCTCGTGACCCTAACGATTTTCACCACGATCGTTTTACCCAGATCAGTGAATCTCATTGTGGGCCAGCTGTAATCCAAATGCTGTTGCATAATCTCGGAATAGAGGTGAGCCAAGAGGAGGTTGTCGAAGCTGGTGGCGCCAGTGATCTGATCGAGCAGCTGGGCATGCGCGTCGATCAGCTAAACCAGGCAGTCAGACGACTCGCCCCGCAAACCTATTTCTGGTATAAGGATCATTCAACGATCGATGAGTTGGTTCGAATTGTGACCGATTACGATTATCTTGTTGGGATCGAATGGCAAGGTCTCTTCGAGGATACTCTGGAAGACGAATCCCAGGATGCCGACTACGGCCATTACAGCGTGGTATCGATGGCTGATCCCAAAAGGCAAAAGTTGGTTATCGTGGATCCGTATAAAGATTTCCGCTCGCAGGACCGAATATTTACCTTCGAGTTTTTTATATCCAGGTGGTGGGATACCAATGATGTCCCTGATCCGCTGACCGGAACGAACCGTCTCGTGGAAGACCGCCAGATGATGTTTTTAATCACACCCAAAGAAGTGACTTTTCCAAGTCTTCTAAGCATGAAAAGAGATTAAGACAAGGAAGCGATTGAACTTTTATACAATTATGTAAACTGGAGTATAAATGGAATACCAAATGGTGTGCCCTCATTGCGGGAAAACGATATCGAATGACTCTATGATAGACTCAACAGGCAATCGTGCGGGTCTTGCATCGACTTTCATTTATTATCAGTGCGGCGAAAAGGTCACATTTTCAGCTTTTATAACCCAACTAAGAGACCAGAACAACCTGCAGCAAGATTCAAATAGTGATATCATATACTTTCCCTGGCTTGAGGTACGGACAGGGCTGCCATGAGAATTTTATTGGTTTACCCCGAGTTTCCTGACACATTCTGGAGTTTCAAGCACGCTTTGCGGTTTATCCATAAGAAGGCGGCTTCTCCCCCACTTGGCTTATTAACTGTGGCAGCTTTGCTGCCTCAGGATTGGGAAAAACAGCTTGTTGACCTCAATGTGACCAGCCTGACCCCCAAGGACCTTGCCTGGGCTGACTATGTCTTTGTCAGCGCCATGATCGTCCAACAAGAATCGGCGCGCTCAATTATCGCCCAATGCAAGGAATTTGGTGTCAAGGTGGTGGCAGGGGGACCTTTGTTCACCATGGAACACGAACAATTCCCTGAAGTCGACCATTTCATTCTGAACGAAGCCGAGCTGACCCTGCCATTGTTCCTGGCGGACCTGGCAAACGGGTGCGCCCATCAACTGTATACAACAACTGAGTATGCCGATATCCACCAAACTCCGAGACCATCTTGGGAGCTGATCAACCTGAAACATTATGAAACGTTCAGTATCCAATTCTCGCGCGGCTGTCCCTTCAGCTGCGACTTTTGCAATGTGACGGCGCTGCTCGGGCACCGCCCGCGCACCAAGACTGCGGTCCAAATCATTGCCGAACTGGACAGCCTGTACGCGTTAGGCTGGCGTAAAGGCATATTTTTCGTTGATGATAACTTTATCGGCAACAAGAAGCAGATCAAGGCTAAGATTCTGCCAGCATTGATCGAGTGGCGCAAGGGCAAGACTGGATTGCCATTCAGCACGGAAGTCTCGATCAACCTGGTCGATGATCCGGAGCTGCTCAGCCTGATGACGCGCGCCGGATTTGACACGGTGTTCGTCGGGATCGAAACGCCCAATGAAGGCAGCCTGACCGAATGCAGCAAGACCCAGAATAAAGGCCGCGACCTGGTGGAATGCGTCAAACAGCTCCAACGCGCCGGGCTGCAGGTACAGGGCGGTTTCATCGTTGGTTTCGATAACGATCCACCCTCCATCTTTCAACAGCAGATCGAGTTTATCCAGAAAAGCGGAATCGTGACCGCTATGGTTGGTCTGCTTCAGGCCCCTCCCGGGACGCGCTTATTTGAGCGTATGAAAAAAGAAAGCCGCTTGGTGGACGAAATGTCGGGTGATAATGTGGATGGCTCGACAAACATCATTCCGCTGATGGGCCTCGAGACGCTCCGTGAGGGTTACCGCAAGCTCCTGGTCCAACTTTATACTCCTAAGATGTACTATGAACGCATCCTGACCTTTCTGCGCGAGTACCATCCACCCAAAATGGAGTTCCAGTTGGATTTTCAATATGTGCTTGCATTTGGCCGTTCGATTTATCAGCTGGGGATCCGCGGTAAAGAGCGCGTCCAATACTGGCAGCTCTTCTTCTGGACCCTGTTTCACCATCCGCGTCTGTTCCCGTTAGCCATCACACTGGCCGTCATGGGTTTCCATTTCCGCCAGGTGGTGGAGATGCACGTCGTTTGAGCAGTGCCCGGGGTTGATCGGTAACCCGCGAAAGGAATAACACTCATGGCCGGTGCTAAAGAAAAGACGAAAAAGAAAAAACGACCAGCTAAAGGTCAGCGTATTCACACACGCCGGCTTAAGCAAGAAGCAGGCAAGACAGGCCCGATTCACAAGTAAATATTGGAAGCTCGCCTGCTCACCTGAAAACACGGAAAAGCCGACCTGATCCCGGAACCGGAGATCGGGTCAATATTAATACCCTAATAAGACTGATCATTGCTTCGCAAAGATGGGGAATTCTTATGATACCAACAGTACACACCGATAAACAGCATCGAGAAATCTTACAGAGCATTGCTCATCGGGTAATGCTCGAGCGAGGGCTACTGCCTGATTTTTCAGCGGCAGCCATGACCGAGCTGGGCATGCTGAGGTCTCCAACCATGAAGGACGGTGTGCACGCCGGAACGGAGCATCCAATCCGCGACTTGCGGGACCTCCTGTGGGCTTCCATTGACAACGATGATTCGCTTGACCTGGATCAGCTTACCGTGGCGGAGGCAATACCTGGGGGAGATGTAAAGGTGTCAGTGGCGATTGCTGATGTGGACGCGGTGGTTAGATTTAATACTGCCATCGACCAGCACGCTCGTCATAACACGACCTCGGTCTATACCGCGGCCGAGACCTTCCCGATGCTGCCGGTGGAAATTTCTACCAATATCACTTCATTGAATTTCAATTCTGAACGCCTGGCACTGGTTATCGAAATGATGATAGATACCGACGGATCGCTGAAGGAATCCAATATTTACCATGCTTGGGTGCGTAATCATGCTAAGCTGGCCTATAACAGCGTTGCTGCCTGGCTGGATGGCAAAGGAGTGATCCCTGAGGCAGTCGCGGCAGTGAAAGGGCTTGATGCGAATCTACGCTGGCAAGATGATGTGACCCGGAGGATGAAGAATTTACGACACATCCATGGCGCACTCAGCTTGGAAACCATCGAGGCCAAACCGGTGTTCGACGGTGACCAAATCAGGGCACTTGAAATTGAGGAGAAAAACCGTGCAAAGGAGATCATCGAAGATTTGATGATCGCGGCAAACGGAGTAACCGTCCGCTATCTCTCCGCTAGAAAATTCCCCTCGATCCGTAGGGTGGTACGCACGCCAAAAAGGTGGGAGCGGATTGTCGAGATTGCCAACCAACATGGGAGAAAACTGCCAGATAAGCCCGATTCAAAAGCATTGGAGGAGTTCCTCGTCAAGGAAAAAGCCGCCGATCCTGTGCGCTTCCCAGATTTATCGCTGGCAGTGATTAAGCTGCTCGGAAACGGTGAATATGTTGCGGAGCTGCCTGATGGAAATGCCCCGGGTCATTTTGGCCTGGCAGTTAAAGACTATGCACATTCGACCGCGCCCAACCGTCGCTACCCCGATTTGCTCACTCAACGTCTGCTGAAGGCCGCCTTGGTAAACCAACCCGCTCCGTACCGGATCGATGAGCTGAATGACCTGGCGGAGCACTGCACGCAAGCAGAAGATACAGCGGTTAAAGTCGAACGCCAGGTCGAAAAATCTGCCGCTGCGCTTCTGCTCGAATCGAGGATTGGTGAGCAGTTCGAGGCAATAGTCACCGGCGCTTCAGAAAAAGGCACATGGGTGCGGCTGCTCAGCTTGCCGATTGAAGGCATGCTGGTACAGGGGAATACCGGAATCGATGTCGGTGACCAGATCCGTGTGCAGTTAGTTGAGGTAAATGTCTACCGAGGGTATATCGACTTCAAGAGAGTGAACGTCTCGCAACAATGATCGCCGTGCCAGAACACATTATAGCCCGAACAGTTGAATGGTCGTAAGAGGCCGTATCATTCTGAGCGTAATAACGGCTCAAGCACAGTCAGCACCTCTCCCGGGGCAGAACCTTTATGGATGAAACCTGCCCCAACGCTCACTGCTGCCAGTCAGCTGCATCATCTCTTCCCGCTCATACTCCGACATGTCGAGCAGAGCTTTATTAATCGTCAGCGGTTTCCGGTCTAGGCCAATCAAGCTGATCCCGATAGCTGAGTTCTCAAAAACTGCACGGAAGTGTTGTTCAGAGGTGCTCAACTCATCCTGGGCGCGTTTCTGTTGGTCAATATCTTCAAACATCCCAATCAGATAAAGGGGTTCCCCCTTAGCGTCAAGACGGAAGAGATGGTTAAACGGCCCAAAATATTTTTCCTGATTTTCGGGTGAATCGACGTTCTGCGGAGCGGAACCTGGATGAAACGTTATGCTACAATCATTTCGAGGCCAGTCATTATGCAGGCATCCACCCTGTTGAGATCGATCAATTCCACGGATCTGAAGGGAAGGATGATGCCTTCGACATTTATTTTTATCCTATCAAGCAGGTCACCCGCAATCGTTGGCTGGGAATCGCCAAGCAGCTCCTGCATGGTAGAGATCTACCTCCGGTAGAGCTGGTCGAAGTGGGAGGCGTATACTACGTCCGCGATGGACATCACCGCATCTCCGTTGCCCGCAGCCTGGGGCAGCTGTACTTTGAAGCTGAGATCATCAATATGCAACTGACACAACGGATCAGATAAATCATAATATTACCCAGATTAACCACATTTATTTGGTATGATTATAAATATAATAAGATATATTCACGCAATACGATTATGTATTCAACAAAGGAAAGGGAAAACCATGAAAACTAAAATCGTAATCCTAAGCCTCATCATCGCCACCGCGCTGTTGACCGGCTGCGGCGTAATCCAACTTGGTCAAAATACCACCAACATTACCCCATCAAACGTTACAACGTCTGAAACGCGCTCTGTGTCAGGGTTCACCGGGATCGATTTCAGCACGTTCGGAACAGTCAATATTTCTCAAGGCAGCAGCGAGTCACTGACCATCGAGGGGAGGGATAACCTTGTCCCCCTGGTGACTACGTCAGTGAGAAGTGGCACACTCTATATTGCCATGAAACCAAACATCAACGTGACCAGCTTGAACACAGAAAACTTGCTGACGTTCACGATTACAGTCAAAGACCTGGCTTCGGTCAGCATCAGCGGACTGGGCAACGTGACGATGGATTCGCTGTCTACACCCGACTTCAAGGTCTCCATGAGTGGAGCAGGCCAGTTCAAACTGAACCAGCTGACCGCCACGAACGTGGGGATCGACATTAGCGGGTTAGGTAACGTGGAAATTGCCGGCACAGCCACTTCAGCAACAATTAATATGTCGGGAGCAGGTAATGCGAACTGCCCGGACCTCAAACTGCAAACTGCTAACGTCACCATACCTGGACTGGGAAATGCCACACTTTGGGTGACAGACCAGCTTTCCGGGACCATCAGCGGCGCCGGCAGCGTGTCTTACTATGGCAGTCCACAAACGAGCACGAATGTCTCCGGACTGGGAAAGTTCAAGCCGCTTGGCAACAAGTGAGTAGAAGTTTCCCCCGCGATTTTCAAATACTCCTCTCTCAAAGGGGAGTATTTTATTTAATTCTTTCCTGTCTGATTTTATGACGTCCGACTCCCGCTTGAGGTTGGTCAATGGACAGTTCGTAACAGCCCGGCAGGCTGTGTTGTTAAACCTAGCCATACGGACAGGGTAAAACTCCTCCATGGGCGGGGGAGTTATCAATAAAGATGAAATATACTGGTTATAAGCAATCAACCAGACTGGAGGATCACCATCATGAACGAACAATCTTCGACCCAAAACAATCAACCCGAACCTAAATCCTGGCGTGAAGAGAGATGGGAACGACGTCAGGCCCGGCGAGCTGCCCTGGGAAGCCCAGGTAAGGGCGTCGTCGTGATTAGCGGACTGCTGCTGGTATTATTGGGGATCGTTTTTCTTCTGCAGACCTCCGGGTATCTCACTATTCAGCTTGAAAATTGGGGCGCCATCTTTATCCTCATCCCCGTCCTGGCACTCTTTGACCGTGCTTCCCGGGAATATAGAATCGCCGGTAACCAGCTGACCCCCCAAGCACGCGGTGCAGCATTGGTGGGGCTCGCCCTGCTCGTAGTAATGGTGGTAGTCCTGTTCAATCTCAACTGGGCTATCTATGGTCCGGTGCTGGTCATCCTGGTTGGCTTGGGCTTGCTCTCCAGCACGTTGCTTTCAAGCAGGTAGGAGGTTTACAGTGGATACTGGGACAATCAATCAATCCGCAACTCCAGCACCAGAAAATTCCCGATCGGTCGGGACTATTAGTGAAAGAGAAGCAGCTGTACCTTCAAAAAACACAGCCTGGTTAATGCTATTTTCACGCATCACACTGTTCTTCCTGGTCCAGGCAGTGTTCGCAATCGGTTTTTCCCTCGTCGGGTCAACCCCTGTTTGGGAGAATAGCGCAAATTGGTGGCCCCTCACTGTCACCATTGCTGACCTGATTTGCCTTGGCTTACTGATGAAAGCCTTCCAGGCTGAAGGTAGAAATTACTGGGACATATTCCGGATCGATCGCAAGAAAATAGGAGGTGATTTGGTGGCCCTGTTGGGATTAACCATTATCACCGCACCCCTGACTTTTCTGCCCAATGTATGGTTAGGAACGGCGCTTTTCGGTGACCCAGCTGCCACGCAAAATTTATTTTACCGTCCCTTGCCGTTCTGGGCGGTTTGTCTTGCGATAATTGCCTTTCCCATCGCACAAGGTCTCACCGAAGTTCCCACCTATTACGGTTATGTCATGCCGCGTTTCGAAATGCAGGGCATGAAAAAGTGGCTGGCAATTTCACTCCCTGCTTTGATGCTCGGGCTGCAGCACATCGCGATGCCGTTTCTTTTCGACGGACGTTTCATCACCTGGCGATCGCTGATGTTTATTCCCTTCGCCTTCCTGATCGGTATCGCTTTCCACTGGCGACCAAGGCTGCTGCCCTATTTTGTGATCGTCCATATCATCATGAATGTGGCCACGATTAGCATGTTTTTGAACGTGGCCTTCTAGGATAAAATTTAAATGAGTGTTTCTACAACTGCTTCAAAACGAATGAGCTTTCCACTTGCCATGGCTGTCTGGCCTATCATGCTCCTTATCTCTATGCTGCCAGACATCCTATTCCAGGAATTGACCGGTAGCAGGCCTGCCTGGCTTTACTGGGCTAAGGTTGGATTTTTGGCTGTGGTGCTACTTGCCAGCCTGCTGATGAATTGGCTAAAACCGCTGCGGTTTTTCTTTTCCGTTGTGCTGATCATTTTCCTCCTGGATTGGGGTGTCGCCAGGGCTTACGAACGCCTGGGGTATCAAGACTGGTTTGTAAGCAGCAATGCCTTCGTCCAACAAGTCGGTCCGACGGTGCTGCCGCGTGCCACCACTGCCTTGTTGCTCGTCCTTATTCTGTGGGTGGGGACACGCAGTTTCAGCCGCTTCTTCCTGGTAAAAGGCAAGCTGGACGCTCTCGCACAACCCATCCCTTTGATTGTGGATCGCCCGACTTCCTGGAAGGTGCTTGGCCCGGCTATCAGCCTTGCTATGTGCCTGGGGTTGATTGCCTTCAGCCTTATATTTGGAACACGTCCTTCAGCAAAAACATTGCTAGGTGTGCTGCCCCTGCTGCCCTTTGTGCTGCTGTTTGCAGTGGCCAATGCCTTCGGTGAGGAAATGCTGTACCGCGCCCCATGGCTGGCGGGGCTGGAAATCCCTCTAGGCACCGTGCAGGCGCTCCTGGTGACGGCAGCCTACTTCGGGATCAGCCATTATTACGGCGTCCCATACGGCATCCTGGGCTGCATCATGGCATTCATCCCTGGATGGTTGATGGGGAAGTCAATGCTGGAGACACGCGGCTTCTTCTGGGCCTGGATGATCCACTTTTGCATGGATGTGGCGATCTTCATATTCATCGCTATGGGTTCAGTCGTGCCAGGTGGATAGCATCGTATAAAGCAAATGATCAAGTTCGACGTATAATCGCCAATGTAAAAATACTGCCAGGAGCCCCTATATGGAACACTCGAACGATACGATCATCCACGATTCTCGCTCAGCGGTAGAGTACGACGAGCAAGCTCAATTGACCAACTGGCTGGGTCAAGAGGCGGTCTTTGGTCTAACCTATGAGTATGTGAAACCAGGACAGTCACTGCTTGACCTTGGGATTGGCAGCGGCTTGAGCTCGATCCTGTTCCATAAAGCAGACTTGCGTATTTATGGATTGGATGGCTCGGGCGAAATCCTCAAAGTTTGTGCGGCGAAAAACATTGCAGTAGAATTAAAATTACACGACATGAGGAAATTGCCATTGCCTTATTCCACCAGCTCATTTGACCACGTGATCGCGATCGCCGTGTTGAATTCCTTCAATAAACTGGGGCCTCTGTTTTCGGATATTGGTCGAGTTTTGAAAGGGAATGGAATATTTGCATTTACCGTGGAAGAGCAAAAACCTGGCCAGGAGCAAAGCTACCCAATCAACCGGGTGGAGGTATCGGAAAAGCCTGAGCCTGAATCAGCAGTAGTGTTATATCGACACAGTGAAAAAACTATAACTGGGTTGTTGGAACAAGCCGAATTCAGTGTGCTTAAGACGTTTGAGTTCGTCGCCTTCAAGTACCCCGCTGAGCATAGGGATATTTTATTCAAAGCATATATCACCCAGAAATATAGATAAGGAGAATAGCAATGTCACAAATCTTGATCCCACTAACTTACTGGCTCCACTCACTCGCAACTGTCGTCCTGATCGGTCACTACCTGCTGTTCGTCTTGATCTATCTACCTGTTTTTAAGCACAACCAGGCCGACGCGATGAGCGGGACTATCCTCAGCGAAATTTCCAACCGCAGCCGGTGGTGGCTGTATGCTGCGCTATTGATTTTCATCCTGACCGGTATCTACCTGTTGCTCATCGACACCAATTATCTCGGATTAGGAAATTTTGGGAACACTTGGAGCATTTTAATGCTGGTAAAGCACATCATCGTTGTGGGGATGCTGATCGCTGGGTTCTGGTTCAACGCCATCAAACGCGTTGGCCCCGAAGCGAGGACCAATCCCGACCCTTCCCAGGCCCTCACCTCGTTCGCGCTTTACGCCAAATTAATGGCCATCGCAAGTACGCTGGTGCTGTTATTAACCGCGGTTTCCCAATCACTCTGAGTGGAATCTTTTGGAAATAGTGGAGATATTCATGAAGACGGTTCTATTTATTGTTGCTATCCTTGCCTTTATCATAGCCATCTTGTGGCTGGGGTTGCAGGTGAAACCCAAATCCTTCGCTCCGTACTCACAGACATCCCAGCCACTGGAGACCATCCCGCTACCGACCGGGCTGCCAACCCCCGTTGAGCGTTTTTATCGGACGGTATATGGCGACACTGTGCCGCTGATTAAGACGGTCGTGATCAAAGGCCGCGCCGTGCTCAGCCCGTTTGGACCCAAGATGCCTGCCCGTTTTATATTCGTTCATAACGCCGGACAGGATTACCGTCATTACATCGAGGCCACCTGGTTTGGCTTGCCTCTGATGAAAATCAACGAGAGTTACGTGGATGGAAACAGCCATTTTGAGCTTCCAGTGGGCACATACGATAACGACTCAAGTATCACCCAGGGAGCAGTATTGGGGCTGTGGGCTGAGGCAGCCTGGTTCCCTTCGATCTGGGTCACCGACGGGCGCGTGCGCTGGGAACCTGTGGATGAAAATTCAGCCATACTCTTCATCCCATTCAGGGATGGAGAGGAGAACTATATCGTCCGCTTCAACTCGGCGACAGGAATGTTGGACACCATGGAAGCCATGCGCTACCGCGATGCCGGCCCGCAGGCAAAGAAAATCCTGTGGATCACCAAAAATATCCCCGGGAATAACATCCCCGGGACAAACCTTAGCGCCACCGGTTCAGCGACCTGGCTTGACCAGGGAAAACCCTGGGCAGTGTTTTCCCTCGAAGAGGTGGAATATAACGTGGACGTGAGTGAATATATCCGGCAGAGAGGGCCATAAATGGTCTTCTCAAAACATGTTGCACTAATCAATCTACACAGTAGATCCATTTAAAATACCATTCAATCAAAGAAATGAGAAATACATGACATCGATCTTATCTATAAATGAAGAACCTGTATCCTGGACCGTAGATGGAATTGAGGTCTACGCAACTCTGACCCGCCCTGTTGGCGCAGGTCCCTTTCCAGCGGTGATTTTCGTCGCCGGAAGCGGCCCGACGGATCGTAATTGGAACACGCCGATCATCCCGGGGAGCAATGGCAGCGGGGCCTTACTCGCCCAAAAGCTAACCCGGGCAGGTCTGATCACCTTGCGCTATGATAAGCGCGCTTCAGGCCCGCATGTGGCAGAAAATATGAAACTCATGGCGGGTAAAATCAGCATGCAGGGTCATTCTGATGAGCTGGCAGGTGGGATGAGCTATCTTCTACGCAAAAAGGATGTAGACCCGGCAAAAATATTCGTCCTGACCAACAGCGAAGGTTGTGTGCACGCCCTCAATTATCAGACCCAGGGAAATAATCCGCCCTTCGCAGGCATGGTCTTGATATCGGCTTTTGCCCGAGCAACCGGCGAGCTGGCACGCAGCCAAATTGCCGCCCAGCTGGGGGCTGTTCCTGGTGGGGATGTAATGCTCTCAGCGTATGATGCAGCTATGAAGGAATTTATGGCAGGCCGCCCGGTGCCGGTGGATGAAAATCTACCGGAAGGATTACGGCAGGTGATCCAGGCTATCACCCAACCGGTTAATCAACCCTTCGCGCGAGAATTGTGGGTATTTAATCCAATCGAAAAACTAACCGAAGTCACCGTTCCGGTTTTAATCGTAATCGGTAAGAAGGATACCCAGGTTGACTGGTTGACGGACGGTGCCCTGTTTGAGGCGGTGGCAGCTAAGCACAACAATATCCGCGTGTTCTATGGGGAAAACTCAAATCATGTGCTAAAACTCGAGCCAAAACCCCGCTCAGAGCTCACGCCTGCCGAGGTCATGGCCAGCTATAGCTCTGATCAAGTGATGCTCGACTCTGAGCCGGTCGATGCTATCATTTCATGGTTACAAGCTCAACGATAAGACTGAGAATATAAATCATGAGTAATGTTGTCCTCGAAGCAAAGCCTTCACCCCGATCCAGGCAAATCCTATATACGTTTTTAGTGTTCGCAGGAATGTTAGCGTTTGTTGCCCTCTTCTTGTTGGTTGATAACGCCTATTACCGCTTCAGCAATAATTGGTTCCCCAATGTGGGAGCCTCCGCATGGCTGGCTTCGGCGTGGGGAGTGGTTTCTCGCCTCCACCTGCTCATCCTTCTGGTACCGCTGGTCATATGGAGACCCCGATTGATGGGGTTCCAAATGGGCAAGATCTGGTTGCATTGGCGCATGCTGCTGGTGATGCTGCTCGCCAACTGCGGAGTCATCGCAGCTTACCTGTGGCTTACCAGCAGCACGACACCCTACAGTGGAAATCAATGGCTGGTAACCGAGATTATTATCGTGCCCATCGTTGAAGAGACGTTCTGGCGCGGACTGGTTTTCTTCGTGCTGCTCTGGGCATTACGCAAGTTTAATACCGAAAGTACCAGCATAACCCTGGCAATCCTTCTCAGTGGGCTTGCATTCGGTCTGCTGCATGCCAATAATCTTTTCGCTGGCATCCCGCTCCAGTTCATTGGTATCCAGGTGCTGAATGCTACTATCTGGGGAATCATGTATGGTTATGCCCGCGCCAAGACTGACAGTATCTACCCGCCGATGTTCCTGCACGCCGCCATGAATTTGGTGGTGGTCCTTTTTTAGGAAACAATCCCTGTGCGCATAAATTAAAATGCATGAGGAGAAAATGGATTGAACATTCTAGAGGCTCAACGCGAAATACGTACCGTCTTCCTGGGCGGTTTTGCCGGGCAGCTGGTTTCTGGGTTGATCTGGCTGGTATCAGCCGCACTGAGCAACTGGGTCGCTCCGAAATTTGGGATGGTCGGATTATTCCTGGGCGGATTTTTTATTTTCCCATTAACCCAGCTGGTACCGCGTGTGCTGGGGCGGAATACCAGGCTCAGCGCAGGCAACACCCTGAACCAGCTGGCGACACAAATCGCCTTCACCGTACCAATCGGTTTCCTGCTGGTAGGTGCAGCCATGCTGGCTCACCAGGACTGGTTCTACCCAGCGGCAATGATCATTGTTGGCATACACTACCTGCCATTTTGTTTCCTGTACGGCATGTGGCAGTTCGGAATTTTAGCAGGACTGATGATCGGTGGTGGGGTCTTGTTTGCACAATATCTCCCGCTTGGGTTCAGCGCCGGCGGATGGACTACCGGTATCTTATTACTCATCGCAGCAGTTATTGGGCTAACGATTGTTCATCATGAACGCGCTCAGAGCCAGGTAATTTCTGGCTGATACAGACACGTCAATCTTATAACTTTCGAGTAAAATTCAAAACATGGATAACCTGCTTATTTCACATCTTGGATTAAAGCCCGATGCCCTATCCGGTGAGACGGTCATCGTTACCGGAGCGGGGGGTGGAATCGGTTATGAAGCCGCCCGTGCCCTGTTGTGGCTGGGTGCCAATGTCATCATCGCTGAAATTAACGAAAATAGCGGTCCAAAGGCAGCCGAGACGCTGGGGAATGAATTTGGGGTTCAGCGCGTGTTGTTCGTCCGCATTGACGTCGGTGAGGAAGCCAGCGTGCAGGAGCTCTATCGCCAATCCATCCAGCATTTTGGCAAGGTGGACGCGGTGATCAACAATGCCACCATCGCAGTCCTTGGAAAAGTAATCGATGTGCCAATCGAAAAATGGGATGAGAGCTACCGCGTCAATCTGCGCGGACCGGTGCTGATGGCGCGCACATTTTTACCGGATATGATCAGCCGCCATAACGGCACCTTTGCGTGTGTATCTTCCTCTGGAACAGCCTTCCTGGGTGGGTATGAGTCCTTCAAGGCCGCCCAGGTGCACCTGGCAAACACGTTGGAAGAAGAGCTGGAGGGAACGGGTGTGATCGCTTATACCATCGGCCCAGGGCTTATCCCCACGCAGACCGCCAGCAACGCGGTGGAAAAGCTTGCCCCCCAGATGGGCATGAGCGTGAAGGAGTTCTACGAGCTGAACAAGAGTATTGTGCTTACCCCTGAGGAAGCCGGGGTAGGGTTTGCTATAAGCATCCTATTCGCTGAACGGTTCAAGGGCATGGAGATATCTTCAATACAGGCGCTCAAGGCGGCGGATATCAATTATGGAACGGGTGAAGGAAAGAAGGATGGCACCCAGGTTAATGATGATAAGCGGGTTCAGGCTGCAAACCAGTGCGAGAAAGTCCGCCTTACGCTTAAGGAACAATCCGAAGGTTGGAAGCATCGTTCCATCTTCGAGCGGCAGTGGGTCATCCGCGATTTTCGGAAAACGGCCGGTATGAGTGCGGAGGAATGGCTGTCAGCTCTGGAACAGCTGGGTAGAAGCCTCCAGGGTGAGGGCGATTTAGTCGTGCCAGAGCTTGCCCGACTGGCAGAATATTACAATCACCTGGCGGAGCTGGCTAAGGGTTACGAGAAGGATGCAGCCAAATTGGAGGAAAACCTCAAGCACGTATACGGCTGGCGAGATGAAGTGACCGAACTGGAAGCGATCCTGAAGTAAGGAGACATACATGCCGCGTAATATTATTATCAGCGGAGCAAATAACGGCATTGGTCTGGCGATGACCCATGCCCTGCTGGAAATGGGCGACCGTGTGGCCGCGCTGGACCTTTCCCTGTCACACCTGGAGCCGGCTTCCGACAATTTCATGCCTCTCGTTTGCAATGTGACCAACCCGCAGCGCGTCCAGTCTGTGGTGGATGAAGTCGTCGCCCAATGGGGTGGAGTGGATGTCCTGGTCAACAACGCCTGCCTGGCTTTCTATGCGTTGTTTGAGAAGCGCCCGATGGATGACATCCGCCGTGAGTTTGAGGTCAATTACTACGGCTATCTCAACCTGATCAAGGCCGTCCTTCCTGTGATGAAAAAACAGGGGCATGGGGTGGTGCACAACCTCAGCTCGGGCGTCGGGTTCACCGGTATGCCCGGCATGATCGGCTACACCTCCACCAAGGGGGCGATTGAGTCGATGACGCGCACGCTGGCACTGGAGTACTCCAAACAAGGTATCGTCTTTAACGTGATGCACCCGCCCCTTACGCGTACAAAATCTGCAGCGCCATTTGGTGTGCCAGATAATATGATGGCAGACCCGGAGATAGTTGGGCGTGGAATGGCAAAGCTGGTTGGTAGAACGCGGCCTGTACTTGCACTAGGCATCGGCAACCGCTTCCAGCTGTGGACGAGTTATCACTTTCGAGTGACTATGGGAAGGCTGCTCACCAGCATGGCCGAGCGGGCAAGGCAGAACTCGAAAGTTAAGGATTGAGCTAACCGGAGGCTGAGGAGCGGACGTGAAGGACCTGTACCAGACGGTGACTCAGAGCTTCGATTTCCAGGGTTGATCTCAACCAAGCCCGTGGCATCTTCTCCTCTTGTACAAGCAGCCTGCTCGCGTTGAGCAGGCTGCTTGTATTTTCATCTAGTATCGGATTATTTGGCAGCTGGAAACTGAACCTGGCCCAAGCTGACCCTGGGGTCAGCCATCACCCAGCATCCATCACGGAACGAGGACGATCCGCCCCGTCACCTGGCCGGTCGCCAGCTGTTCCAATGCTGCGTTGACTTGCTCCAGCGGGTAAGTGCCGGCGATGAGTGGTCGCAGCTGCTTTCTGGCAACCAGCTGGACCACCTCAACCAGCTCCTGCCGCGTGTTGCCGCGTGCCCCCACCAGACGCACTTCCATGCTCTGCACGAAGCGCTGGTCCAGGTTGAGTGTCTTGCCAATGTCGATATACGCCACCATCACTACCACCCCACCAGGCCGGGCGCATTTTATCGCTGGCTCGATGTCTTCGGCATGCGGGCGGAAGGTCGCCACGGCATCCACCCCCTTACCGCCGGTGATGCTGCGCACTTCCTGGCTAAAATCTCCGCTTCCGGCGTTGACGACATACTGGGCGCCATTCTCCTTCGCCATATCCAGCTTGGACTGCACCGAATCGACAGCGATAACCTGCGCTCCGCAGACGCGTCCACATTGGACGGCGTGCAGGCCCAGGACGCCACTATGCTCCAGATCACGGGTGTGCTGGCACGCGTACCGGTGGTGCCTAAGCAGTTTCAAACCTGCCAGGCCGACGAAATCTACCTGGAGCTGGCTGAGCGGATAGGCTTCCTATACGGCGAGGGCGGGTTGAACGACCATTTGAACCTCTTCTGGAAACTGACAGGTGAGCATAAATTGGAGCTGGATAGGCGCTACACCACTGCCGAAATCCTTGACCGGGCGCTCAAATCCAAGTTTGGGATTGAAAATGGGATCGATTACTTTCAGCATGCGAGCATCTATTATAAGATGCGCAGTAAAGCCGAATCGTACAACTCCTTCTACTATCCGGAGGGGACCACACGTTATGCCTTCTACTTCGAGCACCTGCTCAAGACGGGCGATACGCTGCGGCAGAACCTAAGCGAGCATAACCTGACCATTCCCGGTCAGGACATGGTTAAAGTATGGCGCTTCTATCAGCCCATCCCCGAATGGGTGGGACGCCCTGATGCGTCTGCCTCCGCTGAATATGATCTATTTGCCATGAATTGGTCCACGCCGCAATTCCGCATGCACAACTCCGACCAGACCGGCAACCCGCTGCTCAATGAGCTGGTGGATGAAACTGATCCCTACCAGTTCGTCATTTTGATGAACCGTGAAACCGCCGCCCGGAAAGGTTTGCAGGATGGTGATCTGGTGAGGGTGGTGGCGTATTGGGGCGGCTGCACTGAGGGTGTGCTGCGAGTCACCAGCTTGCTGCATCCGGATGCCTTGGGGGTGCCGGGGAACCACGGGTTCAAGTCTTCCTACCGCAACCCAGCAACGAGCAAAGGGCCGCATTTCAATTCCTTGCTCAACAGCGCTGAGGGGACGTTCGACCCGCTACATGGAGGCATCGACAGGAACCCACGTGTAAGGGTATACCAGGTGGGAGGGAACCGGTCGTGAGGTACGCCATGGTCATCGACCTGTCCAAGTGCGTGGGCTGCAACGCCTGCGCACTGGCCTGCAAACAGGAGAACGCCACTCCGCCCGGGGTCTTGTGGAGCAAGGTACTGCAGTACGAGTCGGGTGATTACCCTGACGCACGCTTGCATTTTTTGCCCATGCTATGCATGCACTGCCAGGTGGCACCCTGCCTAGAAGTTTGCCCTACAGGTGCCACTTACCGGGCTGAGGGTGGATTGGTGCTGGTGAACGACGACATATGCATCGCCTGCCGCTACTGCATTATGGCATGCCCTTATGAAGCCCGCAGTTACAATTTCACCCGCCCACATGAGTACTACACGGATCAGGGTCTGACGGAATACGAGCAGGTGGGGTATCCCCAGCACCCCAAGGGGTCAATCGAGAAGTGCACCTTCTGCGTACATCGGCTAAAGGAGGGCAAAGAACCCGTTTGCGTGGTGACCTGCCCCAGTCAGGCCCGGATCTTTGGTGACTTAGACGACCCTGAGTCGGAGGTCTCGAAGCTCGTGACAAGTGGGGTAGCCCGCGCCAGGCTGGAAGAACAGGGAACCAAACCATCGGTGTTCTACATCGACCAGGAATAGAAATTTAGACTTTTTTCATCAAGGGGGATGGTGAGCTTGATCTTTTCAACGGATGGCGTGGTTCCCAGCCAGATTCACTCACTTCATTTCTCAGTAGAGTATTGATCGATTGCTACAAAGGTGGTTTTTAGTGCCGGGTACAGCTGAGTATAAACCGGATAGGTTTCTCGTTACTTCGCTGTATCTACGCCAGGAAGGGTACGGCCGGTAATGTGGATCGCAGTCTGGCAGGCTGCGGAAATCTCGTCAAATGCACCTCCAGTCGTGGCAGCTAATAAAGCTGCTCCAAAAGCTGCCCTCCTCCTGGGTGTTGACCGTGACCACTTCGGATTCAAGCACATCCGCCAATATCTGCTGCCACAGCTCACTGCGTGCTCCTCCACCGGTGAGGCGCAGCTGAGGCGTTTCGGTCAAGCCAGTCGTCTTCAATAGCTCAAAACAATCCCGCAAACCAAAAGCGACGCCCTCCAGCACGGCGCGCGCCATTTGCGGCTTGCCATGCCGTACGGTGAGACCGATGAATGCTCCAGAGCGTGCCATTCCACCACAGCCTGGGGTCTTGCTCGCTCCATAGTGGATGTGTAACGTCGTATGGGTACTCGGCCGAAGCCACAACTATAATACACCCCTGCTCATCGATGATCAGCGCTTTGGTGGCGGTTGTGGAAACATCAATGCCGAGGTAGTAGGTCATTGGGTGAAAATATGAACTTTCGAAGATTGTTCTATCAGGCTGATCGGTGGCAACCCTTAGTTTATGAGCTGCTGGATAAATCTTTTGATTATGCCGGCTAAATCAATTCAACATCGTGTGGATGCGATTCTTGCATCCCCGAAGATGTGATGCGGATGAACTCGGCTGCTTGCCACAGTTCTTCAATCGAACAGGCTCCGGCATAGCTCATCCCCGAGCGCAGCCCGCCCACCAGCTGGTGGATGGTATCCGATAGCGAACCTTTGTAGGGCACCGTGGCTTCCACGCCTTCCGGCACCACTTCCTCCCATTCTTCGATCGCCAGCTCGCCCTTTTGAAGCTTTTTTCGCTCAATATTTGCTGAGAGCGATGCCATTCCACGCACGATTTTATATCGTCTGCCTTCACGGATGACTGTCGCACCCGGGCTTTCATCCGTACCCGCGAGCAGGCTCCCAATCATGACGGTGCTGGCGCCTGCCGCCAGGCTTTTGGTCATATCGCCTGAGTTGCGGATACCGCCATCGGCGATAATCGGTACATTCAACGCCTTCCCAGCTACAGCACATTCCATGATGGCACTCAATTGAGGAACACCAAAACCGGTCACAATGCGGGTGGTGCAAATCGAACCAGATCCCACCCCAACCTTGACCGCGTCTGCACCTGCCTCTACCAGGTCATTCACCCCCTGTGCCGTGGCAACATTGCCGGCGATAATTGGCTGGTTGGGAAATCGATGTTTCAGTTTCTGTACCATTTGGATGACATGGTCGGAATGCCCATGGGCGATATCCACCACCAAGACGTCCACACCTGCTGCCTGGCAGCGGATTGCACGCTCCATATCCTCCGGGCGAACACCCACCGCTGCACCCACACGCAGGCGACCGCGGCTGTCTTTAGTAGCCTCTGGATGTTCCTCGATTTTTATGATATCTTGTGCCGTGATCAAACCTGCCAGGTGACCTTCTTTATCCACCAGAGGCAGCTTTTCAATGCGGTGCTTATACAGCGTTCGGCGGGCTTCCACAAGGGTCTCATCTTGAGATGCAGTGATCAGCCGTTCGCGAGGTGTCATTACCTGGCGTAATGGGATATCGTCCTGCGGAGCAAGTAACACATCACGCTTGGTAATGATCCCCAGAAGGTGGTTCTCTTCATCTACCACCATTAATCCGCCCACCCCATCCACATCCATTCGGAGGCGCGCCTGCTCAACGCTTGCCTCAGGCGAGATGGTGAGCGGGGATTCCACCACCAGGCTTTCAGAGCGTTTTACCCGCTCTACACACTCGGCCTGGTCATCGATCGACATGAAACGGTGCAGGATCCCAATCCCTCCCAGCTGTGACATGGCGATCGCCATGCGCGTTTCAGTCACGGTGTCCATATTTGCTGATAGGATCGGTATCGATAAATGGATCCCCGGCACAAGCCAGGTGTCGGTGGATACTTCTGCCCTGCTGTGGATGGTGGAGCGGCGTGGAACCAGCAGGACGTCATCAAATGTCAGTCCAATCTCAGGACGAATGTTCATCTGTACACCCAATTATGACCGACTAACTGTAATTATGGTGTTTATCAACTTCTCACCAGTGAATTCTGGTTTATTGACTCAGCCTATGAATATGATTATAGGCTGATTGGAAGATTTGTGAAGCTTAGCTAGAGTTTGGCTTATTCCATCATAAGTCACATAAATAGTATATCGCTGCTATACCTTTAACATTCAACTATTGCTATAATTCTCAGGTAAAAATCTTCCACGTATTACCCAGGTGTACTTCAATCCATGGCTTGCTGCTCTCAATTCCCAGAATTAGGAATACTCAAATGAATAGGAAAATAAACAAGTTAAAACCTGATCCCAGCCATTCTACAAATCATCAAAACCAGCTCGGATTCGAACGTCTTATATTTTTCAGTGATGCAGTCTTTGCCATAGCCATTACACTACTTGTGCTGGAAATCCGTTTACCATCTTCCGATGGAATAATCAGCGAGTCACAGATGTTACCAGTATTAGTCGGTATGTGGCATAAATTTCTGGCATATGTGATCAGTTTCCTGGTGATAGGGGTCTTTTGGATGGGGCATCATCGAAAATTTCGCTACATCATACGCTACGATTCCACGCTTCTGTTTCTCAACCTGCTCATGCTGATGGGAATTGCCTTTCTGCCATTTCCTAGCTCGGTTATCAGTGAATATCCTTACCGCACGGTGACAATTTTCTACGCCTTCATTTTGATGCTTACAAGTCTTTTTTCTGTAGTTATTTGGTGGTATGCATCGCGAAATAACCGCCTTATCGATCCCGACCTTGATCAAAAACAGCGGCGACGCCAGTGAATCAACCCGATAGCGACCTCTATCATTTTTTTAGTTTCCATTGGCGTTGCGTTTTTCGATGTAAACCTTGCCAGATTTATATGGATTCTTATTTTCCCCGTAACGATTTTTATCAACAGAATCTAGGAATTAAAACGCACAAATACGATATGCGCCATCTCTGCCGTACCCTAAGGTGCTCAAAGCATTAGTCATCCAGTTTGTTTAGCGAGGTCGTCTTGGTTTGCCTAACCCACACGGGTCAACACTAGGTTGTATTTGCTTACCAGGGCATGTCTCCCGATTCGGTTATCGCTGCGCGTATTTACCTGGCGATGCTTCAACAGGGTCATCATTTTCAGGGAAATTGGATGACTACATTTTTATCATGACGTCTGATTAGCTTAAGATCAGAATTGAAGAAAATCTTCCAGGGTAAGTTCTTCCAGGCTGTCGATAACAATATCCGCGGCCGTTAAGGCAGACCTGGGATGGGTCGTGCAAACGGCGATGCATTTCATCCCAGCCTGCTTTGCCGCCGTGACACCAGCAACCGAGTCCTCGATCACCACGCACTGCTCAGGCTCCACGCCCAACTGGCGGGCGGCTTCGATGAAGACGGCTGGGTCAGGTTTCCCGGGCATCGCATAGGCGGAGATCAAGGCTGAGAAGTAGTGCCGGATGTTCAACTCGTCCACCGTGACCTCAATATTCGCCTGGGGTGCCGAAGAGGCAACCGCCTGGAGAATTCCCCTTTCGTATAGCAGCTTCAACCACTCCAGGGCGCCAGGCAGCAGCTGCAGGCGCCCATGGATCAGCTCTCGAAAGAGGCCCTCCTTGCGGTCGCTGACCCTATCGACGAAATCCGGCTCCGGCGTCTTGTCCAGCAGGATGGACAGGATCCCGGTATTGTTCATTCCAAATGTGGAGCGGAATTTATCGCGGTCAAACGGGATGGACAGGGCGGTCAGTGTTTCCAGCCAGGACTGGTAATGCAGCTCGCCACTGTCCACCAGCACGCCATCCATATCCCATAGGACGGCGCGCTTACTGACCATACTCCTCGAGATAACGGCGGTGGGCGCGGGCGATTTCCTCTGGCGGGATCTCGTCCGGCTGACCGAGCTGCGTGGCATAGTAAACTGTGCGGGCTACATCTTCAACCATCACCGCCGCTTTGACTGCTGCCTCAGCCGTCCGACCGATGGTGAACACGCCATGGTTTTTCATCAGGATGGCCGGGCTCGAGCCGATCGAACGCAAGATCTCCTGCCCGATTTCGTCATTTCCAATCCGGGCATACGCTCCAACCGGGATTGCGCCACCGAATTCATCGCAGATGGCGGTCAGCACGGGTGGGATTGGCTTGCCGGCTGCTGCCCAGGCGGTTGCAAAGGTGGAATGGGTATGCACGATACCGTTCACGTCAGACCGGTGGCGGTAGACGTATACGTGGGCGAAAGTGTCGGAGGAAGGTTTGTACTTCCCTTCGATCAGCTTCCCATCCAGGTCCACCACGCATATCGCTTCAGCGGTCAAGTCTTCGTAGCGGATACCGCTCGGTTTGATCACCACTAGACCGCTCTCGGGGTCGCGACCGCTGACGTTTCCAGACGTCCAGGCTACCAAATTGTTGCGTGGTAGCTCGGTATGCAAGTGGCAGATTACAGCCCGTAACGCTTCAAGCAACATGCTTCACCTCGGCTTTGATCTTCTTGAGCGTTTTCATCACGTTATTCTCACCCCGCCCAAAATAATCGTGCAGGCGCAAGTATTCTGTATAGAGTTTTTCATACACCACCTGGTGCTCCGGGATGGGCGCAAAGGTTTCAGTTTTGAGATGCGCCATGGTTTGGGCGGCAGCATAAATCGAATCATAACCACCGACGGATCTTCCCGCAGCCACTGCGCCAAACATTGCCGACCCGAGTGCCGGGGTCTGCTTCGAAGCAGTGACCTTGATCTCCCTGCCAGTCACATCTGCATAGATTTGCATCAGCAGCTTATTCTTCTCCGGCAGACCGCCGCAGGCGACAAGTTCATAGATCGGCACACCATTGTTCTGGAATGCATCAACGATGACGCGTGTGCCATAGGCAGTGGCCTCGATCAAGGCGCGATAAATCTCCTCAGGCCTGGTCGCCAGGGTGGCCCCCAGGAGTAAACCGGTCAGGTCCACATCCACGAGCACCGATCGGTTACCATTCCACCAATCTAGAGCCAGTAAGCCTGATTCACCGGGCTTCAACCTAGCTGCTTTTTCCTCCAGCAGCAGGTGAATGTCAATATTTCGCTCCTCTGCCTCATGTTCATAAGCCGCAGGGGTGCAGTTCTCCACGAACCAGGCAAAATGGTCCCCAACACAAGATTGCCCGGCCTCATACCCGAAGAAACCCGGGATGATGCCATCCTCGACGTATCCACAAATCCCCGGGACCATGTGTTCCTCATCGCTCAAGACCATGTGGCAGATGCTGGTGCCCATGATCATGACCATACGCCCGGGACCGGTAACCGTCGCTGCCGGGACAGCCACATGGGCGTCTACATTGGCAATTGCCACTGCTGTACCCGGTTTCAGCCCAGTCCATTGGGCTGCCTGGTTGGTCAAGCCGCCGGCGCGATTGCCGATGGGCTGGATGGTTCGCGACATTTTCTCGTCCACCACTTTCTCCAGATGTGGGTCTAGCGCGGCAAAATAGGAAGCCTCCGGGAAACCCTCGCGTTTTGACCAAATAGCTTTATAACCTGCGGTGCACGAATTGCGCGTCTCCACCCCGGTGAGCTGCCAGACAACCCAGTCGGCGGCTTCGAGCATGCGGTCAGCCGCCCGATAGATCTCGGGGTCTTCGTTTAAAATTTGCAGGACCTTGGAGAAAAACCACTCAGACGAAATCTTTCCTCCATAGCGGTCGAGCCACTTCTGATCCATTATGCGCGCAGTCGCGTTGATCTTATCCGCTTCGGGCTGGGCGGCGTGGTGCTTCCACAGTTTGACCCAGGCATGCGGCCGCTGGCTGAATTCTGGCAGATCACACAGTGGCGTGCCATCCCGCGTCACCGGCAGCATGGTGCAGGCAGTGAAGTCGATCCCAATCCCAATCACGTCTTCCGGTTTTACTTTTGACTGCGCCAGTACCGGTGGAATGGTGTTCTGGAAAGTGCGGATATAATCCTGCGGGTCTTGTAAAGCCCAGTCCGGTTCCAGGCGGATCTCCTTATCCAGGATTGGCAGCTTTTCATCGATAACACCATGCGAGTAGGGGTAAACGGCTGTGGCAACCTCCCTGCCGTCTGCCACATCCACCAGCACTGCCCGCCCCGATTCAGTGCCAAAGTCCACACCGATTGCATATTTCGCCATATGAACCTCCCTTTAAGGGATGATAATGACCTTCAAACCTTCCCGCCGTGCAGCCAGTTCAAAGGCTTCAGCCGCCCGGTCAAGCGAGAAGGTGTGTGTGACCAGTGACTGGACGTCCACTTTTCCACTCTCCACCAGATGAATGGCGCGCGGATACGTGAGCTTCATCCGGTGTACCAGCTTGAGGGTTATACCTTTGCGCCGCGCAACTGAGGCTGTAAATGAGGTCCTGTCGTCAGACGGGATGCCAACCAGGATAACCTTCCCACCTGGCCGGGCCGCTGCGACGGCCATCTCGACCGCTGTGTTTTCCCCAGCTGCCTCGAACACCACATCCAGTCCATGCCTACTTAGCATAATCGCTTCCTGACTGCTGAAGCTGCCATCTATAAGGTGAGCTTCGTCTGCCCCGAAGTGGCGCGCCGCTTCCACACGGTGTTGAAGGATATCTGTGGCGAGGACGCTGCTCGCACCAGCCAACCGGGCCAGCTGGAGAATAAGCAGCCCGATTGGACCGCAGCCAAAGACGCCCACTGACATGCCGACCTTAAGGTGTGCCAAGTCCACAGCGTGGATGGCAATCCCCAACGGCTCCAGCAGCGCCCCATCCGCGTCCGACATCGCGGTAGGAATGGGGTACAAACAGCGCTCGGGCCAGGCCATTTGCTCGCGCATTGCTCCGTCCTGGCTGCTATGTCCGGCAAATACTAGGTTTTCACAAAAATTCGGGTCACCCCTCCTGCAATACTCACATTCCCCGCAATTGATGGATGGATCAACCGTTACTCGCAGCCCTTCTTCCGTCAGGGCGGCAAACTCGTGCCCTAGTACCAGTGGTTTCTCTAAGCGTTCGTCCCCGATCCCTGCTTCATTGAGCCAGTGCAGATCAGAGCCGCAAATACCCACCGCAGTGACACGCAACAACTTTTCTCCATCATCGGGCATCGGGACGGGCTCTTCATGCAGGCGTAGATCACCAGGATTATGTAGACGAAGGACTTTCATCATAGCAAATACTTCCCTTTCAATCTTTCTCAACTAACGATAAACTATTCTCCCGGTTAGAGACCTTTAGCCAGGAGGTAGTACATATCATTCCACTTGAGCTCGTTCTTGAATTCCGCCAGCTCAGTTTTGTTGTCGATCACCAGGAATTCCATGCCTGCCATCTCAGCAAAGTCTGCCAGATGCTGGGTGGTCACCGACTGGCTGAAGCCGGTATGATGAGCCCCACCTGCCAGGATCCAGGCATGCGCCGCTACCTTGAGGCTGGGTCGAGGCACCCAGACCGCGCTCGCCACCGGCAGCTTGGAGAGTGGCTTCTCCGGTTGGATGACATCCACTTCATTGACGATCATCCGGAAGCGGTTCCCCAGGTCGATCAGCGTGGCGTTGATCGCCGGGCTGCTGCCCACATTGAATACCAGCCGCACGGGATCAGCCTTGCCGCCTATCGATAGCGGGTGGATTTCCAGGGAAGGTTTCTTCGCTCCGATTGACTCACATACTTCCAACATGTGGGCGCCCAATACCTTGGGGCTTTTTCCATTGAAATCATAGGTATAGTCCTCCATAAAAGAAGTGCCACCCGGAAGACCTGTGCCCATCACTTTCATCGCCCTGACGAGCGCGGCTGTTTTCCAATCACCCTCGGCTCCGAACCCATAGCCATCCGCCATCAGGCGCTGCACTGCCAGGCCTGGTAACTGCTGCAAGCCGTGCAGGTCTTCAAAGGTGGTAGTGAAGGCGGTAAAATGGCCATCTTCAAGGAAATGCCGCATCCCTAACTCAATGCGGGCTGCTTCACGCAACGCCTGGCGCTGATTGCCTCCCGGACGCAGTGACTCAGCAACCGTATAGCTGTCATCATATTCTGCTACCAGGCGATCGATCTCCGTGTCGGTATTCGCGCTGACGAACCTGACCAGCTCACCGACACCGTACCCATTAACTGAATAGCCCAACCGGATTTGGGCTTCGACCTTATCCCCTTCGGTAACGGCAACTTCGCGCATGTTATCGCCGAAGCGGGCGATGCGGGCACCCTGGGCATCATGCCAGGCGCAGGCAGCGCGCATCCACGTGGCCAGGCTGGTGAGCACATCCTCATCCTGCCAGAAACCGACGATAACCTTGCGGTTCAGCCGCATCCGGCTGCCGATGAATCCAAACTCGCGGTCACCATGTGCAGACTGGTTGAGGTTCATAAAACCCATGTCGATCTCAGTCCAGGGCAGGTCGCGGTTGAATTGGGTGTGCAGATGCACGAAGGGTTTTTGCAGGGCGCGTAAACCGGCAATCCACATTTTTGCCGGGGAGAAGGTGTGCATCCAGGTGATCAACCCGATGCAGTTTTGGGCATTATTCGCCTCACGGCACAGGTCAGTAATCGCCTCCGGGGTCGTAACGACGGGCTTGAAAACCACCTTTACCGGAAACTTGCCCGATTGAGTCATCTGCAGCGCCATTTCCCGTGAATGCTGCGCCACTATGGCTAGCGTTTCTTCACCGTACAGATGCTGGCTCCCTGTAATAAACCATACTTCGAGTTCTTTGAAACTGATCATGAATGCCTCCTAAAATGACCTTGAGTTTCACCCAATTTGACGTAAAAAAATTCAGTTGTTGCCCAGGTATCTCCTATTTAAGAACACTGCTCTCACGGACAACCAGTTCGGTCGAAAGTAAAACTGTCTGCATTTCTATGTGTTCATTACAGCGGGAGGCTTCAATCTGTTTAACCACTTCTTGTACCGCCCGGCATCCCAACTCATGATGATTATGGTTGATGGTTGTCAAGGAGGGCCAAAAATATGCCGATTCGGCGAAATTATCGAACCCGACCACCGCTAATTCTTGAGGGATACGGATCCCGTCACGATTGGCAATGCGGAGTACTGAGAGCGCCATCTGGTCGTTTGCAACGAATACCGCGTCCATCTCAGGATAAGATTGCATCAGCTGCTCAAATGCCGTTGCCCCACTGGCAGGGGACCAATTTCCTGCTGCCCAGTGATCGTCCGTCACTTTAATACCGGTTTTTTCCAGGGTTTCTTGCCAGGCGTGTTTACGCTGGCGGGCTTCCCACCAATCCAATGGGCCGGAAATGTGACCGATATGGGAAAAACCCTGTTCCATCAGGTGCCGAGTTGCCAGGACCCCTCCAGCATAGTTGTCAACCAATACGGTGGATACCCCAGCTCGAGGTTGCATGGTCAGAAATACAACCGGTACGGGAACATCATTCAGAATCTCATCAACCCAACGGCGGTTGTCTCCTACTTCGGGTACAGCCCATACGATTCCATCCACGTGGTGGGAGAGCAAATCCTGTAGGAGGGGCTTTATATCTTCGGTATCGAAGCGTGGTAGTTCCTCAAGCAAAAGGGCATACTTCAATTCCTCAGCCATGCTGGTAATACCGTTCAACGTGCGCGAGGGGCCAAAGAACTTCAATCCAGAAGTAACGACCCCGAGGGTAAAACTACGCTGCTGGATCAGGCTGCGCGCCAGGGCGCTGGGCTGGTAATCCAATTCCTCGATCACACGGTGGATACGCTGGCGTGTTTCTGGAGCAACATCAGGGCGGTCATTTATAACTCGCGAGACGGTCTGGGTGGAAACTCCGGAAGCCTTGGCCACCTGTTTGATGGTAGAGCGTTTATTTGTATTCATTTGAAGCCTTTTTACATTAATATCACGAATATTGTTATCGTTCCCGATAACGATAACATAATAACAAATCCGAAATGATTTGTCAAGAGATTATCAGCAGAAAGGTAAATCATCAAAGAAAATATAAATTTTACGAGAAAAACCGGGTTATTCTGGGTAATTATACGGTAAAATCCCTGTTTTGGGGTTGTATATACAATTCAATACTCTCTTTCCTCTTGACAAGCCACGTCTTTTTTGCTAATATATCAATGCCAATTGTGAACGATAACGGGAACGATAGCGGGAACGTTGACAGGAACTTTAACGGATGCAAAAATAACCGGTGCATATTATTTATAAAGCAATAATTACAGGCGTATCCACCAAGAAAGGAGAGTGAGGGTGTAATTAATAATGACATGGATCGTAATTCTCGACTTCAGCTGGATGGTCACGGTTGCACGAACTCCGTACAAAATCAAAAAGCAATCTTCCCTGGAAGAGGCTTTGAGTAAAATTTAGATAGCCAACCTATAAGGAGAGAACTAGATGAAAGTCACAAAGATTTTTAGAATCGCAGTATTGATAATATGTGTTTTGGTTGTAGCAGGATGCGGATCGGCCAAGACCGCTGCGCCAACCACGGCTGCCGATACTTCGGGCACGAAAGCCTTTGGCACGGCCGCCTGCGCCCCCAATTGTACCTATAAAGATATGGTAATGTGCTTCCCTCAGCTTGGTGCGGAAAGCGACTGGCGAACGGCCGATACCGCTTCGTTCAAAGATGAATCCGCGAAGGACGGTTTCCAATTGGTGTTTTCCGATGCTCAGCAGAAGCAGGAAAATCAAATCTCGGCCATACGCGCCTGCATCCAGCAGAGTGTAAGTGTTATTGCGCTGCCTCCAGTGGTTGAAGATGGTTGGGACGCTGTTTTAACCGAAGCCCACAATGCCGGTATCCCTGTCATCATTGTGGACCGCTCCGTTAGCGCTGACCCGTCCTTGTATGAGTCCCACATTGGTTCCGATATGGAATTGGAAGGCAAGCGCACTGCTGAAGAATTCAATAAACTCCTGCCCAATGGCGGTTCAATCCTTGAGGTCTCTGGAACCACCGGCTCCGGTGCAGCAGTCGGCCGCGCAAAAGGCTTCCGTGAAGCCCTCAATTCCAACATCAAGATTCTGGATTCCCAGACCGGTAACTTCACCCGCGCGGAAGCTCTTCCCGTGGTGCAGGCTTTCCTGCAGAAATACAAAGCCGGTACTGATTTTCAGGGCATTTTCTTCCACAATGACGATATGGGAATCGGCGGCATCGAAGCTTTAAAGGCAGCCGGTGTCAAGCCGGGCGATCTCCAGATCGTATCTGTGGATGGCACGCGCGGTGGCTTCCAGGCCATGGTCGACGGATGGTTCCAGGCTGATGTTGAATGCAATCCATTGCTGGGACCGCAAGTTGCGGAAATGGCCTTGAAAATCATGAACGGCCAGACCGTTGACAAGAACGTGCTCACCAACGAGACAGTCTATTACCCCGACAATGCTGCCCAATTGTTGCCGGATCGTAAGTACTAATTCTGACAGTCAGCTGAAGTCTACGTATCTATGCGTGGACTGAGCTAGTAGAGAAAGGGAAGCGGCGCCAATCACACGCCGCTTCCTTCTTGCAAGACTTAGTGAATGTATTAATGTTGATAGAAAGATTTTCCCCACGGCACACGATCCGGTCATTGTAAAATGGCGTTGCCCAGAATATAATAATACCGAGGAATGAGTCTCATCGTTTAGGAGATATTGACTGGCGAAATAGGAGAATTATGAAACTGATGTCATTTCTTAGACGAATCCGCAACAGCCAGATATTCTGGCCGCTTGTGGCCTGGATTATTATCCTTATATTTAATGCCATCATTAATCCAAATTTCTTCAAACTTGGCATCATGAAAGACCCTGTGTACGGAAATCATCTGTACGGCAATCTCGTTGATATTTTCAATAATGGGGCGCCGCTCATGTTGGCGGCGATTGGAATGACATTAGTGATTGCCACGGGCGGCATTGATCTCTCTGTCGGAGCTGTGATCGCAATCTCGGCGGCAATGGGCGCCGTATTGATCAATCCGGCTCTGGGAAATAAGTTGATCTCAAATGAGATTCTAACCAGGAATGCCACGAATACTCCCATGCCGCTCATCATCCTGGCTACCCTGGCTGCAGGGACACTATGTGGTTTATGGAATGGATTACTCGTTTCCAGAGGAAGAATCCAACCGATGGTTGCCACATTGATTCTGATGGTTGCAGGTCGTGGAATTGCCCAACTCATTACCAATGGGCAGATCATGACGATTTATTACACTCCCTATTTCTGGTTTGGAAATGGTTATATCCTGGGTTTGCCAGTCTCGATTTATATTGTTGCGGCAGCACTGCTCCTGGGTTGGGTATTGGTGCGAAAGACCGCCATCGGATTGTTCATTGAGTCGGTTGGAATCAATTCCAAGTCGGCTTACTATAGCGGCATCGACGAAAAGAACGTCAAACTGTTAGCTTATGTCTTCTGCGGGTTTTGTGGCGCGATCGCTGGTCTGATCCTTAGTTCCTATGTTCACAGCGCTGATGGGAATAACAATGGTCTGTACTATGAATTGGATGCCATCCTGGCGGTCGTCATGGGCGGGACTTTGATGACGGGCGGACGATTCTCCATGCTTGCCAGTGCAATCGGCGCGGTCGTTATCTGGACCTTCACCGTCACAGTTTATAGCCTGGGTGTGCCAGCCAATGCTCTGTTAGCCGCCAAAGCAGTACTGGTTCTGTTGGTCATTCTGCTCTATTCCGAATACTCCCGCCGTTTGATCAATCGATTCTTCGAGCGAAGAAGAGATATCCAACATGATACAACAACGCAACATGATACAGTAACCCAACATGATACAGCAACCAACCGTGATACAGCGAATTAAACTGATCTTTTCGCGACATGGTCCGCTACTCATAACCATTGCGGTCTTTGTCTTGATCTACTTTATCGGCAGTCGGTTGTACCCCACCATGCAGAAGCCACAAGTGTTTTTTAATTTATTCATCAATGATGGCGCTCTGTTGCTCGTTTCGATTGGGATGACGCTGGTGATTATTAGCGGAGGGATTGATCTATCGGTGGGAGGGGTGATTGCCCTGGTCAGCACTGCTTCCGCTGCACTACTGCTGCGCGGGGTGAGCCCTTACGTAGTCATTCCGCTGATGATCGTCATGGGCATCGCATTGGGCACTCTCATGGGTTGGATTATCCAGACTCTCAAAGTACAGCCTTTTATTGCAACCTTGATGGGTCTTTTCTTCGCACGTGGCATGGCTTATATCATCAGTCTGACGTCGGTGACCATTAAGGATCCGTTTTATAAGAAGCTGGCGCTGACATCGATCCATATTCCGTTCATACCCAAAGCGTATATCTACCCTACCACTCTAGTAGGTCCGATCATGTTGCTGGTGGCGATTTACCTGCTCTTCTACACAAGGTTTGGCCGCACGATCTATGCCATGGGTAATAACGAACAATCCGCGCTCCTGATGGGTCTGCCAGTGCCTCGTACAAAGATTTTGGTTTATGCGTTCAGCGGCCTTTGTTCAGCACTAGGCGGAATAGTGTTCAGCGCGTCGTTATTAGCAGGTTATGGACAATTTGCGACAGGGATGGAGCTTGACTCAATTGCGGCTGTAGTAATCGGAGGAACAGCACTAACCGGCGGCATCGGCACCGTCATCGGCACCTTGTTTGGTGTAATGATCCACGGTACGATCGTGTCCATTCTCCAATTCAATGGCACACTAAGTTCTTGGTGGACTCGAATCGGTGTTGGTATATTAACCTTGATCGCTATCGGAGTTCAAAGCGTAATCTATATCAGGCGAAAGCGTTCATGAGAAAACTTATAGTGTCGACCCAAATTTTTTCCTGAATGGAGCAGTGGCTCACGAGTCGCTTCTCTCCCGAAGAGACTCGGTAAGCTTAATTTACGGTTACTATAGATCGAGGCAAAGTATGGCCGAACTTAGCACGGAAATTGTGAGCATGAATGGCATTTACAAATACTACCCCGGTGTCCAAGCCCTCGACAATGTGGATTTTTCGCTGAGGCGAGGCGAGGTCCATGCCCTGGTAGGCGAGAACGGGGCAGGAAAATCCACCCTGATCAAGGTATTGACCGGCGTTGATCAACCAGATGCCGGCCAGATCATGCTCGACCAACAGAAAGTAACCATCCGATCACCTCAGCATGCCCAAGCCCTTGGCATCAGTACGGTCTATCAGGAAGTCAACCTTTGCACCAATTTGTCCGTGGCAGAGAATATCATGATCGGCCGGGAACCCATGCGATGGGGGAGCATCAATCGGAAAGCCATGAATATTCGCGCCAAAGAAGTCCTCCAGAGACTGGATATTGATTTGGATGTGACCCAAACATTGGGCTCCTGTTCTGTTGCCATCCAACAGATGGCGGCGATTGCACGAGCACTGGACATTTCGTTCGCCAAGATCTTGATTTTAGATGAGCCCACCTCCAGCCTGGACACGCATGAGACAGCTCAACTATTTCGTGTGATGCGCAAGCTCAAGAGTGATGGCGTGGCAATCATTTTCATCACCCATTTCTTGGATCAGGTTTACGAAGTTGCGGACAGAATCACTGTGCTCAGAAATGGGGCATTGGTCGGAACTTATGAAACGGGTAAATTGTCGCGTTTAGAATTGATTATAAAAATGATCGGACGGTCTCTGACTGAACTGGATGACATGTCCAAGATCAAGCAAGAAAGCAGGCAGCACATTCGAAGTGAGGCATTACTTGAGGCAAAAGAAATTGGCCGCACCGGTTCTTTGGAACCTGTATCCCTGGAATTGCATGCCGGGGAAGTGGTCGGTATGGCCGGTCTGCTTGGTTCGGGACGCACCGAAATCGCACAGCTATTATTTGGCGTTTACAAACCGGATACGGGGTCGATGACAATGGAAGACCAGCAAGTGAAGAATTATTCACCGATCAGTTCCATATCGCGCGGCGTGGCCTTGTGTCCGGAGGATCGCAAGGATACTGGCATCGTCGGCGAATTGACCGTCAGAGAAAATATTATCCTTGCCATGCAGGCTAACCTGGGCTGGTTCAAGCACCTGGGCGCTCAAGAACAATCTAGGATTGCTGAGAAATATATCAAATTGTTGAATATTGCTACTCCCTCGGCCGATCAACCGGTCAAGAATCTGAGCGGCGGTAACCAGCAAAAAGTGATCCTGGCGCGCTGGCTTGCCACGAATCCCAAGCTTCTGATCCTAGATGAACCCACACGTGGCATTGACGTAGGAACAAAGGCAGAAATTCAAAAATTAGTACTTTCGCTGGCTGAAGAAGGCATGTCATGTATATTTATTTCCTCCGAGCTCGAGGAAGTATTGCGCACGAGCCACCGTATCCTTGTAATGCGCGACCGGAAGAAGGCAGCCGAGTTTTCTGGCGAAGTGGATGAAAATAAAATCATGCATGCGATTGCAGGGAGTGATGCATGAGCCTGTCTGAATCCTCTTCCGGTTGGAGAAAGATCACCGAACGTAAGCTCTTCCTCCCTCTTGTCGCATCGGCGCTCATATTCTGGTTGAGCTGATCTTCATCCTTAATTTCTTTAATAAAGATCACGTTTTAACAAAGCCGCCTGTGTGGCGGCCTGATTGATTTCCTACGATACTGAACTCCAGCGATTGCGCTAGTCATCGGTATGACGCTGGCAGATCGCCAACAGTGGGATAGATCTCTATAATTTATTGGATATATACGATAGCCCGGCATCATATACACTTGGCGAACACCTCTGTTCGTCTCGCTTCGTCAAAGTGCTCTATCATCAGCCAGGCATTCCAGTCCATTTTATTCATAATAATGCCGGGAGATGATTTGATCCTGGTACTCTGGAGCCAGCTCACAGAAATAACCGCTCCAACCCCACACGCGCACAATTAAGTTCTTGTGCTTTTCTGGGTGCGCTTTGGCGTCCAGCAGAGTTTCCAGGTTCAAGCTGTTGAGTTGCAGCTGCTGGCATCCTAATTGCGCAAACGTCCGTACCAGCATGGCAGTCTTGCGCACCGATTCATCATTGCGGAACACTGAGTCGGATAGCTCCATCGTGATCGGTCCACCGTTGAAAATGCGCTGGTAATCGATCCTGGCAAAAGATTGCAGCAAGCTGATCGGCCCGCGCACGCGCACGCCAAGCGAAGGTGATAAATTTGCGCTGAATGGCTCACCCCTCCGGCGTCCATCGGCGGTCGCACCAACGCTTGGTTCGCGCATCCCCTCGTGGCCGGTCGCCAGCCAGATGTAATACATGGCAGAACCTGTTCCCGGCCGCAGAATGCCTCCTCGGGTTGTGATTCCATAACTTTCACAAGCCTCCGCCAGGTCATCGAACAATCTGACCAGTAACGTGTCAGCGGCTACATCATTGTTACCAACCTTTGGACCTTCATCTGCCAGTTTGCGGCGGATGGGTTCATAGCCGTCAAAATTCGCCTCCAGGGCTGCGAGCAGCTCTGCCGGGGAAATGTTGCCTTCATCGAATATAAAATATTTTACTGCAGCAAGGGCATCGGCGGCATTGGCGGCGCACGCCCCATGAATGCCAAAATTGTTGTACTTCAACCCCTGAGACAGGTCCTTGCCCAGCTCAAGGCAGCCGCGCATGAACACCGAGTAATACGGAGCCGGCGGCAGCAGAAGCTTTGAATAGACCGCACGCAGCTGCCGCACCTGCTCATCGACATTCTCAGCTGTTCGTGAGAGGATACCGTGAAAATCATCGCCGGCCTGCAGACCATCCCTGATGGCTTGATCAGCCGCTGCCGGGAACGACACCGCCCCGATGTTGACCACTTCCATGCCGCGGCCGGGAATGATGAACTCCCAGCAAGCCGCCACGACGTAATCGCGAGCATCTTCAAGGTCATATCCGTGAGACACAAGCGCCGGAATCACCACGTCGTCGTTGCTGTATTGCGGAAAACCCAACCCGATGCGGGTCAGCTCGGTGGCTAAGCTCAGCAGCTCGAGGTCGGTCTGAGCCGAGATACGCAGGTTGATCTTTGGGTCGATCATCGCCACATCGCGCGACACCCGCAAAACCATGCGGGTTAGCTCGTTCACGGCTGATTCCCCACCGGGGGTCACACCTCCCAGGGTAAGCGACTGTCCATTGTCACCTTGCTGCACACCCGGGTACAGGTCGCTGTCCTTGTTCAACGAAATGAAGAACTCAGCCAATAGCTCCTCAGCCGTCTCAACAGTCAGGCGGCCTGCCTGGAGGTCAGCGGATAAATACGGCCACATGTATTGGTCGAAGCGCCCCAGGCCCACATGGTAGTGCCCACTCAGCCAGACCACCGCCTGGCATATCCTGAGCGATTGCAGTGCTTCATGGAAGGTTTGGGCAGGGTGAGCGGGGACGTGCTCGAGGATATCGGTGAGCTCCTCCCGACCTGCCTGGCGTGCAGCTCGTGCATAACGGGCTGACAATTCCAAAACCGCATCGATTGTCTCGACCGTGCAATCGAGAAACTCACATGCCTTAGAGTCATCTGCTAGCCGATCCTGCGTGGCGAGCGCAACCTGCTTGCGCCCCAACAGACCTTGCGCCAACAGCAGGCTCCAATCGGCGCATATGTTGGACACCGGTCCCAATTCGTGTAGGGTTCGACCAGCGGTTAATTGAACCCAGTCCTCCGCAGAAAAAATCGGGGGTACCGAGGGGAGAGTACGGGTGAATACGATGCGCTCATCCGGTTCGATGATAACCTGCTCGGCTTCGCATTGGCGCCGAACCAGGCGCGCCACACGCCTGGGCCAGGAAAGCTGACCGGCCTCGCACTCGGTAAGGACGTCAAACGGCGTAGCTTGTCTCAGTGAGCGCTGCTCTCCAGCCCGCACCCGGTCCTTCATTCTGGTCAACCGCTCATTCATACGACCCTCACCTGGATGCCTGCCTGCTCGAAGAGTGCTGTGTTGAGGTTAAGCTCGGCCGTTTCGTCATACTCCGGTTTGAATTCCATTCCGGCGTACTCATATTTGGCGCCTGCGGCCTTGTTGTATGGCAGCAGGTCCACTCGTAGCAATCCGGGCATTCTGCGCACGGTTTTTACAATTGCCTCCAGGTTTTGGTCAGAATCGGTAACCTTCGGTACAAGCGGTACTCTGATCACAAATGATTTGCCCAGCTCGCCCAAGAGATGTAGGTTCCTCAAAATCAGAGTATTGTCACAGCCGGTGTAATATCGGTGGGCGGTAGCATCGATTAATTTAAGATCAAAAAAGACCAGGTCGGATCGATCGACCAGGCGGTGAAAATCTTCTTCCTGACCGTATCCTGAGGTGTCCAATAGAATGTGTATATCGTCGAGCAAATCGATCACTTCGGCCACAAAATTGGCCTGCAGAAGCGGCTCACCACCCGAGAAGGTGACACCGCCTTCGTTGGCTCGCAGGATGGCTACCTGCTGGTTCAAGAGCGCAGCCAGCTCTACCTCCGTGTATTCCTCCCCAGCAATGCGCTCGCCAGACGGAGCTCGAATCATTTGCGGCTGCCGCGACTGCCCTTCAGGGTTATGGCACCACTGGCAAGACAGTGGACAGCCTTTTAGAAACACGGTCGTGCGGATGCCCGGTCCGTCATGGATGGCGAATTCCTTGATGTCAAACACAATCCCAGAAATCATAGCTTAGCAGATAATCCCAGGTTACTCCAATAAATTCGATGTCTTAGCGATCCTGTTTCAGGATAAGCTTTTTGGCAAGCGAAGCCGCCGAGGCTGCATCAGGCGCAAACCCATCAGCTCCGATATCGGCGGCATATTTATCCGTCACCGGTGCACCGCCGATGATCACCTTCACCTGGTCGCGCAGCCCCTCCTCCTCAAGCAGGTGGATCACACTTTTCATGCCGGGCATGGTCGTCGTCAGGAGAGCCGAACAAGCCACCAGGTTCGGTCGGAGCTCCTTCACCGCCGTGACGTACATATCTGCCGGTACGTCCGCACCGAGGTCGACCACTTCAAATCCAGCACCTTCCAGCATCATCCCTACCAGGTTCTTGCCGATATCATGCAAGTCACCCTGCACCGTGCCGATAACTACCTTCCCGACCGCTTCAACATGGGCTGCGGTTAGAAGCGGGCGCAGCAGTGCCAGGCCGCTTTTCATCGCCCGCGCCGACACGAGCATCTCAGGCACGTAGAACTCATTGCATTCGAACCTGCGGCCAACTTCCTCCATCGCCGTTATTAAGCCCTCCCTGAGGATTCGCTCAGGAGGAATATTCTCCGTAAGCGCTTTTTGCACCAGCTCCTGGGTGACGTTCATTTCACCATCGATCACGCTCTGCCGCAGGTCATCAATTATACTCATTCAATTTCTCCTCTCAATTATTCCCGTACCCAGGCTGACCCTGGACAAGCTCGATAAAAGCCAGCATATTCTCAAGTGGTACGTCACCTGCCACATCGTGCGCGGGGGCGAAGATGTAGCCCCCATCCCCTCCCATTTCCAACAAACGGCGGGTCTCCGCCTGAACCATCTCAACTGTTCCATAAGGCAGCGTTTTTTGCGTCGACAATCCGCCGTGGAAAATCAAGCGGCGGCGATACTTATTAAGCAGGGCCGGCACATCCATCACCTCAGGCTGGAACGGATTGAAACAGTTCACCCCGATAGTGATTAGGTCGTCGAATAGCTCATCGACGTCCCCACAGGAATGGATGAAGACATACTTGCCGCCCTCACGCACCGTGCGGTACATGCGCTCCAGGACGGGATAAATAAACTTACGCCATAACTTCGGTCCCATCTGTATGCCGCGCTGTTGGCCCCAATCATCCCCAAAATACACCGCATCGAGGTCATAATTCATGGCTTCTTTCACCTGGGCGATGTTGTAGTCAGCGATGGTGTTGAGCAGCTCGCGCACAAAACCGGGATGGTCATGGAAGTCCATCAGCAGGTTCTGCATCCCCCGCAGCGTCCATGCCCGCTCGTACAGCGAGAACCCGATTTGGAACACCCGGAAACGATCGTTGTATTGTGTGATGCGTTCGGGGATACCGTCGAAAAAACGCCGGTCAAGCGGATCGGGAAACACGTACAGCTTCAGGGTGGGTTCGGAGAGCACGCAGCCTTCGACATTGCCGATATCCTTATCAATGCTGCGGTCCCACACCACCCCGAAAACGTCCTTCACTTTGTTGTTTTCTATGTCGGTGAAGAAACCAATGTCACTGCCCAGCTTTAAGAGATGATTTTGCAGTGCATCTTCCAGCCCGACCAGGCCAAAATGCGCTTGGAGTTTCGCCCGGGCCTCTTTGGTGAATCCGCACGACCAGGGCACATAGGGTGGTTTTTGCCCCTCGAGCACGGCACGGATGACCTCTCGCTTGGTCATGATGAACTCACCTGATAAGGTGTTTGCCGGATGGTCTCGATCATCGCCCAGAAATTTTCAATAGGCGTATCAAGCTGAACATTATGGGTGGGACCAATCAGCAAGCCACCGCCTTGCCCAATGGTCTTCAAGCGGGTAAGTACTTCATCTCTTACCTGCTCAGGAGTGCCAAATGGTAGAGTCTGCTGAATATCAATCGATCCCCAGAAGCATAAATCCCGGCCGTATTGAGATTTAAGCCTCATTGGGTCCATCGCCATGGGCTGGATTGGGTTCAACACATCCAGGCCGATTTCAATCAAGTCCGGGATGATGGGATAGACTACTCCGTCGGTGTGGTAAGCGATTTTGATGTGCGGGTTAATTGCCCGCAGCGAGGCAATCAGCTCCGCCATGCGGGGCTTGAAATATTGCCGCCACATCCTGGGAGACATCAGCATCGAGCTCTGCCCGCCAACATCATCGCCCAGCCAGATCATATCCACGCCCATTTTGACCAGATGCTGCGTCACGGTCTTGTGATAGGAATAGGGGATATCCAGCACGTGGTTGGCCTGCTCCGGGTTCATCGCCATATCCATCAATAACTGCTCGTATCCACGCAATGCCCAGGCTGTTTCAAAAATGGTGGTCGGCGTCACCCCGACGATCCAATACTCATCCTTGAAATCGCCCAGCACTCGTTGGGCTTCCGTGTAGAGCTCCGGGCGGTTCGGATCGGGTGGGATATATGTCTCGAACGAACCTTCCTCTGCCAGCGGATGCCCCGAGGGTTCGGTGTATTTTCCCTTGCCGTAGGGGGTATCGTATGCAATGGTTTTCCAAACCACGCCCCATTCATCCTGGTAATGTTCTACATGCTGATACCCGGTCTGATAGTAGCCATTCACCCATCCCACCGAAGTCAACAGCATATCTTCATCCAGCAGGCGTTCGATGGCATAAGTGTTGCCACCCCCATGGGGATTATGCAACCCCTGTCCTTTGAGCTTGAGGTCCGCTTCCAGACGCGCAGCAAACTCGGGGGTAAAACTGACCTGCATCGGGCAGCGATCAGGCTCTTCGTGGTTGAGTGCTGTCAAGACACGCTCACGGTGTATCATCGTATTTCTTCCAACTCCATCCGCTGGTGCTCATCCACTATGTGGACGAGGTGTGACTGCGGCCATATTCCAATGCGGTATCAAAGGCCGCCACGATGTTCTCCGGCGGCACGTAAGCCTGGATGTTGTGCACCGCGGCGAATACAAAACCTCCGCCAGGCGCCAGGTCGTCGATACGACGCTTCACCTCATCGACCACTTCCTGGGGCTTGCCAAACGGCAGCACCTGCTGGGTATCGACTCCTCCACCCCAAAAAACAATATCCCCTCCGAACTCTTGCTTTAGCTCCCGGGTGTTCATCCCTTTCGCTGAAACCTGGACTGGGTTCAGGATGTCGAATCCGATCTCGATCAGGTCGGGGATCAAGCCGCGTGTTGCCCCGCAGCTGTGGTAGAACAGTTTGGCATCCGTCTTTTTCTTGATCGCTTCAACCAGGCGTTTCTGTTTTGGCTTGATCATCTTTCGATACACCTCAGGGCTGATGATCCAGCCATTTTGGCCGGCCAGGTCATCCCAAAAAGTGAACACCTGGATATACGGGCCAACCTGCTCGAGATAGTTGTTGCACGATTCGATATAGATATCAGTGATGCTTTCCATCAATCGGTCTGCAAATGCCGGGGAGGTGAGCAGGGCCATTAGGAAGTTCTCCAGTCCCATCACCCGCGCCGGCTGTTCGAAGATGCCGCCGCCGATCACGGCGCTGCCCACCAGGGCATAATCCGTGTTCTCATATAGGGCTTTTGCCTGCCGACCCAGCTGAACGTTTACTTCCAGAAGGTCTGGTCTAGGCCAGACGTAGTTATCCAGCGCAGACATGGTCGCCTCCTTGATCGGAAAGTCGACCCAATCGAAATATAACCCATTCTTCTTGGGCATGTGTAGCTTAGAGCCCCAGCGGTCAATGAAAGCGTAATAATCGCCTTCTTCGAAAATATCCACGGCCACTGTCGTGGCAGCCGGTAGCTGCACCATGCGGAAATCGACCCCAAATCTCTGCATCAAGCCATCGTCTACGTACGGTAGCTGCTGGACGTAATCCAGCATCCTGATCTGGTCAACCGGCTGGTCAAGATAACGTTTAAGCTCAAGGTAAGTTTGCTTAACGATCGAGCTGACGATGGTACCTCCCAGGTCGATCGGGACGCGATCGGGCTCTTGATGGTTGAGAGAGTGCAATACCCTCTGGCGAGGTGTCATCGCGCCCATTTGCACCTCGTAGAAGTATTTTTTCTATCCAGGTTGTTTGGCAGTAGCGACGGGGAATTTTGAACAGGCAGTTTCATTCGTTTTCGGCTTTATTAATCTTTATGATATACAATTGGCTCGAATAGAGGCAGTATCAAATACTTCTCTAGAATTTTGTCCTTGCTCATCATATTGTTCTCCTCGCTTGGTTGCCAGCCCCGAGCAGGCACTTTGATTCCTGCCGATGCCACACCCGGCGATACGGTGACGGTGGTAAGCCAGCGTGAATATGTGGTGCACCAGCAGTTGGCGCTGGTCAACACCGGACCGGGTCAACCGGAGAAGCAAAATATCTGGGTAGCACTGATCCGTAGCTTGCCTCCATATCAAGAAGTAACTTCAATGGATGTTACACCAACAAAGTACGCCTTGGTGGTCGATGAATACGGCAACCAGTATGCGGAATTCGATTTTTCCGGTCAGCCCGCCGGCATAACCCAGACGGTGAGTATTGAATATCATGTGGTTGTGAACGAATTGGCATACGATCTGTCAGTCTGCCAGGGAGACCTGCCGATAGAATTTACCCAACCCGAGCTGCATATCGAATCAGCCAACCCTCAAATTGTTGCTCTGGCCAAGGAGCTCTCGCAGGGTAAGGGTTCGGTTTGCCAGCAAGTGCGGGCGTTTTACGATTACATCGGCAGCGAGCTGGTCTACACCCCCAATGGAGAGAACTGGGGTGCGCAGGCGGCGCTCGGGCCTATGGGTGCTGACTGCACGGAGTACACTTCTTTGCTGGTGGCGCTCAGCCGGGCCCAGGGGATCCCGGCGCGTTATTACGAAGGGCTGCTGTACATGGATAAGTCGACGAAAGCCGTGGCTAAAACTGAGCACGCCTGGCCGGATGTTTATCTTCCGGCGGTGGGATGGACTGCCATGGACCCCACCCTGGGACGGAACCTGCTCAACCGGGATACGTACTTTACCCACTACACGCCCGACCATATTATTGTCACTGTGGGCGTGAACCCGTCGGTGCTGCGGGGCAGCAGTTACTGGTCGCATCTCTACTGGCCTGGCAACAGCACCCACATCAGTGTGGATGGACAGTGGAAGATCGAGCCTGACGGCAGTACTGTGCATTAGGCATAATCTCCGTTCAAATCAATATTCCTGTCCACTTGATAAACCAATGGATATGATGTGAGATTGGTTTTCATAGATAGTTGGAGGAGCCGTGAAAGCGAGGCGCTTACTCCCCTCGTCTGCGCAGGTAAGTATGCATAATCATCGATAGCACGATAATTAATCCATAGATCAGCTGGGTCCAGAACCCCGTCAGGCCAACCGCGACCGTTGCAACTTCAATCGAGCCAATGATAAAAGCTCCCAGGAATGTGCCCAAAATCGTGCCGATACCGCCAAAGACGGACGTCCCGCCCAGGAAGACCGACGCCAGTGTGCTCAGCAAATAACCACCGCCCAAGGACGGCCAAAAGTAAGAAATAGAAAAACTGTACAGTAAACCAGCAAAAGCTGAGATGATGCCAATCAACATAAACGCCTTGATGCGTGTACCCCCGGTATTGACGCCCATCAGCTCGGCGCTGTTGATGTTGTCACCGGTCAAATAGACGTGTGCCCCAAACCGATGGCGGTTTAACAGTATCCAACCTAAAATTGTGATGATAATCAGCCATACCATCTGCATGGGTAAGTATCCGCGAATTTTGCCAACAAAGAGTGGGTAAAAGATTGTATTATTTACGTATGTCAATGTAAAATTTGCTCCTGCGGTGAGCACCAGCACAGCACCCGCCCAGAGGAATTGGGTACCAAGAGTGACAACCAATGATGGAATGCCAAACTTCACAATGATGAACCCATTGAGCCAGCCAATAATCGTTCCGGTCAGCAAAGCAGCAATAATAGCCAAGCCTACTCGAATGTTCGCACTACCGATAAAGGCTGTCTCATTGTAGATAAATGAAAACGCCACCATGCCCATGGCCATAACTGAAGTAAACGAAAGATCTATTTCCTTTGCAACCACTACAATCGTTAGGGGAATGGCCATAATTGCAAAGTAGGGAATCGTGGACATTAATGCAAAATATATCTGTTTGTTTAAGAAGACCTTGGGAGCTGCAATGATAAATATGAGCCACAATGCCAGAAAAACTCCCAAAATTCCAAGCTGGGCGCTGTTTGTGCGCACAAATCTCCTGAGACTGAAACCCTCTTTATAGTGCGGAGTAACTTCGGGCATGGTTCCGTTGATTTGAGATGTCATTCTATGCTTCCATTCTCGCGCTAGACTAGGCTGCCGGTTTCTGCCACATGAACCATTTTGTCCATCAGCTCAGATACGCTGATATCCTTGGTCATAAACTGTCCGGCAACCGTGCCCCGGTCGATCACCACCACGCGGTCGGCGACGTTGTAGACGTGAAAGATATTGTGGTCGATGAAAATGGCGGATTTACCTGCTGCCTTGATGCCTTTCACAAAGTTGACCAGCTTGGCCGACTCTTTTAGCGAGAGACCCATGGTAGGCTCGTCGAGAACAATGATTTCAGCATCAAAGTATAGGGCCCGTACGATAGCCACGCCTTGTTTCTCACCCCCTGAATATTTGCCCACACGAGAATCCGGACTGACGGCATGGGAGGTAAAGCCCATTGATTCGGTCATCAAGCGGTGGGTTTCATCCCTCATCTTCTGAATATCCAGGAAACCCCAGGAATTACAAATTTCGCGTCCCAGAAATATGTTGCGCCATAATGTTTGCAGCTCTGCCAGTGCGCGTTCCTGGTATACGGTTTCCACGCCTAATTCTCGAGCTTTAGGAACCGTGAGGTTATCCACTTTCTGGCCGTTGAAATAAATCTCACCCGAGGTAGGCTGGTGATAACCGGTGATGATCTTGATCAACGTGGATTTTCCGGCACCGTTATCACCCAACAGGCCAACAATCTCATTGCGACCCAGCTGAAAGTTGATATCCTCCAGCGCTTTGACTTCTCCAAAGGATTTAGAGACATTTCTAAGTTCGAGGCGGTATTGCTCCATATGATTATCTCCGTTCAAAAATTGGATAACCCGTCTACTTCGAAATTATGTACTGTTGTGAGTTTGGCAAGGGCTAAATAGCGTGGGATCTATCTGGAGCTACTTAGCCCTTGCTGGTTTTTTTCTATTGCTGATCCATCAAAGAAAAGAAAGCATCAGCAATTTCTGTTTAAACTCTAGCGAACCTGTTTTTCGACTAACGGAGCTACAGCATCGATATTGTCTTTGCTGAGAAAGCCTGCGCCAGTATCAATTAATAAGCCAGAGAAAGAGTAGTTATGGCTTAGGCAAATCTGCAAAACACCGAAGTAGCCTTGCAAGAACTGTTGCTGGTCGATGACCAACTGAAGCCAGCCACCTTGAATAGCGGTAACGGCATTACCGGACGCATCGAAACCAGCGGCATAGATATCACCGGGCTTCTTGCCAGCGGCTTCCAGGAAGGTCTGTACGGTGCCCGTTAGGTTGCCGTGATCGGTCACCATCAGCTTGATATCAGGATTGGCAGACATGATACCGGTAAATACCGGTACACCCGCGGCGGCACTTTTGTTGGTAGCGTCGTCGATCTCCTGGTAGATCACGGTCAGTCCAGCGGCTTCCAGAGCATCCTTTACGCCTTTGGTCCGCTCACCGCGACCCGCCTGTGCCAGTAAACCCCACAAGAAGGCTTTGTCACCGGATTTCACACCTGAGCGCTTTACAGCTTCCTGGCCCAGGGCGTATCCAGCATCATACAGGATGGCGCCAGCATAGCCGAATCCGCTGGGAGCATATTTTGCTTCTGCAGTTGGCAGCTGGGTGTTCATGCTGGTCACGATGATGCCCTGTGATTCAGCGTCGTCAATCAGGGGATCGAACGCAGTATCGCCAGGGTGGCCCATGATGGCAATGCCGTTGGGCTTGGTGGCGACAGCCTGTTGGAACTGGCTGATCATCTTGGCAGGATCCCAGTCGGACCACACATATTCCACCTGGGCGCCCGTATCAGCGGCAGCTGCGAGAGCACCGTTATAGACGACTTGCTCAAAGCCACCACCGGGTGTTCCGCCGGGGAAGAAGACGATCTTGGTGTTTGAGCACCAATTGGTTCCAGCGGCAGGAGCAGCCCCTTCAGTACTGGTGGGGGCAGCTGCGACTGTGTTGGTTGGTGCAGCCGGAACCTGGCTCGCTGGGACAACAGGAGCTTGACTGGCTGGGACGACAGGAGCTTGACTGGCTGGGACAACGGGGGCTTGCGATGTCGCGGCAGGGCCGCATGCCGTCAGGGCGACAGCTAGCAGGATTAAAACTGTAATGCTTTTTGACACGAACTTGAACATTTCATCCTCCTTACAATATTTTTGAATATTTTAACCGATGCTTTAACCTTTATATTGCTTGATCGAGTCTATCTTTTGGGTTGTGAACCTCCTTTCAGCGATGAAAACGACGTACATTCGGATATGAATGATCTGAGTTAAATTAACTCGAGAAGAGGTTGCATCAGGATTCCATGGAGCTGGCCCGGATGATTAATTCCGGCTTCACCAGGGTTACACCTGCCTCATCCAAAGTTTTAGATTGACGGTTCGCCTCAATCATCCGGTGCAGGGTTTGTACAGCGATACGACCGACATCGATAAGCTGTTGATAAACCGTGGTCAGGGGTGGCCAAAAACAGGCGGATTCGGGGATATTATCGAAGCCAACGATCGCCAAGTCGCGGGGGATTTGCCGGCCTAAACGATGAGCTGTACTCAAAGCGCCCAGGGCAATCTGATCGCTGCTGGCGAATAACGCGTCAATATCAGGATCTTGAGCCAAAAGCTGCTGCAAACCCCTTTCCCCGGCATCCGCAGTCCAATCCCCTTCGATAACAAGCGAGGAAGACGCCTCCAGGTTAGCCTGTTGCATCGCCGATTTCCAGCCATCATACCTATCCCGCGCTTCCCACCAGGTTAACGGTCCGGTAATAATTCCAATCTTTCGCCGGCCCTGGTCGATTAAATGCTGTGTGGCTTGCTTCGCACCATAAAAGTTGTCTACTGCCACCACTACCAACCCCGGTCGGGGTTCTGTGTTAAGGAAGACAATCGGTGGAAACTGTTCAAGCTGGCTGGATTTCAACCAAGCCCGGTTATCCCCCACCTCAGGCACTGCCCATAAGATTCCATCCACCCGATGGGCGATCAAAGTATCGAGCACCGCTTCGCTATCGCAGTCATCAGGCCTATCCATCAAGTTCAGAAACAAGGAGTATTCCAGCTGGTGCGCCTGCTGTTCAATACCGACCACCGTACGCGAGGGTCCAAATAGATCGATCCCCCAGGTGACAACGCCCAGGGTGTTGGTGCGCTGGTGGATCAGGCTGCGCGCCAGCACGTTGGGTCGATACCCAAGCTCTTCGATCGCTTCCTGCACTCGCTCGCGTGTCTCTGGCCGAATTTCGCCCTGGTTATTGACCACGCGGGAGACGGTCTTGGTTGACACACCGGCTAGCCTGGCTACATCCTTCAATGTAGTTGTATGGAATGAACCGTTAGCCTTGTGAAGCGAATTTTCCTGCTTGGGCAGAGAGACCATCATGGATTATGGTTTTTAATTGATCAAAAGAGATGACATCGGTGACGTTATCGTTGACGACAACGTTGTCATTAATATTATACTCATTTTAGAGACAATGTCAATAGGTTTTTCTTAAATTCAATCCTTCCACTTTTCATAACTTCCACATCATCGGTATTGGCGCGGCGATAAAAACTACATAAAGGATGTTATTTTATTAGTGTGAAAACCTGTCTGCCAGATCTTTCAACATCAGCCCCCAATCAACCTGTGGGCCTGTTTCTCTGCCAAGGCGAACCATGATGAGATTCTGGTCAGGCCGGATGTATATGAGCTGCTGCAAATGGCCCCAGGCAATATAATCGTACAAACCATTCTCCCGTCTATATCCCCACCAGTGATATTTATAGTAGCCATTCTGCCCTGGAAATTCAGTGAAGTTTAGCCACGGACGGGAATCGGCTGGGTCAGGCGTGGTAGAGTCGATCACCCATTGTTCGGGGATGATTTGTGTTCCGTTCCAGCTGCCTTTGTTCAGGAATAACCGACCAAAACGGGCATAGTCTATAGCCCGAGCATTGAGACCGGTCGCCATTTTCTCAAACCCACCGCTCTGACTGTCAAGACTCCAGTTAGCGGGATATTCCATACCCAAAGGTTTCCAGATTTTTTCCTGGAGGTAGACCGAAACAGGCATACCGGTGGCGCGTTCCAAAATCAGGCCCTCTAAAATGGGGTTGTAATCATTGTAATAGAAGTATGCTCCAATCGGCTCATCACCGTGCTCGAAGTGAAGCGACAGAGAACGAAGCTCGGGGTATGAATACGCCAATGTGTCATCGCTTGAGGAGAACAACCAGTCCAAAGCCTCTGATTCACGGTAGCGAATACCAGAGGACATAGTTAACAAATGGCGGATCGTCATGCTATCAAGCCCGCGCCCACTCAATTCGGGGATGTATTGAACGATCGGATCATCGATGCTATTGATATATCGCTCGTCTATGGCAATGCCAATCAGGGTCGAGAGGAATGATTTTGCCATTGAGAAGGATGTAAACCACGAATCTCGTTGAAAGCCATTGAAGTATTTCTCGTACAAGACTGCATCATCCTGAACGACGATGAACGCGGTCGTGCCAGTCTCTTCGAGAAACGCGTCAAAATCAACCTGGCGAGAGAATCCATCGGTGGTTATGTCGAAACTGGTGAACAACTCCGGGGTACGATTTTCACTAAAGTAGAACTGTGGCGGCGAGTTCTGAATGTCACGCGCAGGAAATTTTTTATAATCGGTGATATCCGAGTCACCCCAGAAGATTGCCCTGTAAACGTATTCTGGCGGTTGGAATAACAAAGCCACTCCAAAACGCAGGATGATCAATAACGCCAGGCTGCCGAAAACCCACAGAGAGATTTTTTTAACCATGATCTACACCTCTGAAAAGCGTCCTTTCTGCTTTGATGAATGCCAGGACATGATAAATGAGGGTGCATATTAATTTTGCAGTTTCCCCAGGATTGTCACGCTGGTACCGTAAATGCGATCGGACGCGACCAGAGTCACGCCATCTGCTTCAAACCGCAGCTGCAGCTGGTAAGCGTAGCGATTGGTGATGGTGTCATACTCAATTAGAAAGGTTTGTTCATCCGTCCAGCTGCCCCGCATTCCCACACTCTGACCGGCGGTTTCCAACTCCGTCCGTAATGCACGATCCAGACCCACTCCGGGGGTCATTCGGAAAACTCCATCAAGACCGACGTTTGCCAGCGGGCTTTGGCTGCCATCCGCAAAGGTAAATTGAACAACTGCTTCGGATAGATCATTGAATCCAAACCGAATGGATTGTAATTGGAGCAGATTACTCTCAAACACGATAGTCTGACCGGAGATCTGTCCCGCTGTATCAGGAAGAGCTGCAATCGATTGCAGCATAGGAGCTTCGATTAGTTTTTGTAGGGTGCGGTTAAGCTCCTCGATGCCACCAGTATTAGCAGGGAGGGATTTCTCCATATCCATCAGAGCTGGATACAAGAACGGGACTACATCATCGACATTAAAACCACCTCCGGTCGTCACGAGAATAAGATTCAATTCCGGTACTACCGCAATGTGCTGCCCTCCAGCACCATCGGCGTTGAATTCACTACCTGCTTTACCGGTGCTTACCCACCAGCCGTAACCGTAGGTTCCAGCTGCGTTGCGCGGTCTGACAGCTTCCCGCACCCATTCCTTAGAAACAACCTGCTGGTTGTCCCATATTCCTTCATGCAGGAATAGAAAACCCAGCTTGGCCATATCGGCAGGGAGTAAGCGGATATTACCAGACCCCTGGTTGATACCCTGCGGATCAGTCGGCCAAACTACCTGACGAATGCCAAGCGGCCCGAAAAGGTTCTGGCGGGCATATTCCAGCGCCGTCATCCCGGTCGCCTTTTGCAGGATGGCTGATAGCAGGTGCATGTTACCCCCACAATATACGAAGGTACTTCCCGGTTCAGATGCCATTGGCCTATCGAGCATGAACTGGACCCAATCAAGGCTGGCTTCCATCTCTTGAACGGTTGTCTCACTTGGCAGACCGATGCAGTCCAGTCCGGAGTTCATGCTCAGCAAATTCTTGACAGTGATGTGGTCTTTACGCGGCTCGGGATTGGCGATAGTATATGTCGGAAAGTAAGAGAGCAAAGGGTCATCAAGTTTTATTCTCCCTTGGTCGACTGCGATCCCGATCAACGTAGACAGTACACTTTTAGTCACTGATCCCAGGTTGTGGGGTGATTGACCGTCATATGGGTAAAAGCTCGCATCCAACACCACATAACCATTGCGAACGATCATCAGGCTATGGATGGGAAATCCTGCGGATTGAATGGAGCGTAATCC
>JBGOXS010000017.1:0-69009 GCA_041479245.1 Anaerolineae bacterium
CATGTTTGTATATCCAATCTGGAAAATTCGAATGATTTATATTGTCTATTTTGTAAACCTTGTAGATGCGCAGGGGAGGAATCCCAAATGCCTCTTTTCAAATCCCTCCCCTGCGCTGCTACAAATGTTAATCTTCAGCTGGTGAGTAATTACCCTAATATACCCGAACGAATGTTCTACGTCAAGTAGTTTTCACCAGTTCAAAAGGAGTGGGTTAGTGCAAGGCAAAGCAATGACCTCACACCAACCTAAACCAGTAGATGTCTCAACGCTAGAATGGATGCATGGCATAATTTATGAATAATGTACGCTGAAATACATAATAATGTTCACCTCACACTGGATGACCCGTCATGTGATATCGATTACAATATGGCTTGTCCGACAACCTTGATCGAAATCAGAGAACATACATGGCGACTGATACACCCTCCAGCTACCGCAACCTAGTCATTTACGAAATCTATGTGCGCAACCATGGCGTGAACGGCACATTCTCAGATGTGGAGAAGGATTTACCCCGCCTGCACACGCTTGGAGTGGACGTGCTCTGGTTCATGCCGATCCACCCGATCGGGGTGTTGAATAAGAAAGGGAGCCTGGGGTGCCCCTATTCGGTAAGAGATTATCGCGCAGTGAATCCAGAATACGGCACAAAAGAAGACTTCATTCGGTTGGTCCAGCAGGTGCACGAACGGGGGATGAAAGTGATGATCGATGTGGTGTATAACCATACTGCACATGATTCAGTGCTGGTACGAGAACACCCCGAATACTTCCACCATGATACTGATGGCCAGCCGGTAACCACCGTCCCGGAGTGGTCTGACGTGATCGATTTGAAGCATCCCATCCCGGAGCTGAGCGATTACCTGATTGAATCGCTGAAAGGGTGGGTGAGGGTAGGCGTGGATGGGTTCCGCTGTGACGTGGCATCGCTGGTGCCGCAAGAATTTTGGCTGCAAGCACGGGAAGAGGTAGCAAAGGTTAATCCACGCATAATCTGGCTGGCAGAGTCGGTGCACGCCAGTTTTGTGGGGTCACGACGAGCGAACGGATTGACCGGCCTATCCGATGGTGAGCTGTATGCAGCCTTTGACATGACATATGATTACGATATTTGGCCGATCTGGCAGCTGGCAGTGCAGGGGAAAGTGCCAGTGAGGCGGTATATCGAGATGCTGCGCTACCAGGATTGCATCTACCCGAAGACTTATATAAAGATGCGCTGTGTGGAAAACCACGACCAGGCTCGCATAATGCGGTTAGCGCCCAGCCGGGCGCAGGCCATGGCGTGGACGGCATTTGAAGCTTTTAATAAAGGACCATTCTTAATTTATGGGGGGCAGGAATCAGGCAGCAAGCACGCTCCTTCGAAGTTCGATATTGAAAAAGTGGATTGGGGGGATTATTCACTGCAGCCGTTCATCACACGGCTGACGAAGCTAAAAAAAGACCCGGCGCAGGTGGAAGGCAAGTTTGTGGTGATCCAGGCAGATCCAGCCATCCAGGCGGTGTGGGAGCACCCGGAGAAGAACATGTACGGGATCTTCAATACCAGCGGGAAGACCGGCTACATCATGGTCAGCCTGCCGGACGGGACGTACCGCGATATCCTCAATGATGGGCAGGTGACGGTGAGGGGAGGCAAGATGTTGCTGCCGGAAGCAGCCGCGATCGTGCGTTATTCGCCGACGGTAATTCTGCGCCCGGCTTACAGCGAGCTTTTGGATTACACCGTTACCGGGATCAGCGCCTGACCTACTCCGTCCCATCGTGCGAACGTAATACCTGAATCAACTCGGTTTGCTTTTTCTCTAATGCCATGGCTAATGGCGTTTTACCATCATATATTGGATTCGGATTTGCGCCGCGTTCCAGCAGCCAGGCTGCCATTTTGGGCTGGTTAAACATGATTCCGCCATAAAGGGGTGTGATCCCACCAGGGGAAGCGGCATTGGGGTTTGTGGAAGATGAAGCTCATAGGTCGTAGCAACGATCAGGCAGACACCCGGTAATGGTTGCGTGCTAAAATAAGGTCAACCAACAAACACCAGTTTTTTCCCCATGGAGAAGAATATGGCAGCCAGAAAATTGCGGACAATCACAGCAGAAGATCTTTACCAGCTCAATACGGTGACGGAGGCGCGGATTGCACCGGACGGTCAAAATGTGGTTTACACCGTTCAGAGGGTAGACCGTAAAACAGAAAAGAAATATACCAACCTGTGGGTTGCATCGGCGAAGGATGGTGCAGCGCACCAGTTCACGACTGGCGACCAGCACGATGCGAGTGGACGATTTTCACCGGATGGGAAAATGATCGCCTTCCTTTCAGACCGGGCCGATAAGGAAAAACCAGCGCAAATCTACCTGATCCCATTTACGGGTGGGGAGGCAAGCAAACTGAGCCAGATTGAGGGCGAGATTGGCGATATCAGCTGGTCACCTGACGGGAAGCAGTTCCTATGCACGGTGATGAAAAAGGATACTGAAGTGCTGGAGCGCGAAAAGGATGAGCAAAGGAAAAAACTAGGGGTCGTGGCCAGACATTATGATCGCTTGTTTTATAAGCTGGATGGATACGGCTACCTGCCACACGAGCGCACTCACATCTGGACCACAGATGCCAAAACAGGCAAATCGAAACAGCTCACCGATGATGCGGTTTATGATGAGCACCATCCCACCTGGTCGCCAGATGGGAAATGGATCGCCTTCGTTTCTAACCGGACTGAAGTCCCAGACCTGACCCCCGAGAGGACGGACCTGTTCATCATACCGTGGGAGGGAGGAAATTTCCGCAAGATTGATACACCAATGGGAGATAAGTATCTGCCTGCCTACTCACCCGATGGGAAGTGGATTGCGTACATCGGCACGGAAGGGGAGGGATTGTCGTACAAGAATGCCGGACTGTGGGTGGTGCCGGCGGATGGCTCGAAGCCTGCCCGTAACCTGACCGAAAAGTACGATGTGCACGTCGATTCAAGCACGATCAACGATATGGGTAGCCCGGAGACCATGCCCCCAACCTGGTCAAAGGATGGAAAGCGGCTATATTTTCAGACGGTGCTGCACGGTAGCACGAAGCTAGCCTCCATCGCGGTGAACGGTGCCGATCTGAGGGATGAAATCGGTGAAGGTGGGGTGGTAGGCTCGTTCTCGTACGACCAGGCGCAAGAGTCGCTTGCTTACCTCTACGGCCGGATGAGCGACCCGGTGCAAGTATACGTACTGGATAGGGTCAGTGGCAAAGCGCGGCAACTGACACTACTAAATCGTAGACTGCTGGATGGGATCGACCTGGGGCAGGTGGAGGAAGTATGGTTCAAAGGCGCGGCTGGTAATGACTTACAAGGATGGATCCTGAAACCGCCCGGATTTGACCCGAAGAAAAAATACCCCTCGATTATGGAGATCCATGGCGGTCCGATGACGCAATACGGGAAGTTCTTCATGCACGAGTTTTACTACCTGGCATCATATGGCTATGTGGTGTATTTCTCCAACCCACGCGGCGGGCGTGGGTATGGCGAGGAACATGCCAAGGGGATCTACGGGGATTGGGGCGGCGTGGATTACGCCGATTTGATGGTGTGGGCCGATTATATGCAAAAGAAGCCGTACATCGATTCCAAGCGGATGGGGGTGACCGGGGGGAGCTATGGTGGGTATATGACGGTATGGATCATCGGGCATACCCAGCGCTTCAAAGCCGCCGTCACACAACGCTGCGTAAGTAACTTCTTGTCCATGTGGGGGTCGAGCGACTTCAATTGGATATTCCAGACGGAGCTGGCGAACAAACCGCCGTTCGAAGATTTGCAGAATTTCTGGGATCACTCGCCGATTGCCTACATTGGGAACGCGAACACGCCCACATTGGTAATTCATAATGAATTCGACCTGCGCTGCCCGATCGAGCAAGGCGAGCAGGTGTTCGTGGCGTTGAAGAAGCTGGGCGTGGATAGCGAGATGGTGCGCTTCCCGGATGAATTCCACGGGTTATCACGCACCGGGCGGACCGATCGCAGGATAGCACGGTTAAACCATATGCTGAGGTGGTTCGATAAGTATCTGAAGAATTAAACACAAGACGCCTCGCTGATAAAAAAGCGAGGCGGTTCTTTATCTGGAGTACTCACTATGAATTCTCTACCTTTTGCTAAGTTGTTTGATCATTCCATCATACGACAGAATGCAACTTGAGATGAAGTAATCCACGCCGCAGAAATTGCAGCCAGGCTTGGTACAGCAACTCTGACCGTCCAACCGCATTACATCCGGCTGGCATTAGAGTTATTGCAAGGATCGGGTGTACTTGTGGATAGGGTGGTCGGCTTTCTGCACGGCAACGAGACCCCGGCGATGAAAGAGTTCCAGACCAAGACCGTCGTGGATCTTGGGGCACAGGAGATTGATATGGTGATGAATATCCCGCGCTGAAAAATGGCGAGCAGGAATTGTTCCTTCAGGATATCCAGGGTGTAGTACGTGCTGCGAAGGGTTATAAGGTCAAAGTAATTTTAGAGAATTATTTTTTTAACGCAGGAGGAGAAAGGACATGCCTGCCTATGGATCACCCACGCTGGTGCCCATTTCGTGAAGACCTCGACTGCTTATGCGGAGGGAGGTGCGACATTAGAAGATGTGCGACTGATGTATGATGCAGTGGAGGGGAAATGCTTGGTGAAGGCAGCCGGCGGTGTACGGACGCTTGAGCAGGTGCTGGAATTTCTCAAGGCTGGGGCCAGGCGATTTGGCTCAACACGCACTGAGATGTTTGTTGAGGCATTTCAGGCTCTGTCCGAGGGAGAAAGAGAAGCTTTCGAGGAGTTTGTTATTCCAATTACGTGACACTTTATTATTAGCAGACTCTACTCAGAGATGGCGGGAATCCCGGCCACGGGTTTGGCAGCCCGTACTCCGTGCAGGATCGCTTGAGCGAACACCTCAGCTGCGTATGCGCCGACGATATTTACATCTGCAGAATGCTCACCAGTGGCGAGGGCAAAGATGGTGTCACCGTCCACCATGGTGTGGGCAGGGCGGATGGTGCGCGCCAGACCGTCATGAGCCATCTGAGCGACCTTGTTGACCTGCTCCTTATCCAGTTTCGCGTTGGTGGCAACCACACCGATCACGGTGTTGCCGCGGCCACCAAAACCAAGGGCAGTCCGGCCGATGAGGGTCTGCATGACCAGCAGGGTATCGGCAAAGTAACCGGGGGCGCCGATATGCAGTGGACCGACGTCCCTTGAGCGAGCGCCAGCGATGATCTGCCCAGTGGAAGGGTCAATGACGTCTCCGAAGGCATTAACAGCCGCAATAGCGCCAACGATCACCCCGGCGCCAATTTCTATGCTGGCGGTACCTATACCCGATTTCATACATTGCGAGGGACCGAGGATCTTGCCCACCGTGGCACCCGTACCGGCGCCCACATTGCCTTCCGCAGGGGGTTCGGCGGAGGCATTCTGGCAGGCCTGGTAACCCATAGCAGCATCCGGGCGGACATCTGGTTTGCCGATGCCAAGGTCGAACAGGATGGCAGATGGGACGATGGGTACTTTGGCAATACGGGTATCGAAGCCAACGCCACGCTCTTCGAGGTAGCGCATGGCACCCGTGGCAGCATCCAGGCCGAAGGCTGAACCGCCTGCCAGGACGATTCCGTGAACTTTGCTGATCAGGTGCATTGGGTGGAGGGCATCGATCTCGCGCGTGCCGGGAGCACCACCGCGCTGGTCCACACCGCCAACGGCACCTTTCTCGTAAAGGATAACCGTGCAGCCCGTCAGAGCCTCATTGTTTTGAGCATGCCCGACCAGGAGGCCGGGAATATCGGTAATTGCATTATTTAATTTCATACTCGATTTTGAGAAAGCATTGCCTGGACGACCAGCAAAGGTTTATTTGTTAAGCATGGTAACAACTTCAACCACAATTTTTTCAGCCACCTCCGACTTGGTCAATAAAGGCAGCGGCGAGGTTCGCCCACCAGGGAATAGCAGGGTGACTTCGTTGGTATCCACCTCGAAGCCGGAACTGGGATCGGTAACATTATTGGCTACGATGAGGTCGAGGTGTTTGGATTTTAGCTTGGATAGTGCATTGGTGATCAGGTCTTGCGTCTCGGCGGCGAACCCGACGACCACCCTGGGGCAGCCCGACTGCTGGCGAAGCTGCCATAACGCCTGGAGGATATCGGAGGTGGGTTCAAGCTCAAGGTTGGGAATGCCAGAATCTTTTTTGATCTTTTGATTGGCTTTCCATGTGGGTCGGTAATCGGCGACTGCGGCTGCCATGAGCAGGACATCTGCCTGTGAGCAGGCGATGAGAACGGCAGATTCCATCTCGGCAGCACTGTTCACCTGCACCAGTTCAGCACCGTGGGGAACCTCCAGTGTGACGGGGGCGGAGATCAACGTGACCTGCGCTCCAGCATCCAATGCGGCCTGGGCGAGGGCGTAACCCTGCTTGCCGGACGAGCGGTTGGTGAGCAGGCGGACGGGATCGATGGCCTCACGCGTGCCGCCGGCGGTAACCACCACCCGGTGACCTTGCAGCGGTCCGTCACGGGTGAGCAGGTAGCGGATATAGCCCAGGAGTTCGGCGGGCTCAGTCATACGCCCACGCGCTTCCAGACCCGATGCGAGATGCCCTACTTCAGGTCCGACGATGACCGCCCCACGGCTGTGCAGTAATTCCAGGTTGGCCTGGGTGGCCGCGTGGTTGAGCATACCGCCGTCCATGGCAGGGGCAATGAGCAATGGATGGTCGGCCGTACCAGACCCGAAGGAGAGTCCGGTGAGAACGAGCAGGTTATCGGCAATGCCTTGCGCCAGCTTGGCGATGGTATTGGCGGTTGCTGGCGCGATGGCAAACAGATCAGCAGTATGACCCAACCCGACATGCAAGACGTGCGCTTCAGCACCCCACAGAGCTTGATCGGTGAAAGCTGGCCGACCTGTGACCGATTGGAAGGTTAGAGGTGTGATGAACTCGAGTGCCGACGGGGTGAGAATGACATCCACCAGAGCACCGGCCTGGGTCAGCTTACTGGCCAGGTCGGCGGCTTTATAAGCGGCGATAGAGCCAGTCACACCCAGAATGATATTCTTTTGATCGAGGTATTTTTCTGCCATAGTTTTTCTTTAGCCGAATCCCGGATCGTACGTCCAGGATGCGGCAGTCTTTATGCATGTTGCCTCATCCCCGAGGCAGGACCCTCATGAAGAACCGATTTATTACTTCCCCAGGCGCTTGCGGAATGCTTCAGTGAGGGTGGGGATAATTGCGTACAGATCCCCGACCACCCCGTAGCGGGCCAGCTTGAAGATAGGAGCTTCGGGATCGCGGTTGATAGCCACGATAACCTTGCTGGTACGCATGCCGGCCTGATGCTGGATGGCACCTGAGATACCGCAGGCGATGTACAGGTCAGGAGAAACAACCTTTCCGGTCTGACCGACCTGGTGGGCATAGGGGATGTATCCGGCATCCACAGCGGCACGGCTGGCGCCAACCGCAGCATGCAGCACCTGGGCCAGGTTCTCGATGAGCTTGAATCCCTGTTGGGCCTTCCAGATCTCGGCTTGCTTTTCATCCAGGCCGGCTGGGGGGGTGAGACTGGGATTGTTGGAAACACCCCGCCCGCCGGAAACGATCACGGACGCATCCGCCAAGCTGACGCCGGCTTCACCGGCGGAATAGGATTCAACCTTGGTGGGTATTTCCGCTTCGCTCATCACTGGGGCGACCCTGGTTACAGTGCCTGTGCGTGAGCTATCAAGCGGGAGCTTATTGAAGGCTCGTCCACGCAGGGTGACGAGCTGGGGGCGGGTGAGGCAAGAAACTTTGCACAGCAGCTTTCCGGCATAGATAGGGCGTGTGGCGAGTAGTGCGCTATCTTTCACTTCGAGGGCGATCACATCAGGCAGGACGCCGGTGTTTAAATCGATGGCGGTCATAGCGGCCAGCTCTCGACCGCGGGTGGTGGTGGGGAACAGGATGACCTCAGGTGAAGATTCGACCGCCAATTTGGCTAACAAGGCGGTGTAGGGCTCAGAGCGGTAATCATCCAGCGAGGGATCATCAGCGAGGATGACTTCGTCAGCGCCGTTTTGGAATGCCTGGGAAGCGATGGGTTCGACACCCTTTCCAAAAACGAGAGCGGTGACTCCCCCTCCTAGCTGATCAGCAAGCATTTTAGCCGCCCCAATACCTTCCCAGGAGGTTGGCAGAGGCTGTCCTTTGAAATGGTCGATGTACACCCAAATCTTGTTCATAGGATTTTCTCCGCCATGATTTTATCGGCCAGTGTTTCAGCGATCTCCTGCGGGTTGGCACCGGTAATCATATCGGTGGTGACCTGGCGCTGTTGGGTATTCATGATCTCAGGCCAACTGATATTGGCTTTTAGACCTGATAGCCCCAGGTCTGAAAGAGACCAGACGGGGATCTCAGCACGGGAGGCCTTGCGGATTCCCATAAAGGATGGGTAGCGTGGCTCGCCGAAATCCTTGACGATGCTCAGCACAGCCGGCAGCCTGGCGCTCACGGTGAGTCGACCTTCTTCTGCGCTGCGCTCGACTCGGATGGTACGGGCGGCCGGATCCACAGCTGAGACGACGGCGACGAGTGTGAGAGCAGGCCACCCAAGGAGGCGGGCGGTCTGTGCAGCGGTGAGACCGGTGTCGGTGTCGATGGCCTGACGGCCAAGGAATGCTAGGTCGACTTCGCCAATCTTGTTGATTGCAGCTGATAGGACGCGTGAGGTCGCTTGGCTGTCAAGCTGGGAAAGGGCGGCGTCGGAAATCAGGATGGCCTCTGAACAACCCATCGCCAGGGCATGTTTGAGGGCATCCTTGGAGTTATCTCCACCGATGCTCACGGCGATGACGGTGCCATTATGTGCCTCGGCTTGCTGAAGAGCGGCTTCCACCGCATACTCATCCCAAGGATTAATGACCAGAGGGGAGTCACCCCAATTCGCCTTGCCATCTACGGCAACGAGCCTGGCGGCTGAATCGGGCACTTGTTTGACACAAACTGCGATTTTCAAGTCTAACCTCCTTTCGATTTTTGCATTGCAGATTTAATAGGTTTAGAATAACCTATATAATTCAACACTATATCCTTCGATGATTCATTATACAGTGAATCGAGAGAAATAATGATTCACCACCCACAGGAAAGCTTCTATTCTATACGTCCTATATTATAATATGTGCACATATCCGCGAGTACTTGACAAGGAGGTCAGTATGAACAAGATTTTCAGCTTCCTTACCGGTGCGATTGTTGGAGCGCTGTTAGGTGCGACCATCGCCATTCTGATGGCGCCAAGCTCAGGTGTGGAGTTGCGCGGGCAAATCCAGGATCGATCGATCCAATTAAGAGATGATATTAAGCATGTGGCAGACGAGCGAAGGGCGGAGCTGGAACGAGAGCTTGAAAATCTAAGAGCCCCATACCGGAAAGAGTGAACCCAAAGGCAGATCTCGCCCGGCAAGGGTAGGAACCCGACACGATCGGCCTCTACAGCTATAGATCTGACAGATACTGAGATCAGGTCGAACTATTTAATATATCAGACAGTTAAGACCTGTGGGCTGGATTAGTTATTATCCCAGCCCTATTTTTTTCTCAATGCTTAAGGTTTCGTCACGCTGTAGCGATATGGGGCAAGCTGGCGGGTGAAGCGGGTGGTGCCGGATACGACCAGGACGACTTCATCCAAACCACCACCAACTGTGAAGGGGATATCGGCGGTGATGTTAGGCTGCAGGGTGATGTTTTGAACTGCAGTAGTATCCCCCATTGATATGAGCGCCAGGGAGTAGGTTTGGGGGAGCACGTTCTGGATGCGTGCCCAGCCCTCAGGCTGCCATCCGCCATTGTCCGCTTCAAAACTGGTGGAGTAACCGAGCTCCGGGATGGAAAGATCATCCAATAGGAAGCCCTCACCGGTAACGTTGGAATCGGTGACGTATTCAAAACGCAGGCTGAGGTTCTGCCCGGCATATTGGGAGAGATCTACCGTTTCATGGACCCAAACCGGAGAAGTGCCTTCACCACTGGCGCCGGTATAGCCCCAACCATAGCTGTTACCTTGCGGATTATTCGATGTGCCGGAGGGCGTTGAGAGGATGTGCCAGTTTACACCATCGGTGGAGGCTTCCAGGTAGACGTAATCCCAGCCATTTTCAACATCGTACCAGGTCCAATACGAGAATGAAAGGGGACCGGAATAATCGGTGAGATCGAAGGTCTTGGTGAGAGTCGTATCTGACTCGTCGCTCTTATTGGACCAGAAGGCAAAATTTCCAGAATGAGGGTCTTGAGGCAGGAGGGGGGTCTGGATGGAGCCCTCAAAATGGATCGTGTAGCTGCCGGGACATTTGAATTGGATATAGTCCACGCCATACTGGTGGACATTGCGAGTGACATCTGCAAGCGGGCACGAATTTACCGTATCGGTGGCTTCTGCTGGGGGTGTTCCACGATAGCTGATATAAGCATAACGACCATCGCCAACTCTGGGATCCATCAGATAGTTCGTGATAGCCCAATCGCGGAAGAAAGCATCCGCAGTAATCGGCTCACCTGTCTGGGGATCGAGCGCATTAATTTGACGCAAAGTTGAATCCACACTGCTTAAGTCGTTATCCTGGTTGGCGACAAGCGCCTTAGTGGCAGATTCTCCGAAACGGTCCAGGAAGTAGGTGAAGAATAAAAAGCCTGCTCCATAATGAGGAGTGGTATCTTCCTTCGATTCATCCGGCCAGTCATTCAGCTGTAAATCGGTCTGACTGGTATAAACTCCGTCGAATCCGCCCGAATAGTAATCGTTCAACAAAACCGCCAGCTCGGAGAAACCTTCACTGACCCAGCTGGATTCATTGCGGTCCTGATACCAATGGATCATGTGCTGGAACTCATGAGCGAGAATCCCATAGGTATATCTGTTGTCGAGGGGTGAGTTATCGGCGTTGACGAGAAACATTTCGTGAGCATTGGAGTAGCGATTCACCTGGCGCGGAAATTCATCCGCGGATGAAAAATAACCGGCGTTATTCTCACCAATCCCGCGAGCGTAAAGAACATAGACATGGGGGTCTCCATCCACACCCGGGGTCCATTCACTACCGAAAAAGGCGCGATCGGTAGGGTAGATTTGATATTCAAAAGCCTCCGCCCAGTCACGCAGGTCACGAGCGTTGTAGAGAACACCATCTTCAATCCAGAAATAGGCATGATCAGTCACATAACCGAGGGTAGCAGTGACACGGAAATTATCCATATCACCATTGCCAACCCAAAAGGCTTGCCGGTCGCCCACCGTATAAAAAGATGCTGGAGGAGCTTCGGTTGGAGATAGGTTATCCAATCCAAGCAGGCGCTGGGCTAATTCAATGGGGTCGTTTACAGGAATAATCGTATTTTCCAGGGTATTCAGGGTGCTGGTAACGACCACCACCGGAACCGAGGTGGCTCCTGGAACGGCGGTAGCTAATTGCGATTGCGATGCTGTTGAGTCAGAGGGTGAGGCGGGGGTTGAAAACACTGCCTGGGGAGAAGGGCGAATGACGAACGGGGTAGAGGTGGAGGAGCCAACATCTGCTGGAAGGGAGGGAAAGTTTGCAGAGAGAGTGGAAGAAATGGAACGATAACCGGCGATTCCGATCAAACTCACCATTAAGCAGAACACACAAGCGCAAGAAACTACAATCAAAACGATAATACAGGCGTACCAGCCATTTTTAGACATGCGCTAACCTAAAGGAAATTACCGAGGATGGCGGAATTATAATTCACAATAAAGCTTTACCCCAAGGTAAATAAGCATAGCTGGTGAAGCGGGTAGTCGTGTAAAAGGTGGTTAGTTAAAAAGAATGAGCGGGTGGTTGTCCTTCACACCCGCTCATAAGGTTATTGACTGGTACGAATTTCTATTGACTAAATGTGAGATCGAACTGCTGCGTGTAAATCATCGCAACGTAATTTCCCAAAGATTTAGTCACAGCGACTCGCCACCAGTAATTTCCTGCAGCTATGTGAGTCCCATCAGTCAGGGTACCGTTCCACATCGTGCTGGTGGCTGCCAGCTGACCTGAGACCCAGGTCGGTTGATCGGCGCCATTTGGACCTATCTCGACAGAATAAGAACCTCCCTGGCTGTACAGCGACCAACTGAATTGTAGCGGGTTGGAGGCACTGACGACAGAGGCTGAATAAGCGGCTCCATCATTCGGGGAGATCAGTTGAAAGATCATCCCACTCAGATTAACGCTGATCTCCATATCGGGAAAATCGATGGGATTCGTATTGGTTGGGAGTGTTCCTTCAATCCGAGCAAGCGAGGCGATGTCTGTGGCTGGTGTGAGGCCAGGATTATCGGATTGTTTATAGGTCAGAATAAAATTTGCACCTGGTGCGAGAGTCACAAAGGAATAATGACCACCAGCATTTGTGGTGGACTGACGTGGGGCAACATCATCCGCAAAGGTGACAACCACATTGGGCATGGGTGTGCCATTTTGTATCACGCGACCTGTTATGGCAATCTCGCCGGCAGCAAGCGTGCTGGTGACGGTAGGAGAGGCACCAGAGGTTGGAGAGGGACTGACGGTGCCAGAAGCAGGAGTGATTGAAGGGGGAGTATTGGTAATAACAGGCATATTAGATGGCGAGGCTTGAGGTGGATTTGGATAAGGCGAAACAGGAGTATCGGTGCCTTGCCCAGGGGTGATAAGCTGTGTGGGGGATGCTGATAGGGTGCCGAGGGTGGGGGTGATAAGCTGTGTGGTGAATGCTGCTGGGGTGCCTGGTGCGGGCGTCGCAAAGGCAAACAGGGGAGTGTAGGAGATTCGGCGAGTGGGTGTGGGAGTGTTTTGAACCGTTAGTTCATCTGCTGCAATGGAAATAGGAGTGGGTGTGCTGGTCGCAGGTAGGGGAACAAAGGGAAGTGGAGCCGTGGGGTTTTGCAACAGATAGAATGAGAATGCTGCAATGACCAATAGCACGGCAGCCAGGGCAATCAGTAGGAGCTGATTTGTGGTCAGGTTCTTGATCATGGTCAGAAATAATTGAAGTGTATCATGCACGACGCGGACCAGCGAACTTGTTGGCTCGAAATGCATTGGCAATCAGGGCAACTGCCAGCTTGAGACCCATCAGGAAATAGTAGAACCAATTAAACAAAAAAATATAGTCACTGGCAAGGTTTTTGCGGTAATACAGATAATAAGAGCGGTGCCATTCAAAGATTGAACGGTAAGGTTGAACGCGCGAGCCACCCTGCCCGCCAAAATGGACGATCTGTGCAGTTGGCAGGTAGACTACCTTCCATCCATTTCTTTTGGCCTGGAAACAGTAGTCTGCATCTTCCTGGTAAGCAAAAAACCGTTCATCCAGATAGCCGATCTGGTCGATAACCTGGCGACGGATGAGCATGCAGGAACCGGATATTCCGTCCACTTCGTGGATCTCATCCTCATCCAGATAATTCAACAGGTAGCCCCCGAAGAATTTGCTCTTAGGAAAAAGGGCAGATAGACCCGAAAAATAACTGAATGCCGCCCATGGGCGGGATACCCCCCGCTTGCAGGCTTTTTGCAGGGTACCGTCACGGTTCAAAACCTTGGGACCACAAATGCCAACCTCAGGGTGGGATTCCAGGTAGACAACCAGCTCATTGAACGCACCCGGCAGAACGATCGTATCAGGGTTGAGCAGCAGCAAATATCTGCCCTGGCTTGCATGCAGGGCCTGGTTGATCGGACGGGCAAACCCAAGGTTGCTGTCATTGTGGATGAGCTGGACAGTGTTATATTCAGTTTGCAGCATGGCGAGGGTTCCGTCGGTGGAACCATTATCGACCACGATCAGCTCAATGTTCAGGACTAGGGTTCCGACAGGCTGATCAGGAGTAGTAGGCGCGTCGCCGATCCAATTTAATTGAGAGGATTGCTCACGGATAGAGCGTAGGCAATTACGCAGGTAATCACAGGCATTGAGGGTGGCGATACAGATAGACAGATCGATCATGATGATGGTCTACGTAAGCAGAAGGATCACAATAGTATTGAACTGGACCCGTTTCCGAAGGGCGACAGTCAAACGGATGGTAAGGCGCCGGCCTTCAGGATAGCATTGACAATACGCGGGGCCGCTTTGCCATCTCCGTAGGGGTTGACCGCATGCGCCATGAGGGCATATTCCTGGGGATCATCCAACAACAGACGCGCCTGAGAGAGGATCTTCTGTGGGTCAGTCCCTACCAGGCGGACTGTTCCTGCCTGGATGCCTTCAGGACGTTCCGTGACCTGGCGCATGACCAACACCGGGACGCCGAAGGCAGGCGCCTCCTCCTGCAATCCACCCGAATCGGTTAAAACGAGTGCGGCGTGCCGCATCAGCTGGACCATGGGGAGATAATCCTGAGGGGCGAGAAGGATGATATTGGATATACCGTTCAGCATTCGATGGACCGGCTCCTGGACGTTCGGATTGAGGTGGACCGGATAGACAATGCGTATGGTATCTTGATATATTTCAGCCAGCTGTTTCAGGCTGGCACAGATATGCTCCAAGGGCGCGCCAAAGTTTTCCCGGCGGTGGGCTGTTACCAGCACCAGGCGCGGGGCACCATCGGTACCTTTCTGGGTAGAGCCAGGAGGCAGGAAGGGGATCTCGATACGGTTGAACAGGTCGAGCACGGTGGGCGTAGGGGGCAGCTTGACTACCGCCTGAAGTGCATCGATAACCGGGTTGCCGGTGACGACGACTTGGTTTGGAAGGATATTCTCACGCAAGAGGTTCTGACGTGCCCAATCGGTGGGGGCAAAATGTAGATCGGTCAACACACTGGCCAGGCGGCGGTTGATCTCCTCCGGGAATGGCTGCCACTTATCATAGGTGCGCAGCCCAGCTTCGACGTGGCCGACGCGGATATGACGGTAGAAGGCGGCCATGGAAGACGCTGCCACGGTGGTCGTGTCTCCCTGGACGAGGATCCAATCGGGCTTCAACTTGGCTAGCACAGGGTCAAGGTGGGTGAAGATCTCGGCGGTGAGCGAAGCCAAGTTCTGGTCTGGCTGCATCAGGTTGAGGTCGACATCCGGATGAATATCGAATAACCCCAAAACCTGATCGAGCATCTCTCGATGCTGGGCGGTGACGCAGACCTGGGAAGTAATCCCTGGTGTGGAGGCCAGCGCCTGGACGACGGGGGCCATTTTCACGGCTTCAGGACGCGTGCCGAAAATGGACAGGACCTTGAGGGTCATGCGGCCTCCATGGCGAGCTTCAGGGCGTGCTGCCATTCAGGTAAGTGGAGATGAAAGGTGGTGGTGAAGTGGTCGCAGTCTAATGCAGAGAATAGCGGACGGCGGGCAGGGGTAGGAAATTCCGAAGTCTGAGCCGGCAGCACCTCTGGAACAGTTTGTTCATCCCGGTGGGGGTCAAGCTTCATAACCTGCAATCCCCAATCTAGTCGGCTACAATAACCGGAACCCGCCAGGTGGTATAGACCATGGTGATTTGAGAACCAGGTAGTCACATCATGCATGCCCAGGGTGATGAGCTGGGTGGTGACCTCGGCAAGCATGCGCGCCCAGGTGGGTCCGCTGATCTGGTCGGAGACCAATCTCAAGGGAGGCTTACCACGCGACCAACGCAATACCTTGGTGACAAAACTATCCCCGCGCAAGCTGTATACCCAGCTAGTCCGCAAGACCAGGTAAGCGCCACCCACCTGTTGGACGTATCGTTCACCCTCGAGCTTGGTGCGCCCATAGACGCTCAAAGGATTCGGCGGGTCGCTTTCCAGGTAGGGAGAACCTTTTAGCCCATCAAAGACATAGTCGGTGGAAAAATGGATGAAGGCGGACCTAACACGAGAAGCTTCCTCCGCCATAACCGCGGGAGCGGTGGAATTGACCGCTTGTGCCAGATCAGGTTCTGTTTCGGCTCGGTCTACGGCGGTGTAGGCAGCGGCGTTGATGAGCACATCGGGGTGGCAATCGCGGATCACCTGACGGAGAAGATTACCATCAACCAGGTCGACGTCAGGATAATCGCAGGCGTTGAGCTCACCCAGGGGTGCCAGGGTACGTTCCAATTCCCAGCCGAGCTGCCCTTTATTTCCGAGTAATAATATGCGCATAGGCATCAAATGTGTGCAGATCTTGGTTTGTATTTAAGACCCTGGTTCCTAACCATTGAAAGGCAGCTCATCTTCCAGCAAGCGCAGCAGGTACTGCCCATACTGGTTGTTGTCCATAGTCTGTGCCTGGTGGCGGAGCTCAGCCGCATCGATAAACCCGAGACGGTAGGCGATCTCCTCGGGACAGGAGATCATCATCCCCTGGCGGTCTTGGACTGTCTGGACAAAGTTGCTGGCTTGGAGCAGTGCTTCATGGGTGCCGGCATCCAACCAGGCAACGCCGCGTCCGAGCACTTCCACACGCATCTGCCCATGCGAAAGGTAGATCATGTTCAGGTCGGTGATCTCAATCTCACCACGAGCGGAGGGTTTTAGGGTGGCGGCGAGCCGGGTAACCTGGGCGTCATAAAAATACATGCCGGGGACGGCATAATGAGAGCGGGGTTTGGCAGGTTTCTCTTCAATGCTTAGCGCCAAACCGCGCTCATCGAACTCGACCACGCCGTAGCGCTCGGGGTCGCGCACCGGATAAGCGAAAATCAACGCGCCTTCAGTGAGCTGGGCGGAGGTACGCAGCTGAGCAGGTAGACCATGCCCGAAGAAGATGTTGTCACCTAATATCAGGCAGACCGGCTCACTGGCGATAAATTCCTGCCCTACCAGGAAAGCGTCCGCCAGACCGCGCGGTTCAGTCTGCTCGGCGTAGGAAAATTTTAACCCTAAGTGTGAGCCATCCTTCAGTAAGCTGTGGAAGGCGGGCAGGGCGTCTGGTGAGCTTATCACCAGGATATCGCGGATGCCGGCCAGCATCAACATGGAGAGTGGATAATACACCATGGGTTTATCATACACTGGCAGGAGCTGCTTACTGACCCCGATGGTAAGCGGATAAAGGCGGGTGCCTCTCCCACCCGAAAGGATGATGCCCTTCATGGCTGCCTCCTCATCTCATTATCGTTTATCGTAATTGTGCTCCAGCCACTCCTGGTAATCCTGCTGCTGGCGGATGGCTGAGACCCACCCGGGATGGGTGAGGTACCATTGGATAGTTTTAAGCAGACCGCTGCCCAGGTTTTCCTTTGGCTGCCAGCCCAGCTGGGCTTTTATCTTTGATATATCCAAAGCATAACGACGGTCATGACCCGGACGGTCGGGTACGAATCGCACCAGTGATGAATGCGGCACCGAGGAAGAATCAGGCAGCAGCTCGTCTAGGGCGGTACATAATTGGTGCACCACTTCCAGGTTGGTAGGTTGAGAGCCGGCGGCGATGTTATACGTCTCACCCGAAGCGCCTTTGTGCAGGACAAGCCAGATGGCTTCGCAGTGGTCGTCCACAAACAGCCAATCGCGGATCTGGGCGCCGTCCCCATAAATGGGGAGGGGTTTACCGTCCAAAGCATTCAGGATCATGAGCGGGATGAGCTTCTCGGGGAATTGGTGAGGTCCGTAATTATTGGTGCATTGGGTTATGGAGTAGGGCAGCCCATAGGTGTGCCCATAAGCACGCACATAATGGTCAGCGGCAGCCTTAGACACGGAGTAGGGTGAGCTGGGCGCGTAACCGGTTCCTTCTGTCCAGGCTGGTTCGGTGGCTGCCAGGGTGCCGAAGACTTCATCGGTGGAGATGTGATGGAAGCGGACGTCGGCGAGGGGAAGGGCTTTCTCTTGCAGCCAATAACAATGGGCAGCTTCCAGCAGGGTGAAGGTGCCGATGACGTTGGTACGCAGGAAATGTTCGGGGTAGAGGATGGAGCGGTCGACATGCGTTTCGGCGGCGAAGTTCACCACGGTATCAATCTGGTAGAAGTGAAACAGGTGATCAACGAGGGGGCGGTCGCAGATATCCCCTCTGAAAAAGGTGTGACGATCTGGGAAGGGTAAATCCTTGAGGTTCTCTTGGCTACCAGCGTAGGAAAGTAAATCCAGGTTTATCACACGGACGTCCGGCTCTACCTGGAGCAGGTACCTGACGAAGTTGGAACCGATGAACCCCGCGCCGCCGGTGACGAGAATATTCTTCATCTTATCTCCTGCTCATAGACTTCAGCTTCTGAAAGGAGCCTGCCATCCATATCTTTGGGAGAGAGGATGGGTTCTTCACCGGCTGGGATGGGCCAGGTTATGTTCAAGGAGGGGTCATTCCACAAAAGGGTGCGTTCCCACTCGGGGGCATAATAGTCTGTGGCTTTATAGACTACTTCAGCCCAATCGCTGAGCACATAGAACCCATGGGCAAAGCCAGGGGGAACCCACAAGAGAGTTTTATTTTTGGCGGATAGCTGGATCCCCACCCCCTGCCCGAAGGTGAGCGACCATCGGCGTAGGTCAACCGCCACATCGTAGATCTCGCCGGCGATGACGCGCACGATCTTCCCCTGCGCCTGGCGGACCTGGTAATGCAGACCGCGCAGGGTGCCATGCTGCGAGCCAGAATGGTTATCTTGAACGTAGATAAAGGGTAAGCCGGCGGCACCAAAGCGCTGAGCCTGGTAGGTCTCGAAGAAAAAGCCGCGCTCATCACCAAACACCTGAGGGGTGATGAGGATGATATCCGGGATCTTGGTAGGTTCAAACTGCATACTATTGGGTCTCCATTTGAGGCGATTCTAATTGTAATATCAATTTCGGGTTATTCAATTTGGATCATGGGTTGAACATCTGCCGCAGCCTGACACGGAAGCGCAGCGGCAGCCAGGCGTAGAACGTCCGACGGAGGAGCCAGCGAAAAGAGAGCAGGGAAATGCGATTGCCGCGTTCGCGCTGATAAACCCGGATCATCTCAGGATAGCATCGGTCATCCATGGCGATGGATTTACCGGCTCCGTGCAGGCGGAAATTGGCCCATAGTCCAGGAGTGTGCACCAATGGAGCCATTTTTGCCAGGCGCACCCATAGGTCATAATCCATGGCGAAGTGAAAGGTTGGATCAAGCGGCGCGACCTGTTTCCAGGCGTTGGCACGGAAGAATGCCGTCTGTTGGGGGATGTGGACTGAGCCGCGCAACAGCATGTTCAAATTCGTCTGGCGGGAGGGAAAACGACCCATGATGCGGCCTTCTTCATCAACCAGATTGGCATCGGCATACACCAGCGCAGCTTCCGGATGAGCCTGCAAGCAGCTCACCGCAGCCGAAATCGCCCCAGGTAAATAGGTATCGTCTGAGTTGAGCCAGGCGAAAATCTCACCGCTGGCGTGGGCGAAACCTTTATTAAGCGCATCCGTCTGACCCTGGTCTGGTTCGGAGACCCACCACGACAGACGCGGAGCGTATCGCTCGATGATTTCCACCGAGCCATCAGTGGAGCCACCATCGACGATGAGGTACTCCAGGTTGGCATAGTCCTGCGAGAGCACCGATTGGATGGTCTGTTCGAGGAAACGTCCCTGGTTATAAGACGGGGTTAGGATGGAAACGAGGGGTTGTTGTGGCACGATTATCGTGAGAGTTTAGAGAATATTGTTCAAATATCGACCAGGTGGACCCCCTGCTCATCCAGTCTCAGTCCCTGACCGTGGTGCTGGAAGCGCCGGCGGGTGGTGCGGTAAGCCAGGAAGAGCTTTTCAAGGCCGAGGGTGTTGCCTACAGCCTGAACTACCTTGTACCAAACACGCAGGACGACCTTGGGAGCCAGCGCCGCAGCCTCACGGAAATGGTCGAGTGCCTGAGGCGACTGCCCGGCATCGATCAGGCGCTTACCAGCAAAGACGTGCAAACCGGCGAAAATCTCAGGACGCTGCTGGGTAAACAGCGGCTGAAAGAGAGTGTTTTGCTCGCAGGATTGGACGAACTGGAAGGCTTCATCCACGAAGCGGGCAGCCTGAGCGATGGTTTTGGCGTCCAAATGTGTGCGCTCGACTGCCCAGTATTCACGCACATGAAGGATGGGGAAACGGGCAGCAATCTGCACCCACAAAGTATGATCGAGGATCAGGTTATACGCGGTGGGAAGAAAACCAGCCTGCTCTAGAGCGTTCCTGCGCATAAAAACCGTCGGCTGTAGCAGCACGTTGAAGGACATTAAATCCGCCAGGGAGTATTGCGGGTAGATATGCCAGTCCAACACGCGCAGGTCCGCATCGACCATAACCCCATCGGCGTAAACCATGCCAACATCCGGGTGGGATTGCAGTGCATGAACTGCCTGACTCACCGTATCGGTACGGTAGTAGAGGTCGTCAGAATTCAGCCAGGCAATGATCTGCCCGCTGGCATGGTCGAAACCCTTGTTGATGGCATCGGCCTGACCGTGATCGGGCTCGGAGACCCACCAAGAAAAACGCGATGCATAACGGCGGATGACTTCCAGGCTGCCATCCTGCGAGGCACCATCGACCAGCAGGTATTCAAGATTGGGATAGTCCTGGCACAGGACGGAGCGGATGGTTTGCTCGAGAAAGTGTGCCTGGTTGAAGGACGGCGTGACGATGGAGACCAGGGGCAGGGCGGGATCAGCCATTAAGGAGCGGATCCGAGAGGTTGCGTCAGATCGAAAATGAGATAACCATCACCCTCAGCATAGATGGGGTAATGGTCGTATAGATAGGATTTGAGCATGGGTTGGGAATTGAAGTCATTCATTAAAGTTACCACAAAATAATCCTGTCCAATAATCGCGTTTTCAAACCTCGTTTTAAATTCACTCTGCGGATCAGCCGTGTTACTCAAAGCTTGCTCATCAGCACTGGTATATAACCATGGAGTGACGTGACGCGAGCCGTAATAAGCAATCCGGTAACCCATTTCATGTGTCAAGCCGATTAAATTGCCCTCTTTTGGTAGCGCCTGCCCCACCTTTAACCAACCAATAGTTTCATTACGATAGTTTTTACCATACAAAATTGAGCGTGCCATCCAGGCAGAGTAACCAACCGAGAATACCAGCACGCCAACCAGAGCCCACTGGGCTAGTTTATCCCGTGAGGTCATGCGGTCAAATATCAAACCAGCGATTGGTGCGAGGGAAAGGGCTATGGTAGGAATCAACGGGATAGAATAATATTCATGCGTGATGATATGATGAGGGAAGGCCATACCATATACTAAATAACCCAACCATAAAGCCAGAGGTATGATGCGTGCTTTTTTGGGCAGCAGCCAGACCCCCACAAAGCTGATTATGGCAACGCCTAAATCAACCAGTCCACCAGCGAAGATGACCCAACGAATGTAAAAAGACGGTTGAACCAAGTTATTTAGAAACCCAAGAGTAAAATTAACGTACGCACCTGACCAATCTGGAATGACAAATAAGTAATAAACAGCTGGGAAAATGATAAACAAAGCTGCCATTACCCAGACCTGAGGGCTCTTGATCGCTTTCTTGAATCCCAAAGTGGCAAGCACAACGCCGATAAGCATCAACGAAATTGGGAATACCGCAGGAAGCTTAACAAATCCTGCCAGGCCAGCCAACAAGCCGGTGAGAATCGCCCATTTCCAGGAGGGAGCTTCTCCCCAGCGATACAGGGTATAAGCAACCCATAGAGTCAGCATCATCATGGGCAGATCAGGTAAAAATGTGCGCCCGAAAATCACGCTCCAGGGAAGGAAGAAATAGTAAATGAGGGGAGCAATCGCGGCGATGGCTGAAGTCATCCGGCGTGCCAGGAGGTACAACGCAACTCCCCCAAGCAGCCAGAAAAGGATGGCGTAGATACGCGCGATCCACAATTGTTCACCACCCGTAACAAGGTAGGTAAATGCGACGATACCTTCGAAGACGGGTGGCTCGTTATCGTCCATCGTATTTGCTATATAAACAGCTTGGTTGCGCACAGAAAGATCAATAGAGGGTAAAAGCTGGTAGTAGATCGCACGGGCAATGATTGCCCCTCGTAGCTGGCGCTGGGGGAAATAGTCAAGGGGGGGATCGGTGAGGTCTAACAGCCGCAGCCCAGTTCCCAGGATAAATATTGCTACAATGCACACATATATCCAAGGGGATGTACGTTTAGGGAGGCCTGCCCGTATTTCAATTTCAGCCATACAAATATCTCCTTCTAGATATAAATTCTGCTACAACCATCATCAGATAACAGTACATTCCGCACATGAGATTATTGAATACACGGTAAACTGGCAGGTATTTAGAACAAAGACAGGTACTCGACTTTTGGAAAGATGGTCAGCTTGCCGCCGATAGTGGCGTCGAGGATTCTGCGGCCGGCGCGGGCGTATGCTTCGCGCGCCCGAGTGTAACCACGTTCCGAACCGGCCAGGTCGGGCAGCTGCCATTTAAAACCTTTACCGAAATAGTTGGAGGCAAAGTGGTTGGGATCATCGCCTTCAGAAACGACGGCCTGATTGGCTGACCCTTGGGTGACATAGTTGTGGTCTACACCCACCAGGATGACCTCGCTGAATCCCATGTGATAAGCGAGCTGAAGCGCAACATTGGTGACGGTGAAGCCTTCGAAAACGCGGCTAATCACATCGGTAGAAAAGCCCTCTTCTCCGGTAAAGTCTGTGTCAAGGTAGGTGAGATTTGGGTCAGGGCGGAACCAGTAGCGCGCCCGCCAGGTGAGGAACTTAGGCATAGACAGGTTTAGCAACTCATCAGTGCATTGTTCAATCACCATATCATTCACCGCCACCAGGCAGGAGGTAGAAAAACCGAGCTCAGGAAAGAGCAAGTAGATGCGGTTTAGACCAAAGGTGAACTCGTTTCGAAGTAAGCTCATATCCGTCTGGCGGAGGCTGGGACCATTGCCGATGATGAAACAGCGCTGATCGACATGCGTATTTTCCAGCTGCTTTAGCTTGCGTGAGCTCTCGGACCAACGTGAATCTATTTTCTGAGCCATCAAATGCCGGCCGCGGTTGCGCCACCACCAATAGGTATCTGAGCCCATTCCCCAGATGGGAGCGGGGGTGATTTTTTTGATCGATTGGCGGATGGTCATCCGATATGCCTCAAAATCTGCAGCATTTCGATCACTCTGTGCTGAGGCGGGCGGTGGCGCCGCCATCCACGATCATGGCCTGGCCGGTCATGAATGAAGACTGGGTGTTATCGGCCAGGAAGTAGATGGCATGGGCGATCTCCTCGGGAGTGCCGATACGCCCATTAACCGTTTTTCGAGCCAGATTATCCAGGCGTGTCTGGATATCACCGCCCTGGACGTGGTCGCGTACCAGGCCGGCACGCAGCATGGGTGTATCCACAGCGCCGGGCAGGATGGCATTAACGCGGATATTATCGGGGGCAAACTCAATCGCCATCGCCCGGGTAAGGGCGAGCAGCCCACCCTTGCTGGCGGCATAGGCGGCGATATTGGCCGAAGTTGCCACCGCATGGACGGAAGAAACATTGACGATGGCACCGCCACCGGCGGTTTTGAACAGTGGGAATGCCAGTTTGGCGCTCAAGAAGACAGAGCGTAAATTGGAAGCCATCACGGCATCCCATTCCTCCACGCTGGTCTGGATGATGGGCTTGGCGACTTGCACAGCGGCATTGTTGACCAGTGCATTCAGGTAGCCAGTATGGGCGTGAGCCTGGTTGAAGATTGATTCAAGGTTCCCACCGATGGAGATATCGGATTGGATAAAAAAACCATCCTCCGGGAAGGATTCTCCGAACGGTGAGCGATCCACGCCGATGATACGCCAGCCTAGCGAGGCGAAATGATGGACGGTGGCGCGACCGATCCCACCGGCAGCCCCGGTGATAAGGACGGTGTGCGGTGAGGAATTATTTTGGTGATCAGTATTAGTATTGTTTGACATCAGCTTTCCTTTGGGGATGAGATCCCCAAGCCATCCAGCAAATTATCGATTGTATTTTGGTGCACCCTTTCCCAGGCCTTGGGGCTGGAATTGGCATTGTGCGAACCTAGCAGAACGTTATCCAGTTTCGTCAATGGGCTGTCTTTCGAGAGCGGCTCAACCTCGAAGACGTCCAGGGCGGCGCCGGCGAGCTTACCCGTCTGCAGGGCAGCGATCAATGCCGGCTCGTCGACGACCGGTCCACGCGAGGTGTTGATGAGGACTGCAGAGGGTTTGATATAGACGAGGGTATTGGAGTTTATCAGGTGGAGGCTTGTGGGGTTCAGGTCACAATTCATACTTACGAAATCCGCACGGGCAAGCAAGTCTTCGAGCGTGGTCATTTCGACTTCGTTTTTGGAAAGGAAGACGGTATCGATGGGGATGATGTCGTTGCCGAGGATGGTCATGCCGAAGGCACGTGCCCGCCGGATGACTGCCTTGCCGATCTTACCCACACCGACCACTCCCAGGGTGCATTCGCTGAGCGAACGGCCGGGGATTTTCTCCCACACGCCCGATTTCACTGCCCGGTCCATCCAGGGGAAGCGCCGGGCGAAGGTGAGCATATAGCCGAGAACGGTGTCAGCAACCGGCAGGGTGAAGGCGTTGGGGGTGTTGCGCACCTGGATGCCCAGGCTTTCCGCCGTCTGGCGGTCGATTGAGTCGATCCCGGTGCCCCACTTGGAGATGACTTTGAGCCGGGGAGAACAGACTTGTAATACCTGGGCTGTGTATTGGTCATCGCCACAGATGGTGCCGTCGAATTGACCGGCGTAAGCTAAAAGCTGAGATTCGTCCAGGCGCTCGTGCACTTCGGGGACGATGAGCTGCAGGCCGAGACCTTCGAGCAGCGGGCGGTAACGGGGCAGGAGGGGGATCATGTAGGGAGCGGAGTACAAGACGGTCAGCATGGGTTTACCTATTTTCAGTCATGGTTTGCTGCATTAGAAATTCGCTGATGGCAAAATCAAGCTCATCGTCAATATCCCAGGCTTCGGAAGCGTCCATGACGAACATGAACGGGCGCTCACCGATGCGATTGAGACGGTTGAACAGAGTTTGACGGGTGAACATATAAATGCACGAGTTCTCTTCATACACTGGGGGTAGAACCTGGGTCTGGAGCAGGATGGCAGGGTTGTGATTGATGGCGCGGCCCAGTTGATCCCACAGGCGGACCTGGCGCATCGTCACTGAAAAGAGGGTGTCATACTCAGGAGTGTTGGCAAGGAATGCCTGGACGGCGCGGGTGATGGTGGCAGGGCGCAGAAGGGGATTGGTGGTGTGGGTCTGCAGGTAATAATCGGCTTCCACCTGGGAGGTGTCGTATAAAAGTATCTCGTTCATGGATATAGCGTCACCCCGCAGGTGAGCCGGGCGTTCAAGGATGATTACCCTGGGAAAATGCTGCTGAAGGCCTTCGATGATCGGCTGACTATCGGTATCGACTACTACCTGGTCGATCTCCGGGCAGGTGAGCAAAGAGCCGATTATGTGGTGAAACAGTGGTTTTCCAGCCAGGGGGCGTAAATTCTTGCCTGGGACGCGCTGAGAATGGTGTCGCATAGGTACAAGGGCGGCAATTGTGGGCATATTACCTCTCGGGAGAACGGGTACTTTCGATATATTCGTATTGAATGGGGGATATTTCCCTGATCACAGATCTGACGGGAGCATAAAATCGCCCCCCTCGAGAATACCTGCGAGGATGGTTTTAATGACCGGGGAGGCGGTGGGTGAGAGCGAATTCGCCTGGAACTTTTTCAGCTTAACGAAACCCGGCCAGATGCCGTCCTCCTGGATATATTCCGTAAATGGGAGCGATGAATTGTAAAGCTGATAATATAACAGTCGCCGGGCATTGCGCTTGAACTCGGGAGGAATGAATATTTTATCCTGAGCCAAGAAATCATCAGCACGCTGGCGATATTCTATAGGAGTGGCGGGGAAAAAAACGGTGGGTAGCTGGGTGAAACGGGCGCGACCGGCGCATAGAACGGGCATTCCCATGATGGAGGCTTCAAGACCGATAGTGGAGTTGTATACCATGACGAATTTGGAGCGCTGGATCAGCTCATAGGAGCTGAGGGGCTGGTCCGAATCCACGAAGTCCAGGTTGGGGAGGGAATCAGCGTGGGTTTGTAAGACCCACTGGCCGACGCTCTCCTGGCTGGCTTTGCCAGGACGGGATTCATCTGGGTGAGCACGCACGACGAATAAAGTCTCGGGGTGGTCGTGGGCGATCTGCAGTACCTGGTCAAGCCAGGCGAACATGTGTGGAAAGACAGTATTGGAGTGTGGCTGGCTGGTGTCGAAGACGACGTTGGTGAACACGGGCACGATTTGCTTGAAGTTAACCGCTTTCTCTAAAAAGTCGGAATCCAAACCCCTCATCTCAGGCCAGAAGCGCACGCCAGCCATGGAAAACTGCCCATGAAAGCGCTGGCTTAGGTAGGCATCCAGGCGTTCATCCTGGGCAGCGTTAAGCTCAAAGTCATCAGGGACGTGCAGCGGGTAGGCGGTGGCTTCGCCCGTGGTGAAGAAGGCGCTGAACGGCTGCAGACCAACCTCATGGGTGATGGTGCGGATACCGCGCTGTGCAGTCACCCAGCGAGCCGTGGCTTCGGGGAAGAACATACCGTTGAAAACAACCACCGCTTGAGGAGTGTTTTTAACCAACAAGGTGGAGAACTCTTGAGCCACATGATAGGCGGATAGGATGAATTTTTGATATAGCGCGCGGGTTGGAACATCATCCGGCAGGTGGTGGCGGCGCAGCACCCAGCGAATAGACGGGAGGACTAACTTACCGAGCGGTAAGGCCGTCAGCCCAGTCGCATCAGAATTGATTACCGATCCAGCGGGCGGTAGATATTCGAACGCCATCAAATTGTCCAACGAGAGACCCCGCAGCAGCTCCACAAGTACTTCATTTGTGCTATAGGTAAATGGAATGACGAAGCTGCTAGAATAGAACCAGCGCGATTGAGCAATACAGGCTTTACAGGGGGGAGATTTGGATGGATCAGTCCGGTCGGTGCCCAAAACACAACGGCTCATGCCTGCCTGGCATACGAAGTGGACTACGGGGATATTTTTCAAGCGCAGTGCCCAGGCGGTGAGAAGGGAAAACGCAGCATTCAAGCTCATCCCGACCAGGCGGGTGGAAGCATTGAAAATAACCACCGGTTTTACCTCGGGGTTGGGGCGGGAGAGGCGGCTGACCTGCGTGGTGAAGTTGAAGGTCTGCATGTTGATCTTGTACCGCAGAAAACGCTTTTGCAGCACTTCACCGATATTGAACGTGTCTGGCATGGTCAATTAATTGGCAAGGAATGAACGAAACGAAGGGATTTGAGTTATTGCATTGTTGAATGGCGTGCTGTTGCTTTTCAGGCTGAAGATCCTATAACTAAAAACTAGGATTACGGTCAGTCTTTCACCCGGCGCAGCTTTCGCAGGGAAGGGACTTCACTGTCATAGACCCGCTTGACCCCGTCTCCTAAGGCTTGTTCGGTGACACGGATATACTTGACCAGGCGTTCCATGCCGCCGGGTTCAACCGAAGCCGCCTGGTCACTGCCCCACATGGCACGGTCCAGGGTGATATGGCGTTCAACCAGACAGGCGCCCATAGATACAGCAACCACAGTGGGGATTAGACCAACCTCATGGCCTGAATAACCGATCGGGCAGGGAAACGCATCGATGAGGGTACGGATCATCTTCAGGTTCAGCTCCTCGGGGTCACAGGGGTAGGTGCTGGTGGCGTGGGTGATTAGCAGGTCATCCCCACCTAATATTTTTACCGCTGCCTCGATCTGCCGCATGGTGGACATACCGGTAGAGAGAATAACCGGCTTACCGGTCTGACGGGCGTGGAGCAGGAGCGTCTTGTCGGTGAGGGAGGCGGAAGGGATTTTAAAGCACATAGGATTGAACTGCTGTAGAAAATCAACCGAGGGTTCATCCCATACGGATGCGAACCAGGGTATATTTTTCTGCTTGCAATAGCGGTCGATCTCGCGATATTCATTCTGTCCGAATTCAACCTTGTAGCGATAATCCAGGTATGAGATATAGCCCCAGGGAGTCTCACGCATGTGCTTTTGTTGGTCAGGGGGAACACACAGCTCAGGAGTACGTTTTTGCAGCTTCACGGCATCGACTCCAGTTTTCACCGCCACATCGATCAGCGATTTGGCGATATCCAGACTGCCGTTATGGTTAATGCCAATCTCAGCGACGATAAAGGTTGGGTAGCCGTCACCGACCTTGCGATTACCGATCATAATTTCACGCGGCATAATATTTCACCTTTCTGATCTTGTTTTCTCCGGGAAGTAAATCATTGGCAGGAATAGTGAATGTACGATTTTACTCCTGAATGTTCAGGATGCGGTCGCATAGTTCTCTCACTGCGCCATGCCCACCACGATGGGCGAGCACCAAGTCGGCCTGCGCGATCACATCGGGATGGGCGTCGGCGACTATCACGGCGTAGCCAACCAATGGGAAACAGGGCAGGTCATTAACGTCATTCCCCAGGTAGATCACGTGGTTGGGATCGAGCTGGCGTTCCTGAATCAATCGCTTCAAGGCGGCAGCTTTATCGGACAGACCCTGGATGACTGGCAGATTAAGCTTGCGACAACGGGCTGCGACGACCGGATTGCTCTCGGTGGAGAGCACGACCATGGGGACACCGGCTTTATGTAACATCGAAATGCCTAATCCGTCTCGACGATTGGCGGCGATCGATTCATGCCCTTCCTGGTCGACCCACACGCGGTCATCGGTCATCACCCCGTCAAAATCCAACACCAGCAGGTCTACCTTTTGCGGCTGGAAGCGATTGCTGCCGCCGGGGTGGACCATCGGCAGATCACCCAGCGCAATGATCCACTCAGCACGCTGCCAGTCGCGCAGGGTATCGATATCGATGGCGTAACGTGGGTCGATGGCCAGCGGATAGATGACATCCCCGCTCAAAGAATCCTTTTTGAGGATAGTGGAGACTCGAATGGCATCAATATGCCCGGTCTGCCAATAAGTTTGAGGCAGTGCCTGACGGGGGGCATTGTAAGGCTCACCCACACTCGACAGAGTGAGTAAGGGAGTTATGCGCCCCTGGTCATTTAGACGCCACATCTTGTACGGGTTTTGACCGGCGGGGATGACTCCGCGTATTGAATCAGCATCAGGATGGTCAAGAAGAATCTGCACCGCCTGGTCGACGCAATTGGGTGGACGTAAAGGAGAGGTGGGTCGAAGCTGTACCAAGATATCCGGCTGATAGCCTTCCTTTTCCTTGAGCCAATGCAAGGCGTGGGTGAATACGGGCAAGTCGGTGGAATCATCACGGGAATACTCTTCCGGTCGCAAGAAAGGGGCTTCAGCGCCGTAACTCTGCGCGGTGCAGGCGATCTCATCATCATCTGTTGATACGATGGTGCGGGTCACCTGTTGTGATTGCAGAGCAGCAGCGATGGAGTAAGCAATTAGCGGATGACCGGCGAGTAACTTTATATTCTTGCGGGGGATACTTTTCGAGCCACCGCGGGCAGGGATCAGGGCCAGGATTTCCATACGGGTTTGTCCTATCTTGAGTTACCAGGCAGTCCAACCGCCATCGACCACCAGGTTCGAGCCGGTCATATATGATGAGGCATCGGACGCCAGAAAGAGCAGGGCGCCGTTCATCTCGTCCTTGCGCGCCATGCGCCCCATCACTGTGCGGGCAGAGTAGGCTTTGAGGAATTCGTCATCATGGTTGTTATAAATGCCACCCGGGGAGAGGGCGTTAACGCGGATATCTGTGCCGGCGTAATAGGCGGAAAGATAACGGGTGAGCCCCTGCACCCCAGCCTTGGTGACCGAGTAATAGACCGGTTTATACGAGCTCTGCTCGCCATTGCGCAGGTAAATGCGCTGGTCAGGAGCGACCAGGCCGTATGTGGAGCAGATATTGATGATCGAGCCTTTCCTGCCTTGGGCGAGCATGGGCTTGACGGCAGCCTGGCAGCACAGGAACATACCGGTCAGATTGACGTCCAAAGCGGCTCTCCACGAATCCAGGGGGTAGTCTTCAAATGCTCCCGATAGCGCACCGCGTTTTTCCATGTCTACCAGGGCATCGGGGTCGAATTTCGGGTCAATGGCGGCGGAGTTGACCAGGATATCCAACCGGCTGAAGGTGGCGAGGGTTTCATCAACCAGGTTGTGGACCGACTCAGGCTGAGTGACGTCAGTAGCAACACCCAGGCAGTGATAGCCCGCCTTGATCAGCGTAGTGACGGTTGAATTGACGCCATCAGCGTTGATATCGGCCACTACTACAGAAGCGCCGGCCTCCGCCAGAGTGCGGCAGAATTCCTTTCCCAGAAGCCCGGGTCCGCCGGTGACGATGGCGACCCTACCGGTGAGGTCGAATTTTTGCATCACTGTGCTCATAGCATTCCTATCCTAATCATCGTGGCGTTATTGTAGATGATCGATTGCCACTGGCGATGCAGGCAAAGAATTCACTTCCAAAATTCCCATAAATCAAGGAAGCTGCGAGGAGGGATAAAAGTAAATTTCTCCGTCTGCGGTTTTAGAGTAAAGGGTTAAACCACGGATTAAATCTTCCAGTCGAACGGCAGAGTTGTCTCCGTATAATTCCTGGAATTGTTGGTGTATCGAGTAAAATAAAACAAGGGCTACGCCGTTTTCATTCAATATATTACGGGGGAGGTCATTCGCAGCGTTACCGTCCTGACCAGGGATAGCTTGATGGGTCTGGTCGGTTAATTCTGACAAATCATATGCCGGGCGGCCGGTATAGAACAGAACCAAGGCTGATTCATTGGATATGAGCGGAATGTTGGCGGAAATCTGCTGTATCCGCTTGAATATATCGGCATTCCGCCAGGCTTTAGCGGTATATCCGGCGCCTTCCTGATGATACCGGGAGACGAGACCGAGGCTGTCGTGCAGGTATGAGACAAGAATCCCGAATGCTAAAATAATGGGGATACTAACCAACCACCTGGCAGACTTCCAGGTTCGAATAAAAAAAAGAATCAATGAAAAGACGCCCAACAAGAATGCAAGCTGTATGGGCAGGAAAGTACGATTGATCAGGTCGGGGGGTGGAGAGGTAAACAGATAACTAAAGGCAAGGACGAACAGGTATGCAGCAGCCAATCCGAACATAAAGACGCCAAGAATTAACCCATTGGTGGGGTCGAGAAGTTTCTGGTTGTTTTTGTGCATTTTCCAAATCGACAAGCCAACCAAACCTAGAACCAGCACAAGAAAAATAATGATCAGATTCCGGGCAAGGTTGTACGAATAACGCGGTAGCAATGAAGTGAATGGAATCCAGGACCAGAATATTTCCATGGCTGCTAATTTGAATCTGGTAAACTGCTCCCCCCAATTTACACCGATGGGAGTACTACGAACGCCGAGCGATTGAGTTCTTAACCAGATCAGCCAGCCGATGGTCGGAAAACTGGTCATCAACCCGTACGCCGCAGCGTCGACGATCCGCTTTTTCCAGGGTTTGAGGCTAAAAATCAGCAGGATCCCTATGCCAGTTATCATAAATGCCACCCCCGAATAACGGGTGAGCATAGCCAGGCCGGAGGCAATGCTGGCGATAATCAGCAATACAAGACGGTTGTCCTTTAAAAATAATAGGATCAAGCATAAACCGGATAATCCGGTAAAGAGGAAAAGCGGCTCAGACATGGCCCCGCTGAACACATCGACCACGACTGGCAGGCAAAGAAACAGCAAACTGGCGATGATTGCAAGCCAGGAGGATTTGGTGTAGGCGTATATGGTGGCTCCCAGAAACAGGATAGTCAACCCAAACAGGATAATATTGATCCAGCGGGAGGCGGTGACCAGGTCGGCGCCGAATAATCCAAAGAAGCTAAGCACGAGGGAGTAAAAAGGGGGATGCAGCGACAGTGGATGAAAGGCGCCCGAGCCTCCAAAAAGACCTAACCCGTGACCCTGGATGAGGTTGCGGGCAGAGACAATATATTCGGTGGAATCACTGTAAACCCACGGACCCCAGACCGTGCTGTAGAAAATCATCAAGGCGCCGATGAGAGCGAAACCCATGATCAGCACAAGCGTAAGATCAAGCTTCCGCATTATTGACATACCCTATAGTGGGCTCGCCTGCTGTGCGGAGGCAAGCGCGCTCAAGCAAAGCCGCAGGGATTGAATCCCGTCCTGCAGGGTACAGACAGGCTCAGCATTCCCGGCGACCACTTCTGTGAAGTGGCGCATCTCATCTAGGAACATCCAGTTGCGCTCGAAACCCTCAGGTGGGTATATTTCCTGCTGAGAGATCGCTTTATCTTGAGCACCAAGCCTGGTCAGGCGTACGACGCCATCGGCATTATCCCACCGCAGGGAGCCAAGTGTGCCGATTATCTCCAACCAATGGGAGGCGGGTCGCTGGAGATAATCCAGGTGAACGCTGCCCAGGGCGCCGCTGGCAAATCGTAAAACAATCTCGGCGGTATCTTCCACTGGCAGATTTAACCCCACTCGACCGGTGAAAGCAGATACTGATTCGACCTCTCCGAACAGCCAGTGCAGATAATCCACGGGATGGGATAAGGTTAATACCACACCTCCGCCCAGCTCGGGACGGGCGGCATAGCCTTGCTGATAATTTTCCCAGGGGTGCCAGTCGGGCAGATATTCACCCCAGTGAGCGTGGGCAGATACTGGATTTCCAATGACACCTTCATCCAGGAGCTTTTTTACTTGCTGTAAACCGGGGTGGAAGCGAAACTGATACCCTACAAGGACCCGGTTGTGATACTTTTCGACGGCACGTTCCAATTCTTCGACTCTGGCTAAGGAGTGGGAGATGGGTTTTTCGATCAACAGGTGACAGCCGCATTGTGCGGCAGGAATGGCAACATCCAAGTGTAGGGCTGTAGGGTTGGAGATGATGACCGATTCGGGTTCGTATGAAAGGGCAGCCCGCAGATCGCTTTCGACAGGGAAGCCGGACAGCTCATCGTCTGGCAGGGTGGATTGGTGGGTGTGGTAAACGAGGATATCCCGTTCGCCCAAACTGAGCAGGTTACGAAAATGACGTCTACCGATGGAGCCGAACCCGGCAATCAAATATCTCATGAGTTGATGAGGATATGCAGGCGGTTGTAAAGCCCGAGCGCCAGGCGCTTTATCAGCGGAATGCGCATTATCCGGCTGCTCGAGCCATTCGGAGTATGAGTTACGGCCCCTGCCTCGGCAGTCAAACCCAGACGTTTCGCCTCAGCGGCATTTTCAGGACTGATCACATTGCCGAGCAGGCGGGTGACTGGCGTATAGGTGCTCAGGCGGAGATACCCCCGCTGGTCGACCGAGTTTTCAAGCTCTATCATCTTCCCCATCAGGTTTCTATCCCAGGCGGGCAATACTTCCAGCATCAGCTGGCGGGAGGTGACGAACTGGTGGTGCCCGGCAGACGCCAATGCATTCACACCCTGGTAACACAGCCCGATATCCTCCAGACCTTCGACTTCCTTTTGGTAGCTTTCCCAGCTGCGGCCCATGTTATCGATGTAATGCTGTTCGAGCTCACGTGGGATCAGGTATCCGCGCGACACCTGAACATCAGGCTGTTGTGCAAAGGCTTCAATACTTTGGGTAGCATAGCGCAGGTGGGAGCGGATGTAAAAACCGGTCACCAGGCCTACGCGAGGGTAGGTATCCATGATTTTCAAGTGGGCGTCCAACCAGCCCGGCAGGAAGTACACGTCATCATCCGAGTAGGCGACAATCTCTCCAGGGGCGGTGCGAAAGATGAGCTGCAAGGCACTGATCTTGCCGATGTTGGACGACGAAAGGATAAGGTAGTTAATGAGACCCTGGTCGCGCAGCCCGCAGAGGTATTTAACCAGTTCAGGGCAGCTGCCGTTATCGAAAACGATCAAATCGTGAGGATCGGGGGTGTTGGCAATCAGGCTCTCCAGGCTCAGGCGCGTGACTGCCAGGCGTTCGGCAAAATAGCCGGCCTGGTTGGGAAGGTAAGTCAGCATGGCCAGCGTGATGCGGGAAGGGCTGTATTCAGTGAGCTGACCCCGGTTAGGGTTTATTCCAATTCTGGGCATAGGTTGTTTAAATCAGAGTGCGGCAATGGGGATCCAGGCGCGTTCGGGAGATATTCGTTCAGCGAGCCGGCGTCGCAGGAAGCCAAGCTGGCGCTTCAGGAGCACAAAATGGTCGGGCTTCAATAAATATTGTTGGGAATTATCAGGTTGTGCCAGCAGGGTGAGATAGAGCGGGATCAGCTGGGAGCGCGGCAGGCCATGGGCTTGCAACTTGATAATCCGATAGCCGGCTTTCTGTACCACCTGACTCAAGGTATGGGCGCTAAAGGAGAGGAGATGGGCTACTTCGAAGCAGTCATGGGCGTACAGATTGGGCACCTCCAGGAGTAGCCATCCGTCCGGGTCGAGGAACTGTGTGCGCAGGTTTTGTAAATATGCTATAGGGTCTGACAGGTGTTCCAGCACATGCATCATAGTCACCAGGTTGAAGTGCGGAAGCCCGGCGCTTTGAAGCTCATCTAATGAGGCATACACTTGCAGTCCTAAGCTTTGGGCATACTGGCGGTAATTGTTGCCAGGCTCGACCCCATAAACCTGCGCCTGTCTAAGGGACTGAAATTGCTGAAGCAGGATGCCGGTCGAGCAACCAATATCCAATACCTTCGCCGCTGAGCTCACCGACTGACCGATAAATTCCAGTGCGACGCGAGCACGCGCGGTCTGCACGGCCAGGTCCTTAGGATTGGGTCCTTCCTGCCCCTGGTAGAGCAGGCGGTATTCCGCTTCGTAAAAAGCCTGACTATCCGCATCCGTCATGCGCGGGGATTGGAAAACTAGCCCGCAGGTGCGGCAAATTACGTTGCTCACGGGGTGGCTTTTGAACACACGCTGGTCAAACGGTGCGCTTGCACTGCCACCGCATAGCGGACAATTGGCGACTATCTCAGTCATCAGCGACCCGAATATGATTTAGCTTATATGCTGCCCGGCCGCGGAGCTCATTCCAGGCTTTTACTGGGTGGAAGATTGAGAAGAAAATGTTTGTCAAAGCCATTGAGTGGAGCCGGACCAGGGGGAAGATCTCAATCTCACGCAGGAGCTTGCGGGAACGCAGGGGGATGCGCTTAAGCTGGTCATGCTCGAAGGTGTAATCTGCATCCATCAGGGTGAAGACTGTGCGCTGGCCTCCAGCTAAACGCAGGTTTGCTGATGATTCGGGCAAACGGTAGTGCGGCTGACCGTTAGGCAGATGCGAATAGTCATGGTCCTGGTGGATGACCGGGATGGATGGGCTAGCATCGACGACCGGCAGATGCTGCTTGCGGGCGTGGTAGATCATCCAGTTATCCCAGCCGGCACGTCCGATGGCGAAATTGGGCAGGTCGGTGAAACAGCTGCGGGGAAAGATGAAATAGTCACTTCCAGCAGGGGGGTGCAGACGTCCTCGGGCTTGCACGTCAGCCAACAGGCGCATATCCCAGCCGGCGCTGAAATCGAGCAGCTGCTGCAGTTCCAAATCATAACGCTGGCCAACGATAATGAATTGTTTGAACTGGCAGTACACCTGGCTTGCGGTGCTGACGAACTGGGGTGTGAGCAGAATGTCAGCATTGACATACGCCAGCAGTGGTGAGGTGCTCACCTGGCGGGCAGCGGAGAAAATCGAGCTCACTAGCGGTGTGCCCGAAGGATTGCGTGCCACATCCGGCAGGTGCAGAATGCCGGTTTCGGAGGCAAATTCAGCGAGTCCCGGCTCATCCCCAACCATGACCACGCTCACATCATCACCCAGGTTCTGCCAAGAAAGGAGGGCGTTGCGCTGGATCAGGCTGATATGCGGATGGGTGAATGGTTTAGGAGCGGTGAAGAGGGTGATCAGTGGATCAGAATCTGCCATTTGGAAAGGTCAGGAGCGAGGAGAGCGCTGGTCGACGTCATAAGCGGACTTATGCTGGACATCGGCATTGATGGCTGACAGCTCGGGCTGGCGTTTGACCAGGGAAAGAACAGCTTGCCAGTCAAAAACCTGGTACGGCTCAAAATGAGAGTAGACCTGGCGGACGAATTCAAGGTCTGTGGGCGTATCCACCGTCCAGCGTAGTGAGCCGTAATCAGGTTGGTGGTTGAGCAACGCCATGCGGAAGCTGCGAGGAGTGGTGCCCCGCTCGATATACCAATCTGTCAATGGATCAGATTGGGTGAGAACAACTCCTTCATAGAGATATGGCATGACATGCTCACGCTGATAGATCTGGTCAGCCTCCTTCCAGGCGCGCTCCAAGGCATCAAATGAACATACTTCCACATCCAGACCGATGGGGAGCGTGCGTCGCCAGGGTGGAGGCAAGCGGTTGGCGGCGAAATCATTTGGAAAGGCAATTAGGGATGGGATATCAGGAATTAGGGAAGAAGTTGCTGAATCCTGCGGCACAGGCTTTCCTAAGAATGCGCTGATCGTGAGATCAATCACACCAGGGTCGATCAGAGGGCAGTCGGCAGTCAGGCGGATGATAACGTCGGCTTGGAATTGTGAGGCGGCATGATACATCCTATCAAGCACATCTGGGAGGCTGCCGCGGAAGCAAGGTACGCCCTTAACGAAGCAGAACTGCTCCAAGACGTCATCCGACGGATCAGTGGTGGTGGCGACCACGATGGCATCGACTGACCTGGCTCTCATTGTCCGTGCGAGCATGTGTTCGAGCATGGGACGACCAGCAATGTCCATCAATACTTTTCCCGGCAGGCGGGAAGAGGACATGCGAGCCTGGATGATGGCGATTTTATTCACTGTGCCTGACCGACAGGTTGATCTGATTTCCCATTTCCCAGAGCGATGGCGTATGCCTTTTCCAGCTGGGTGAAGTTTTTATTCCAATCAGCTCGCCTCTCAGCGATCTGATGGGCTTTCCACCCCATCTCAGCTAATTTTTCTCGCTGATTCACGGCATTCAAGATAGCAGCTGCAAGAGCTTCAGCATCTCCATCGGGGAACAACCAGCCGTTCTCGCTGGGTGTGACCCATTCACGGTTGCCAGGGATGTCGGGGACGATGACCGGTGTGCCGGTGGCGAAGGCTTCCAACAAGGAAATCGAAGTGCCATCACTATGAGAAGCGCCGATATAAATATCTGCGGTGTGGTAATAAGCCGGGAGGTCTGCATAGGCGACCTGACCCGGAAATTGGACTTTCTCGAAAACGCCACCCACCAATAAAATTTGCCGGATGTGGGCATATTGAGAACCGTTCCCCAACAGGGTGAGGCGAAGCTCAGGGCGCTTGCGGGCGGCAATGATGAATGCACGTGCAATCACATCGATGCCGTAGATTGGCTCCCAGCTGCGGGTTGAAAGGAGGTTGAACGTGTGAACGTTCGAATGTTCGAAAGTTTTTTCGTCATTGGATCGATTTATTGGCAAGGTAAAGTGAGTCAGGTCGATACCCCAGGGGAAGGTGACGATGCGCTCGTCAGGCATACCGTATGAGACAGCCAGCTTGCGGATGGTGTCACAATCACCGACGAAGGCGTCACTGCGGCTGAGTGTGTAGCGCGTCGCCAGGTCCCAGAAGGGATTGATGGTGGCATCGTGCAGCAGGTCGTAACCCCATGAAGTGCTGACCAGGGGGTGAAAGCAGGCCAGGGCAGCTAAAAAGGCTGAGCGCTGGATCGGTCCGGCATGGATCAAGTCGGGCTTAAGATCCCGGATCACCTGGCGTAGACTATCGAGCAGGAACAAGCCATCCTTCAGCCTGGCCGGCCGTTTACCGCCAGCCCACGCGATCAGTTCAATCCCGTCAGGGAACGGGCGGTCTTCGAGCACATGTCCACCGTCTTCCAGGCGCAGATAATACACCTGGTGCTCTGTCTTTGAGAGGGCGGTGAGGAAGCGATGGTCGTGTGTCGTGTAATCGCGGGAAAAATAAAGGAGCCGCATGAGCGAGTTTATTTATAAGCGCATTTCGATAGATTGCTTAATCTGGCGGATCAGACCCTGATCTCGCTCAACATCAAACAATGTAGCGTGCATCGTGGAGTCTGGATACGACCAGGGATGATTGGTGCGGTATGATTCTGGCTCGGACCGATAGCGTGGGATGATGTGGGCATGTAAGTAAGGGTCGGAGTTCCCAGCAATAGCATAGTTGATCCGGTCAGCCCCTGTTACCTCCATCAATGCGTCTCCCACCAAAGCCATGTCGCAAAGGTATTCAGCCCGTTGGCTGCGGTTCAGGTCATTTAAGTTCGTAACGACCGGATCAGCCAACAGAATGCAATATCCACGTAAATACTGCATGTCACATAGAACGACCCAACCCGTAGGGACCTGGCAGATCAGGGCGGGATGGGTACCAGCCCGGGCTTGATCCACACGTTCAATAATCGTCGGCGCCATTGAAATTATTCTCCCAGCTCGGTCCAACGCAGGTCTTTTCCCAGTGGCATGTTGATTAATGCACGTTTACCGACCACAGAGTCAATCTCATCCGGCTTGATGGCGCCGGGAGTGGCAGGGCGAAGGACGTCAATCATCTCACGGGTAAATACCTCTCCGGCTTTTACGTCGCGGGCGGCACGCAGGCAGCGGCGCTGGATGATGGCGGTTTCAACCTCATTACCAGCTACGAATTTGTCTGCGCTGCCCAGGCACCTCTCGAGAAGGCGGGTTTCCTCGACCATGTGGGCCCACTTCTGCGGATCCATGGCGAACTTGTGATCAGGGCCCGGGCGGTCGTTGCTGTCGGTAAAATGACGCTCGATGACCCTGGCGCCCAAAGTCACTGCTCCTAGCACGGGGGCGAGGGCATGGGTGTGATCGGAAAGACCGAGGATAACGCCGGGGAACATGGTGGCATAGGTTTTAAGCACGTTGATGTGGAGGTGGTCGTAATTATCTGAACTTGCGGTGTAGTTGGTATTGCACTGCATCAGCACTATACGGGGGTTGATCTTCAGGATGGTGTGTACCGCGCGCTGGACTTCGCCGATATCGGATGCACCGGTGGCAATGAAGAAAGGCTTACCCTTGGAAGCCATGCGTTCGAGGGCTTCGGGCCAATCGATCTCACCCGAGCCGGCTTTATACATCTCCACGTATGGATCGAGCATATCGATGGCTTCGAAATCATAGGGGGCTGAAAAAAAGGCGATCCCCACCTCATCGCAAGCCTGCTTCAAGACGGGGGTCCACTCGAACGGGATCGAAGCTTCGGTATACACTTGAAAGACAGATTTCTTCCAAGCAGCCTGGTGCGACACCTGTCTATCCATGTGGGTGAAGCCATAATCAGAAACAATATGCGGGGCACGGAAATTTTGGAACTTGGCCGCATCAGCCCCGGCCTGTTTAGCAAGGCGGATGAGCATTATGGCGCGCTCCAGGTCACCATCGTGGTTGGCAGCAATATCGGCAATGAAGTAGGTGGGGTGACCAGGGCCAATGGTATGAGAACCGAGCTTAATCTCCATGTTATCTCCCGATGATGATAAAACAGATATGCAGGTTAGCCTGTCTTCAGGCTGTGCAGTATCTGTGGATAACCCTGTTGATAAAGGGTGTAAAACTTATCCAAACCTGTGGATATCCTGGGGAGAGAATTCCCAAGGGCACGGGCCAGCTTATCTGAGCGAAGCGACAGGTTGGGTGAGCGGGTGGCTTTCAATCCCGATTGTCTTACAGAGATAGGGTTGATCAGGTTGGGATCAAAATCAAAGCGATGAGCGAGGCGGATGGCAAAATCATACTTGCTCAAAGCTTCAGCTCCGACCACATGGTAGACACCATTCAGGCGCTTTTCCAGCATGCTGATGAATATATCTGCCAGGTCATTGGCAAGCAAGGGGCAGAAACACACATCGGTGAAACCCATTACCTGTTTACCCTGGCTGAGGTTATTGAAGAAGAACTCCGCCAGGCTGCGGTCTCCACTCATCGACCAGCCAAACAGATTGACTCGGGCGATGATGGCAGTGGGGTCAACCTCAGCCACAGCATGCTCGCCTTCCAGTTTGGTGCGGGAATACGTTCCGACTGGCGTGGGGATATGCTCCTCGCTGTAATCGCCGCGTAGACCATCGAAGACCGAATCGGTCGAGATGTGAACCAGGCGCGCTCCGCTCCTGGCGACATGGCTTGCCAGTGTGCGGGGGAGGTCGGTATTCAGCTGCTGCGCCAGGAGGGGGTCAGCCTCACAGGCATCTAAATTTGCCAGAGCGGCACAGTGGATGACCCAGTCGGGTTGAGCGGCTTCGAGCAGGCGTTCCACTGCGCCAGGAGCCAGGAGGTTGGTCTGGACCACCGTGAAGGCATTGGTTTTTAGTGCATGCTGGCTGACCGAGCCAAAAACCGTATGCCGGGGGGCGGTTTCCAGGGCCAGGTTGAGACCCAGCAAGCCACTGGCTCCGGTGATGAGGATGCGCATGTCACCTATTCTTCAACATAGCCATTACCCTGGTGACCCTCAAAGGGAGCCACCATCTCACGGATTTGATCGATGCTTAACCATTGCGGGTTGTTATCACTGCCGAAGCGGAAACCGGCAGGTAGACTTTGCCCTTCAGCCTGCCAATCGTGACCGAACCAGGCGTTGGGGCTGGGCTGAACAACGAACATATCATCCATCTCCACTGCGTAGCGGGATTCGTCTTCGGAGATCAGTACTTCATGCAGCTTTTCCCCTGCTCGAATGCCCATCACTGTCAGGCCGGCGCTAGGGGCGATGGCTTTTGCCAGGTCGGCGATCTTCATGCTGGGGATCTTGGGTACAAACACCTCACCGCCGTGCATTTTTTCGATGCAGCGGGTGACGAAGCGGACGCCTTGTTCCAAGGTCAGCCAGAAGCGGGTCATGCGTTCGTCGGTGATGGTGAGCGATCCAGTCGACCTCTGCTGCAGGAAGATAGGCACCACGCTGCCGCGCGAGCCGACCACGTTACCATAACGGACGCAGCTGAAGCGAGTAGCCATCCCACCGGCGTACGAATTGCTCTGGATGATCAGTTTTTCAGCGGCTAGCTTGGTGGCACCATACAGGTTGACCGGATTGACCGCCTTATCGGTGCTCAGGGCGAGCACTTTCTTAACACCTGCATCCAATGCGGCCTCGACCACATTACTGCTACCAAGGATGTTGGTTTTAATGGCTTCCATCGGGTTGTATTCACAAGCCGGCACCTGCTTGAGGGCGGCGGCATGCACCACCACGTCCACACCATGCATGGCACGGCGCAGGCGCTCGACGTCGCGCACATCACCGATGAAATAGCGCAGGGAGGGATGGTCGAGGCCTGCCACTCGCATTTCGTGTTGTTTGAGCTCGTCGCGGCTGAAGACAATCAGCTTGGCAGGGTGGTACGCCGCCAACATCATCTCGATAAATTTCCTGCCGAAAGACCCGGTTCCACCGGTGACTAGGATGACTTGTTCGGTCCAGTTCATGGGATCTCCATCTGTGATAATCTCGAGAATTTCATTTTTCCTTATTTAACTCCACCAGCGGGTATTGACCAAACTTTCCGAGCAAGTTTGGGAATAGCTCTTCCAGCCTGAAGATCAGCTTGAGCAGGAACTTCCCAGCGTAACGCTCATGGATAAAGGTGCGCAGGAAGCGCACGCTGACGCTGCGCCAGCACCAGATTGTGATGGGCATTTGGCTTCCGACTTCCTTCTGCAGCCATTCGGCGTTCTCTTTGCGGATATAGGTACCGCGGGATTCGGTCGGATCAGCAGCATGAATCGCAGCCGCATCAGGACTGGCAGTCCTTGGATGGGGCCTAATGATTGCGTATAGCCAATCAAATGACCTTATAAAAAAGTTCAGGAATATAGTCAGTGGAGGGTTATCCCATCCGTTGACAATAACGCCCTTACTGTTGTCTGCCAGAGTGCGGTAGAGCTCACGATAGGCGCGCACGTGGTCATCGGGAGGCAAATGGTGGAGGGTGTGGAGGGATACCATGCCATCGAAAGCATTCGATTTGAAGGGCAGGTTGGCCACATCACAAACCACGTACAGGCCGTGGCTGCCTGCCCGTTTTCGAGCTTCCTGTAGAGCGACGATCGAGATATCAGCACACACGCGACGCTGGTATCGTTTGGAATATTCCAGGTATTCCGGGTACTGGATCGGTCCACAGCCGGCATCCAGCAGGAAGCGACCGGAAGGGTTGAGATGGCGCAGCACACGCAGGTGGCATTTATGGATGTAGTCGTTCGAGACGGGGCGCAAGTCTTCATAGGAGGCATTCTGGTAAAAGCCGTCACTCTCAGTCTGCCAGCCGACATGATCATAAAATTCACGTACCTGCTGCTTAAGCTCAGCGTCTGGGATCATGGTTCAATACCTGATGGCCTCTCCAGCCAGATAGCGAAAGGTTTGACGGTAACCGCACAGGCCTTCATCGCTCAACAGACGGGCGAGAGGCAAGGTCTCAATATCCTTCCAGAAATGGACGAGGTGCCAGGGGAAGGGGTGCGGGTACTCGAAGAAGAAACGGTAGGCATAATTCCAGGCCTGGTCAACCCGCGCTTGAGAGAGGCGGTATGATGCGGGGTCAGCAAGGACATCGGTGAGAAGCTCGAAATATCCATCCCAGCTCGAGGGGTCAAGGGAGAAACCTTTGCCGCGATAATGGGTGTTGCCGACCACGATCACAGGCACCCCGCTCATCGCCATCTCCATACCGACGGTGGTGGTGTAGACCAATCCCAGGTCGGCGATCTCGACGAGGTCGTAGGTGTTCACCTGGGCATCGGCAGGCACCAAATGGATATTCTCAGGGATGGAGGGCAATGTTGTATGCACTACATCCGCGACGGAGGGACCTTTGGTGATCAATTCTCCGGGGTGGATGCGTGCAACCAGCTGCACGTCTGGGCGGGTGGCAAAAAAATGCACCGTGCGCTCGAGCCATTCGGTCATCGAATCACTGAAAACCTGGCGACCGAGGGTGAGGCTGTCACCAATCACATTAGTTGCCAGCAGAATGATTGGTCGCTGGTCCAATCCCAGGGTCTGGCGCACCTGAGCGCCACCCTCGGATGGCACTCCCTGCCAGCGGCGGGCGAAATTTTCGAACAGGCTGGCGCGCTGGCGGGAGGCGAATAGCTTGCGCACCTGGGCGAGCTGCTCCTGGCTGAGGGGTTGGTCTTGGCGCTCACGCCACAATCCTGCAGTATCCTGGCGCATGACCTCAGCATTCTGAGCCAGCCAGATACGGTCGCGTTGCTCACCGAATTCATAGGTAACGGTGGGGATGCTGAGATGGCGCGCCACCTGGTAGAGCACTCCGAATTCGAGGATGGTGCCATTGGGCAGTACGATGACATCCGGTTTGTGCCGTTCCAGATAGGAGAAGGCAGCCCTGGCAGCTGCCAGGTTGCGTTCATATCGCAGCCTGTAAAGGTCGCTCTCCAGGTTGACCTGCTCCACTTGCAAGGTATATTGGGTGTCGCGCAAGGATACCAATTCAACGGCCTGTTGCAGCTCTGCCGGCAGATATGAAACTTTTGATTGGCTCAACAGCGGTACCACATTCAGAAGAGGTGATGCCTTAGCCAGGATGTTCGCTGTATATACATTCTGACGACGCAAGTTGAAGGCGTCGATGGGTTCCTGCCAACGGGCATAAGGCAGGTAAGCCAGGCTGACGGAATGCCCCATGCCTGCTAATGCGATTCCCAGCAGGGTGGCATGCTCCAACCAGTAGCGTAAGGTGGCGAAGATAAAGATGCGCTCGCAGGGATGTTCTGCTGACCTGTTGGGTGATTTGTAAACCATCGAGGTCATAACCTGGGAGCGCCATTCTGGGATGGATGCCTCCAGACGATCGAGGGTAAACTCGGATGACACCGGCTTGCCCGGCTGGCGCAGGTACCAGTACGCTTCGGCGGTGAGCGGGATCTGCCCCAGGATGCTTTTGAGGTCTTGCTTGTTCACCATTTTCATATCCGCTCGATGGTCCATTCCAATGCAGGACGCACTGAACCCATACGGGGCTCAGGCCAGTGCTTACCTGGCGCTCCAGTAGCGTCCACGGTGAAAGCCAGGGCACGGTCATCCCAAAAATAGCGTTTAATGCGGAAGCTGCTTGCGTTGACCGCCAGAATGAAACGGCCCTCATTCAAGGTATTAGCCGGGATAGTACAGCGGCTGGTGTAGTGACCTGTCAAGCGCACGCCTTGCTGCTCGAACTGCAGTGGGTCATCCAGGTCGAAGGAGGTAAAAACGTATTCGCCGCGCATGGTCAGCAGATAGATCCCGACGCGTAAACCCGTAACGGATTGGTCGAGGCGGTACTCAATCTCTACCGTGAAAGGCTCGGTCGACCGCAAGGTATCGACTACGCGCGAATTCTTATCCCGCAGGCGGAGGGCAATGGGGGTGAACGGGGCGGCCTCAGGGAGGATTTCAGTAGAGCTCCAGATACGCTCTCCGGATCCGCTAAACCCGGCCGCCATGTAATAATCCACGGCTTGGGGCGTGGGGGCAGAATAAATCAGATGCCCATTTTCCAGCACCATCGTCTCTTCGGTGAGGCGCAAGACGGCTGACATATTATGGCTAACAAACAGCACCGTCCGACCAGCCTGGGCGACGTCAGTCATTTTGCCCATGCATTTGCGCTGAAACTCGGCATCACCCACTGCCAGAACCTCGTCCACCACCAGGATCTCAGGTTCAAGGTGAGCGGCCACAGCAAATGCGAGGCGCAGGTACATACCGCTTGAATAACGCTTGACGGGTGTGTCGATGAACTGCTCGACTTCGGAGAAGGCGACGATTTCGTCGAATTTACGCTCAATCTCGAGACGCTTCATCCCCAAAATGGCGCCGTTAAGGTAGATATTTTCACGCCCCGTCAGCTCGGGGTGAAAACCAGTGCCCACTTCCAATAAGGAACCGACTCGCCCATGAATTTCTGCGCTGCCTTCTGTGGGCTCGGTGACGCGCGACAGGATTTTTAGCAGGGTGCTCTTCCCGGCGCCGTTGCGCCCGACAATCCCAAGCACTTTGCCCTGCTGGACCTCGAAGGAGATATCGCGCAGTGCCCAAATCGAGCCGGCTTCGGCAGAGGTGGACGTAACTGCCCTGCCACGACGGAGCCGCTGGATGTGAGCATTAACTCCGGCGGCGATGGTATCGCGCAGAGTTTTATAGCGTTCCGGTGCGGTGCCGATGCGGTAGCGCTTGCCCAGGTCTTCAACGCGGATGGCGATATCATTCATACGTGGTTATGCCAGCCAATAAGATGAAAAATCGGTTCTAAATCTCATCAGCGAAGGTCCGTTCCATGTTGCGGAAATAAAACAAGCCGGTGATGAGGAGAATGACTGCAACCCCAGCAGACATCGCGTTCACTTGCCATGGCAGGCTGCTGATGCCTAAAAGACTCCAGCGAAAACCCTCCACCACACTGGTGAGAGGATTCAAGGCGTATAAAATTTGCCATTTGGCTGAGACTGACGAGGCGGAGTAAACGATGGGGGTCAGAAAGAACCAGATCTGGGTCAAAAATGGGAGCACGTGCCCCACATCACGGTAGATCACATTCATGGCCGATAACCACAGGCTAACGCCCAGGGTAGTGACCAGTGCCAGGATGATGAACAGTGGTAGGGTGAGCAATGCCGGGGTGATATGATAGGTGTAAGTGGAGCTGGGGGCGAAATTGTAATACAAGATGATCAGGATGTAGACCACAAAACCGATCGCAAAATCCACCATGCCAGCCAGGACGGATGCGACAGGTATCGTGAGTCGAGGGAAGTAGATCTTGGTGATCATGTTACGGTTGGTGACCAGGGAGCGACCGGCGTCGTTCATGGCTTTGGAAAATAACCCCCATGGAAGCAGGGCAGTGAAGTTGAAGATGGGATAAGGTACGCCTTCTGAAGAAAAGCCGGCAGCGTTGGAGAATATCAAGGTGAAGACAACCATTTGAATTACCGGTTGGATCACCGCCCAGGCAGCACCCAGCACAGTCTGCTTGTACCGCACCAGGACGTCGCGCCAGGTGAGGAAAAGCACCAGTTCGCGGTATACCCACAGATCACGCAGGTTCAGCGCGGCCAAGCCGCGCGTGGGGCGCAGGTAGGTCACATCTGAGCGAGGTTTGGATAGCGGGTTGACTGCCATGCTGTATGATTAGCTCTTCCGATTTTCACGATACCATGATATGGTGCGGTGCAATCCTTCTTCGAAGGGCACGCGGGCGCGCCAGCCGAAATATTCTACAGCCCGGCTGGTATCCAGTCCGCGGCGGGGTTGGCCGTTCGGCTTGGTGATGTCCCAGACCAGCCTACCCTCAAAACCGGTCAGGCGGGCAACCACCTCCGCCAGGTGTTTGATGCTGATCTCCTGCCCTGAACCAATATTAACAGGCTCACTGCCGTCATAAAACTCCGTCGCAGATAAAATCCCGTCAGCGGCATCGCCGGCGAATATGAATTCACGCGTGGGTGAGCCATCTCCCCACAGCACCACTTCTTTATCTCCGCGTTCCTGAGCCTCGATGCATTTACGCACCAGGGCGGGAATGACGTGGGACGTCTCGAGGTTGAAGTTATCCCGGGGTCCATAAAGGTTGACCGGCAGCAAGTATATGGCGTTGAAGCCGTATTGCTGGCGATAAGCCTGGGCCTGGACGAGCAGCATTTTCTTCGCCAACCCATACGGGGCGTTGGTTTCCTCGGGGTAGCCATCCCACAGGTTTTCTTCTTTGAACGGAACGGGGGTGAACTTCGGGTAGGCACATACCGTTCCGATGGCCACAAATTTTGATACCCCGCGCTTCCAGGCTTCGTGCATCAGCTGCACACCCATCATCAAGTTAATATAGAAGAAATCGGCAGGGCGCGCCCGGTTGGCGCCAATCCCACCTGACAGGGCTGCCAGGTGGAGGATGATGTCTGGCTGATGGGTATCGAGCATACGCTGGATATCCAGTGGATTAACCAGGTCATATTCTTCAATCACTGGAACAAAGAGATCTCTGGCTCCACGCTGTGCTAAACCTTCGAGCAGGTAGGAACCCAAAAAGCCCGCGCCGCCAGTGACGCAAATGCGTTTATTTTGCCAGAACTTTGGATCAGATTGATACGCCATCATTACTCCTAATCTTAGGTTTCCCCTGGTGGGTAGGGAGACTATTGGGCGAGAAATTAGGCATTGCAGTGTGGTAGATCAGCAGGGTGAAGGAGGCATCACTCTGGGCGATCAGGAAGCGTTCGGCAGCGATTATCGTCTCAACATACAGTGACTGGGGCGTAAGTGGGCTGGATGCGGTGACGGGCTGACCTGTGAGGACCACGTGTTTTCGCAGAGCTAGCTGGGTATAATTACGTCCCTGGTTCAACAGGCACCTCCATCCGCAGGGTAACTTTAAACCCGTGAACGAACAGTGTGGGGTCTGAAGGGTCCTGGCTGATTTTGATGTTCTGCTCCAGACAGGTCAGGCGGCAAATGTCCACGATATCATTCGTCTGGGTGGAGTTGTTCGAGTCTTCCAGGCTTGATTCGGTCTCGATGCGAACGCCGTCATAGCCGTTATATTTCAGTTCAACCAGGAGCTCGCGCACGCGTTTGCGGATATTACGGTAGAGCAAGAAGGATTGCTCAATATAATCAATGGTCAGATGAGCCCGGAAGCTGATACCCTCTGGGGTGATGATATAGCGTAGCTTGCGTCGCTCGGCGCGCTTTACCTTGACATATCCCTTGGCGATCATGCGCTTAATATGCCAGTTGACCGTACCAACTGCCACTCCGAGCTGAGTGGCCAACGAGGCTTGGGTGACATTTGGATCATTCTCGATCTTTTCGAGAAGGATCATTTCACGGGTGGCTTCAGGGTTTTCTGCCATGGGACGTTTAGGGTTTGTGTTGTCGGTCAAGTCAGTCGATTATTCAAAATTCAGTGGTTGAAATTCAATGACTGAATTATAACTCAATTTTAGCAATTTGACGGAAAGTTCGTGGTTTAATTCACGTACAGGGGCAGGATGGATCAAACCGTACCGAAGTTCCCCACGATACGCAGGATATCGAAGCCTTCAGCGTAGGGGAGTTCAGCCAGGGCGCCATGGCGGATGAGGGTGGCGCGCAGCACATCTGGACTGAAGTAATACTTATCGTTATAGGTGGAATACTCAGCCAAGGCGTTTATTTTCCGCTGAACATCCTCGGCGGTAACTTCCACCAGGAAATGGGGGAAGAACCCATAACTCGAGCGCATGGCGTCAAAGCCTAGGACGGTAGTTCCGCGGAATGCGCGCAACACTTCCTCCGTGGTCTGTTGGTGATCCTGGTGGATGTCGGCGCGCGAATGGGTGATGACGATATCAGGCTGATAGGTGTGGTTAAGTTGATACAAGTATTCGAGGATTTCCTGGCGCAACTCAGGGAAACGCCGGGTGATGAACGCTTCCACCTTAATATGGTCGGGTGTTACACCCAGGATTGCCATGCTGCGGTGATTTTCTTCCACGAGGTGGGTAAGGGCAGGGTTCTTTTGGTTATCGGAAAGGGTGACGCACAGGATATCCGCCTTAGCGTTGATATTGGAGATAAAGGCGCCACAGCCTAGCTCGATATCATCAGGGTGGGCGCCAATGAAACATACTTTCTTACCATGGAAGAGCATCGCTTTCCGTCCTTTCGAGTGGATAGTGGTAGGGGAAAATGGGTGAAACCAGCTTGCGGATGAATATCCAAATTAGCTTTAACAAAGTCCCCACGCTTCTATGCTGCAGTGTATAGATCCCGCTTTGGAGCTGGGTGGGGTGGCGTTCTTGCTCGGCGGATATCCAATTAGATGACGGTTGAATCTTAGTTGATGATTTAGTCTTATGTTGCTGAGAGTCGAAACTGAATTTATTCCCAGCGATCAGGTTCAATGTATCCATAAGCTGACTGGCACGCACCTTTGGATGATAGTGCTGCAAGACGTCCTGGCACGCTTTACCTCCCATGGTAATCCGATTCGATGGCGATTCAATCAAAGTCTCAAGATATTGCACCCAATCCAACAAATCATTCGCCAGATAGCCATTCTCTCCCTGCCGGATGGCCGTAGAATAGGAAGCACTTGGACTAGCAACGGTAGGCACTCTAAGTAGAGCCGCCTCCATGTACTTGATCTCACTTTTAGATTGACCCACCGGATTACTGATCACTAATGGAGCCAGGTTTATGTCAAACTTTACCTGCAGCTCCGGAAGGTTCCTCCAAGGCATATAGCTGAACTTTTTTATCTGATTGTTCAGGTTACCCCAGTCTCCTCCCGGGTCGAGATAACCCAAGAGCCATAGCTCAACGTCTGGGTGTCGGCTAAGGCATACCTGTAGCGCAGGGGCGACAATGGTGAAATCCTGGTCATGGGTGGGAGTGCCACTGGCATAACCAATGATAATCTTGGTCGGGTCGAATACCCGCATGCTATAAGCGCGATCAGCCAGAGAGCGCATCTCCAGGCTGAATGCATTGCGATGCACGTAAGCGGGTTTCCCCAACATACGGATAGCATTCGCCAGGAAGTCGCTCGAGGTGATGGCAGCATCACACACGTCTAAAGTCTTGTGATACCGTTGAACATCTTCGTGGTACAGCGAGCGGCGTACAGGGTCACCAAAATCGGGGCGGTGGATATATCTGACCGCGTCGGGCTCAAATAATATGTCGTCAAAGTCGATAATGAAAAGCCCGTTTTTTCGGTGGATGACCTTTTCGATCCAGGCGATCTGGGAATCGAAAGGGGTGCGGTGGAGAATGACCACATCCGACCGTTTGACTTTTTTTCTTAGGTCTGGATCGGTAACATGCGAGAGCTCACAATTCAATCCAACCAGACGTGCCTGTTCAAATAAATGAAATGTGCGGTAGCGACGTGGGTAACCCTGGACCCCACTGAAAATCAGTAGTGAAGGAGCATCATTTGTCATGAGGAATTATTGAATAGATGCGATGCGTATAGGTTAGTAAAAATAACTAGGAAGACTATTTATTATCGGTCTGTACAGCCGAAACATTGGGTTAACTGAACACAGATTTTTTGATGCCCAATCTTATCTAGGGATGGAGAATAACAAAGAATTTAAATAGTTGGGGTATTGATATCGAATTGTATGCATTTGAGAGGTGAACGTGATCACAAACGAAAATAAACATGTTTCAGATCGTGCTTAATACATGATGATAGACTGCAATGGTTTTCTCAGCAGTGCTCTCCCAGGAGAAAGTAGCAGCGCGTTCTCGTCCCTTTATCGATAATCGCTGGCGAGCCACAGGATCATTGATCAACTCGAGCAGCGATTGGGCAAGCGCTTGGGAATTGTTGGGTGCGATCAGCACCCCAGCATCGCCAACAATCTCGGGCATAGAAGAAACGTTAGAACTAATCACAGGAGTACCACACGCCATGGCCTCCAGCACGGGTAAACCGAATCCTTCGTATACTGATGGGTAGATGAATACATCCGCTAGATTATATATCACTGGGAGGTCATCTTGTTCTACGTAGCCGGTAAAATGGACCTTATCAGAAATATTAAATTGCCCGGTTTGCTGGATGATATTTTCAACCATCCATCCCTTTGGACCAACAATCACCAGACGATGATCTGGCATCTGGCTAGCCACAGAGGCATATGCCTGGAGGAGTGTGGGTAAATTCTTGCGGGGTTCGATCGTGCCAACATATAGCAGGAAATGTTCTGGAAGTTGGTATTTCTGACGCGCTTGCTGGAGGATTACTTTATCCCGGATTGGCCGGAAATCCTGGGTAACCCCTAATGGAACGGTAAAGATTTTTCCTGGTGAAACATCAATCAGACGAATAGCATCCTGGCGAGTGCTTTCAGAGTCCGCAATGAGTGCAACAGCTTGTCGTGAGCTGGTGCGAATAAAGAAGCGGAAGAAAAAACGCTTGGGCAGAGTATGATGTTGTGGTAAGAGAAAAAAAGTCATATCATGAAAGGTCACTACTTTCCGTCCCGGATAGGCTAATGGCATGCTGTAATGCAAAGAATGGAGTAAATCCAGATGCTGATTTTTCGCCAACACAGGAAAGCGGATTTGTTCCCATAAAAGACGCATAAAAGGGGATAGGTCGGGAACGGCGATCAGGTGCAGGTTGGGTGTCTCTTCAACATTGAGCAATTCCAAGCGAGATCTCTGAACGAAGATGACGAACTCCAATCCTTTCTGTTGGCTGCCATCCGGTACGGGCTCATTCATCAAACAACTTCTGGCAATGGCGCGGATCAATTGGATAATATAATTGCCTGCACCAACTGGACGGAGTGGTAAAGCTGTCGCGTCAATCCCGATGCGCATCATTCTCATGGAGTAATTTGTATCGGAGCCTGACTGCAATAGATCGCCTGGTTAAATCCATCACTAGCTTGAGCACATATGTAATATTCACCCTGGGCAACACTATTGGTATTCCAACTATATGATAAATCCGCAGGGAGATGGTCCACGAATGGATCATAATTTGGAGCAATGGTTGAAATGAAAGGTAAATAAACCAAATTTTTAGCGGCTATAATAGTATTTGGATCGATATTCGCAGGGTGTTGGTTCGGCTGAGATGGATCAGTAGTGTAATAAAATTGGACGGATACATCTGATGGTTGTTTATTGAGCAGCACGCGGATCTTGGCTGGCTTGCCTTGAGAAACCTGTTCAACCTTGGTTATGCGGATCCAATCAAACTCCTGGTGCATCACACCGCCAGTGATGTTTTCGTTAGGGTCGATTCGAAATGCGACCACTGGTCCCACGGCTGCCTGGTCACGCCAGGAAACATTGGGACAATCACCGGGAGTTCTCTCTTCGGGCAACCCATTCCAGAGATCATATAGGTCAACCATGTACGTTTGCCAGCCAACATCCAGAGCTACTGCCCGCGAGCCATACCAACAATCGACTCCTGGGCGGTCAAGACTCCAAAACAATCTGACGATCATACCCAACTGTGGGACACTCCAAGGGTATCCTGTTGTACCACTAGAGAATGAGAGATAACGGTAGCTGGATAAGTTACCGTGGTCGGCGGAGTTGAGGAAGATTTTTGGATCGGCTTCGTTAGCGCCAGGACCAGCACAAGCACGCGACGCTGTATCTAGAATAAGTATTCCATCGGTGAATTTCGCATATTGTACACAGTTTATATTTGTAGCGTCCGAAGGGTCCATATCCCAGGGATTCCCTTGACTATTCGCATAATCCTGACCGCTGTAAGGAGATGGGCTGGTGAAGGTAACGATGGGGGATTCAACGACATTTACTTGACCTTGGTACTTGACTGATGATCCATCCACGCTCTTCACATAATATGTGTAGCTTCCCGCTGCCAGCCCCTGAACGTCCCAGGCCAAAGAGCCATTCGTTGGAGAGAAGGAAGGTATAACTAAAATCTGGCGTTCAGGTGAGCCAGTGCCAATCCAAAGAGAAAAAGGACCCGAAGATAAACCACTTAAGTTTACATTGACAGGCTGACAATTCGTTAAACGTATCCAGTCAATGTTGAATTGTGTTCCAGCATACATGCTAGATGTGATACGTAAATACTGCCAGGGCTGTGTAGACCACTTTGTTTGATAACCGGGCAATAGTGGGGCAGAATTCAGATTAATTTGATATAGAGTCCATCGACCATTACTACTATTATTAAGATTACTGGATTGGGCAATTCCTGAGGGTTTGTTCGTGTCATCATTAGCTCCCCAGCCAACGTAGAAAGCGTTTAAGTTTGTACTCGGCCAGGTGGATTTCATTGCCATATAATAACAACCGAAGACGGACGAATTAATTGGATACGAGGCGCCAATCTTACCGGAGTGTGTTCCTGGTGGATAGCCCGGGAAAAGCGGGAAGAACTCGCTATAGGTGCTCGGGGTAGAAGCGGAGAATAAACCGCCAGACACCTGTATATTCGCCAGGTGTTGGTTTGGGTCATCTAAAGTGTTAAGTCCCTGAGAGACGTCGTAGAATTCGGACATATCCCATGCATCGCCGAGCACGCGGGTAGCGTAGTCGACTCCATCGCCGGCTGTATAGTTTCCCAACGTATCCCCCTCGACACCCGATGGATCATTCTCTGCTATCTGATTAAGGGGTGCGAATGCCATTCCAGATGCTGTCGCCAATGCAAGAAACACCAATAATAAACCTGATTTCATTGAATACATCTCCTATTCCGTTGAAGGATACGTGATTGAATGATTAGCCATTCTCCACGATGACTAGCGAGCTAACCTGAAGAATATCAGACAATTTGATGGCACCGAGAGGTATTGGTTGAGTTATCGCAGAGAAATTCTCCACCTCTCATTACGGGGTGGTAAAGCGTACGTGTCAATCCCAATGCCCATCATTCTCCGGGGATAATCTGTATCGGAGCTTGACTGCAGTAAATGGCCCGGTTATAACTATCATCTGCCTGGGCACATAGGTAATATTCACCAGGGGCAACCCCGCTGGTATTCCACGAGAAAGTCACATCCGCTGGGATTTGTTCCACGTAAGGAGCGTAGGATGGATCGATGTTGGACACGAAAGGGAAATATCGAACATATCCTGTGCTGGTGATAGTCTTAGGGTAAGACATAGCGATGTTTTGGGTCGGTTGAGAAAGATCAGCAGTGTAGTAAAAGCTTAGGGTCACTTCTGATGGTGGTTTATTTAACATCACGCGGATTTTGGCCGGCTTGCCTTGAGAAACCTGTTCAACCTTGGTTAAGCGGATCCAATCAAATTCCTGGTGAATAACGTTACCAGTGATGTTCTCATTTGGGTCAATACGGAGGCTGACCACAGGTCCTACAACCCCCTGGTCGCGCCAGGATACCATTGGGCAGTCAAGGGGAGTCCTTTCTTCAGGCATGCTATTCCAAGCGTCATACAGGTCAACCGTATACGTCTGCCAGCCGACATCCAGAGCTACTGCCCGTGAGCCATACCAACAATCAACCCCGGTTGTACGGTCAAGACTCCAAAATAATCGGACGATCATACCCAAGTCAGGCACACTCCAAGGATATCCGGTTGTACTGCTAGAGAATGAGAGATAGCGATAGCTGGATAGGTCCCCTTGATAAACAGTGTTGAGGTAGATAATGGGATCTGCTTCGTTTGCTCCAGGGCCAGCACAATCCTGCGACATTGTATCCAGTGAAAGTATTCCGTCAGTGAAATTTGTATTTTTTACACATCGGATATCTGGAGCGTCGGACGGGTCCATATTCCATGGGTTTCCCTGATTATTGGCATAATATTGACCGCTGTAAGGGGATGGGCTGGTAAAGGTAACAATTGGGGATTCTACAATGTTTATTTGACCTTGCTGGAAGATTACTCCATCCGAGTTCTTCACATAATAGGTGTAGCTACCCGCTCCCAATCCCTGAACGTCCCAGGCGTACGAGCCAGTCGTTGAGAAAGAACTAACTGCCAGTACGTGGCCGTCATGCGATCCGCTACTAAGCCAGAGAGAATATGTACCTGGTTTTATACCGCTTAAGTTAACATAGACAGGCTGGCAGTTCGTCAGACGAATCCAGTCAATACTGAATCGCGTTTCCGCGTTCTTGCTGGGTGTGATGCGCAAATACTGCCACAACTGCTGGCTGGACCAGGGTTGATTGATTAAACCACGTGGGTTATTGAGGTTAAATTGATACAACCTCCATTGGTCTTTCGTAATGTCGTAAGATTGGGCGACGCCCCAGGGATTGTTCGTATCGTCGTTAGGTCCCCAGCCGACAAGAAAGTAGTTGGAGATTGGGCTATTCCAGGTGGAGTACATTGACATATAAAAACAAGCGAAGACAGATGAATTAATTGGATACAGCGCACCAATCTTGCCGGAATGAGTGCCTGGTAAGTAGCCTGGGAATAGCGGGAAGAACTCGCTATAATCGCCTAGAGTGCGAGCTGAAAACACCCCATTATTGACCTGAAAATCTACCAGCTGATGCTCCGGGGGAGTATGGTTGAACCACTGTGCGATATCGCTAAACGATTGCATATCCCATGCGTCGCCAAGCGTACGTGTAGCGTAGTCTAAACCCTCGCCTACTGCATTGTTCTCTAACATCATTTGCTTAATACTCGACAAATCGTTCTCTGCTTTCTGGGCAGGGGGCATGGATACGACTTCTGATATCATCGCTAATAGAAGATAAATCATTAAAAACCCCGATTTCATTGATCGAATCTCCTATTACCTCAATAATTTAAGATCTTATCTGCACCAATTCATCATATAACCAGGTATTAAACCTGAATAATCTCAGACAATAAAAAGGCACTTATTGGCATGATTCATGTTATCGCTGAGATAATTTCCACTTTATAAAACCCCAACTACGACTGACCAATGCACGCCAACCCTCTCTGTTTAGGATATATCGGGCTCGCGCCAGCCCAGTCTTCAAACTAGAAGATTGTCCGGATACCTGGCTTGATGCCCGGTAAGGGGATGTACCTCCTTCCAGGCAATAACGTCTCAGCGGTTCGACCACCTTCTTCCACGAAAAGACCTTCTGTAGGGGAGCAAAGGCTTGCACCCAGGTGCTTTTGGGTTTTTCCAGCAATCTGGATAATGCCTGAGAAGTACCCTCGATATCCTGTGGTGTTACCACCTCGCCCAACCGATACTGCTCTACCCATTCGCTTGTTACGTCGCCAGCAGTGATTAGGATTGGCAAGGATGCCCAGAAGTAATCAAAAATCCGCGTACGGATCGAATAGCGCGTCTCGATATGCATAGAATGAAGCATTACGCCTATATCAGATTCACATAGCAACGCCTCGCGCTGCTTGTACGACAGCCAGTCATAGAAAATTATGGTCCGATTCTTTTCACCAATCTCATCAGCCAGATCCTGAGCACGCTGTGCCATCGCATGGGGCGGAACGAGCAGGTTGGGGTGGCGAGCACCCAAGAAAACGAGGCGCGCCGTGGGATGAGTATTAAGTACTTGTGGCCAGGCGCGAATTAGGGTAAGCGGATCCAACCAATCCCAAATACCACCACCCCATAACACAATGCGGCTGTCAGCCTCCACGCATGGATGGATTCCACGTAGGATCGGGTCTCCGGTTGGTCTGCGCTCGGGTATACCGACACCAACCACGTCAATCAGTGAGCGTAGGGTCGGGTCAATTGCGAAAGCGCTGGGGGTGAGGCGCCCGTTGGCTGCCAACATACCAAGCCATAAATCCCGTTGGCGCTCGTTACCGCAGATGAAGAAATCACCGGTTTGCAATAAACGGTTGGTGAATTGTACAACCTGGGTGTTTAGTACCTCTTGCACTCCTATTGGCTCGTGCTCATATAGGTGCAGATTTTCCAGGATGGTCGGGTCATACAGGTCCACCACGATCCGTTTTTGATACTTGGTCAGTAAGGGGAATTTTTCCAGGATAAAGCTGGAGATAAGCATCACATCGCATGCTTCGATCAACTTATACACAGCAGCAGGCTGCTCGAACTGATAGGTGGAAAAACGCACTCCAGGAACTTGTAGGGAGGTATCACCAGGTACAGCCAGAACAACATCGAGATCGGAGCTTAATACGCGTGCCATTTCCAAGTAGCGCATACCTGGACCGGCAAGTTTTTCTGTGACAATGTCATGACTAATGATTAGTAATTGGTGCATATTGGGAGATGGTAGATGAAGTCTAACAAGAGCAAACAGACAGCCTTTCTCGTATGATCGACGATCTGATCAGCTTTGAACCAGTTATAGCCTCGCAAATCAAGGACTACTCCAAATTTTATACACCGACGGTTTATTAAATTAATCAGGAGTCTATCCATAGTGAAGCTAAATTGTTAAAGGTGTATTATCGTCATCGATTTCTTGGCCTCGATTTTAAATGTTAGCCAGTGCTAGCATCACATTAAGATCGTTCTACCATCAGACCAAATACCTTTTGTGAAATTATACTTGACCTGGCTGCAATTTCGTTATCGATCCTTCGGCATGAACAACTAGTCTGATTAAATAAAATTTGCTGGGATAAAACTTAACGCCATAGAGGATTTGAATCCTCGATAACAAATAACGGGACTCATAGCAGTGCAGCTGTCATCATTGTTCCCCTTGATACTCTGACCAAAGGGCCTGGAGTAGCCGGAAGGTGGGCAGCTCGGGGTAGAACCGTGGAGTGAATAGCAAGCCGTTCTGCTGAAGCTTCGTACGAAGTTTGTGGTCTTTGACCAGGCGATTTAAAGCTGCAAAGCAAGCTTCCGCGTCCTCGGTATCGACTACGAGGCAGTTTTCCTCATGCTTTGCGTAGATGCCCGTGCCGCCGCGCACAGGAACGACAGATGCTACCCCGCACGCCATCGCTTCGAGTGCAGATAAGCCCAGCCCTTGAAAAGTGGAATAATCAACAAAGATATCCACTTCATTCATGAGATTTGCTACTTGTTTCTGGTTTAGGCGACCTGCTAGTTTGATGGGGAATGACAAAGGCATGTGCGCCTGTTGTAACTCAGCTAAATCAGCTCCGAAGAGAATGAGCTCGATCCCATCGCCAAACTCCTGGCGGGCGCGTTCCATGAGTTGCATAGTCAGTCGAGGGCTACGGCGTGGGGTACTGGGGCGGATCATGGCTGCGACTCTCAATGAGCGATTGGGCCATTCAGTGTCATGCCTGGGCCGAGGCATGAATAGATCAGTATCGAGACTCGCCCCAAGTACAGTTACTGGAACGCGTAGATTTTCGTTTGCGTGTTGATGCTGTATCTGATCATCTATCCAAGGGGTAGTGCAGCAGCGAACCAACCTAGGTAATAGTGTATATGAGGCAGCAGCTTTTTTGTACCCCTCTGAACCAAGCTCATCGAAGTATGGCTCGTAGTCTTGAATGTAGTAACCAATGACGAGGTCAGGTTTTAATGAGGGTACCGGGTTGAGCCAGTATACAGTTATGTAAGAGGTAGCAACAACAGCGTCGTAACGCGTAGCGATTTTCGGAAGGTTTTCAATTGTGCCATACACTACCGGTACATCATTGTCAGGATAAGCTTGCTCAAAACCCACCCGATAGGGGGATAGATTATAAATCTGGGCATCTACATGCATCTGGCGCATGATTCTGGCAGCGAGGAGAATGAGGTTGGCACCACCGCCCGTTGCTGCTATTGGTAACACAAACAATAAGCCCTTACCCTTAAAAAGCTCCCGCCCTCGCTGGAGTAGTTCAAGACGTTCCTGAGTGTATTTTTTTCGAGCATTCATCGCATCGAGGATGCGGCCAGCAGGTTTTTCTTGGTCGTTTAGCAATGGATTTTCTGGCATAGGAAGTTCGGCACTCGAATCGGGTAAGTATGTAGCCACTTCATCCACAGTGAATAATTGTATTTCCCCCGGTTGATCATTGAAACCTGCAGATATGGGTGGCTCCGATTTCGTCAGGTTTTCTGTTTCTGAAGTTTTTTGTTGAATATCGGAACTCGAGCGTTCATGTAGAACAGTCCTCAATTTGCGATAGATTGAGCGTATGATTGCTTCTAGTCGGCTACCATTGGGGATCAGCTGCCTACGTAAGCGTTGAATGCGACTCATGATTCACCAGTTATTGCTGTTAAAAAATGGTATCTCGTTCGGACCAAAATGAATCAACCGTGTCATTTATTCCCAATTATGGAGAATATGGCTTCTCGCCAATGGATGGCTCCTTGCAGCAGGGTGCGCTTAGAAAAAACATATTCTTGGGCGTTGAGAGCTAGCTGGGTGCGCAAGTCATTATTTGACAACATCTCATCCAGCGCTTCCGTCCAGGCAGAAATGGTATTTTCTACCAGGTAGCCAGTTTCAAGATGATAGACCGTTGCTTCGTAAGATGGGACACGGCTGTAAATACCGGGGATGCCGAGGGCAGAATAGTCCAAAAATTTGATATCAGATTTACAGCGGTTGAAGAGCGTATTTTCCAGGGGGGCGATACCGACATCCCAGGAAAGGTGTTTCATCATCCAAGGAATGAAATTGTGGTAAGCCATGTCGATTGGATTGAGTTTCAATACATCTAAAGGAAGTCCCTGAAAGGAGTGAACCACAGTCTGGGAAGAGAAGCCACCAACCAGCTGGAGTTGTATCGAATCGATTTGCTTTCGCAGGATTTTTCGTAATGCCTGGAGCACCATCATCAAGTCGGCATCATGGGTAAATGTACCCATAAACCCAATGATCTTGCGTGCGCCTGTTTTCCTTCCTGCAGGTACTCGTTTGTGATTTTCAGAGAACAACCTTTCATCCAGGGTGTTGGGGAGGACATAAATGTGTGAGTTGAAATGATGCAGACGATCTTTCAGGTATTCCGTGGAGACAAAAATACCGTCAGCAGCGCGACAGAAATACCGTACAACAGAACGAACATGAAAAGGCACTGCTTCCAGGTCTAGCAGGTTATCGTCAAGCGAATACACCAGACCCGCACCATCTTTGCGGATTTGATTAACGAGTTGTTCAGCTTCCTGAAGGGTGATCGTAGGCTTCCATGTTCGCTCGATAATGACGACATCTGCGGAGGAGGAGTAGCCAGTACCCTGGGTAACCTGGAATGTTTCTGAATTGCTGGGGTGTGTAAGCGGGAGTATATCCCTGATATATGCAATCCCAAAGGGTTTAAGATCTACTCCGTGTTCAAAGATGATGTGAATACGTAACATGGTTAATTGCTCTAGGCAATTGGCGGCGTCATTCTCTGTAGCATTGATAAACTTACGAAAATAGAGTCTCCAGAATGTTGTAGGCAGCTTTTTCAGGATAGTGCTGACAGATGTCAAAAATTGATTGTTGTTGAATGCTCGTACGTAACTGCTCATTACGGATTAAGCGGTCTAAAGCAGCTATGCATGGCTCTACGGAATCAGTTTCGATGACTAAGGCATTTTTTTCATGCTGGGTGAAGCTGTCCGCACCGCCATTCTGAGGCACGATAACCGCTGCGCCACAAGCCATGGCTTCCATGGCTGTGAGACCCATTGCTTGGTAGGAGGAAAAGTCGACGAATATATCCACTTTGTTCAGAAGTGCAGCTAATTGTGGCCGTGTAAGAATACCAGCTAGTTGCCAAGGGAAATCCCTCTCTAATTTGGAGAAACCAGGATCGTTCAAGTCACAGCCAAACAGGATGATTTCGATATCACTATTGCGGTGGGAGATTTGATGTAAAACCTGCATTGTTAATGCGGGCTGACGGCGTGGAGTGCTGGGACGGATCATGGCAGCAATGCGCAAAGGTCGTGCTGGCCAATCTGGGCTCTTGCGTGGGCGCGGACGAAAGGTATCAATATCGACACTTGGACCAACGACGCGACAGTCCACACCAATATTTTGTAATACTGCCTGGCGGTTCCATTCAGTCTTGGTGAAACGTACCAGGTTCGGAAATAACGTATATGATTCTACTGCTTGTTTGTACGCTTTGGTTTCGGGTGAAAAGAAGCCTGGCTCAAAATCTTGTATGTAGTAGCCTCTGATGGGGATAGGTGATTTCTCGGGTAGCTCTAGCCATAGGATTGAGTTGTACATGGTGCCGATAACGGCATCGTACTCGGAAAGCAGCTCGGCAGATCGGCTAGGGTCCTGAATATAGACCGTGGGAAGCGTTAGGTTGGGGTAGGCCTGCTTAAAAAAGGATTGGTGACCATCGAGGTTGATAATCTCGACGATGATACCCATTTTCTGCATCGTTTCTGCTTCTTGAAGGATTACGTGACCACCGCCACTGGGTTCTGAGATGGGCAGGTAGAAAGCAATGCGTTTGCCTTCCCATCGATCCTTGGCATTAATGATCGTTTGTTGGCGCGAAAACATAACCTGATAGCGTGCCCGACAGCCCTGCATGGCATGGTCGAAGCGGCTATGTTGGATTCCATTGCTGATGATCTGGTGACCATGCTTATCACCAAAGGCTTTATCCGAACGATCAACAAGCTCTTTACGACGCTCGTGTGAGTAAGAACGGGATTGGGCGTGGTAAATATATGTATCGTCAGCTACTGCCAATTGCCAACCAGCCTTGGCAGCACGCAGGCAGTAATCGTTCTCTTCTCCGTAACCGTCACCAAATCTCTCCTCGTCAAGATAGCCAATTTGGTCTATTAACCCATGCTTGATCATCATACAAAAACCGTTGAGGAAAGAGATACGAGGGTAGACCCGCCCTGAGTATGTGGCGACTAACTGCCCCATATCAGCGACACTAAAACCTTCAGGCAAGGGGTTTTCTGCCCAATCTCCCTCGGCATTATAAATTTTCGGGATAGATTGCCAAGAGGCAGTGTTAGAAAGGGGACCAGCCAGTCCAATATGCGGATCCGACTCTATGCAAGTAATTAGGCGATCTAGCCACTGCGGTGAAACGATGGTGTCGCTGTTGAGAAGAATGACATAGTTGGCAGAAGAGGCATGAAGCCCCTGATTCGCCGCGCGGGTATAACCTCGAGCATGTTCATTGCGAAGTAGAAGTGCAGCCTGTGAAAGGGCGAAATCATCGAGGTATTCACGAGTAGGTTGAGCACTACCATCATCTACCAGGATTAGGCGATAAGGAGGAGTGGTATAGCGCACAATAGATTCGAGGCAATTTTGGACATCGGTGAGAGCATCATGCACACAGACGATTATGTCCACACTAGCCTGGTGGGGTTGAACGGGAGGAATTGTTCGCTCAACTTCTATGAAAAAAGCACCTGAAGAGCGAGCAGGATGACGTTTTAATCTGAGTGAGAACCTGCGCAAGCGGAAGGCAATCTTTTCGCTCAAACGACGGATAAATGCAATGACTCCCTCACGGCGTAACAGACGAAGCCCGCGCCTGATCGAGTATATCCACTCTTTCCATTGACTGGTGCGTGATGCCAAGGAAGACCAAAACGCTTGTATACGCCTCATAACGCGGTAACTGATGCTATAGAGTGTGCCATAGAATGGTATCCATTATTAAAATGCCCCGGTTTCTTTTCACAAGTTGTCTCTCTTGGCTGTTAATCACTTGTTCATTCTCGCTTAGCTGATCAGGGTGTTTAAGGACTTTCGTGTTAGTAGGATTCACTTATTGGAATAGTTTTCCAGAACCCGAAGATAAACCTGGCGGAAATGCCGGGCAATTTCCGGCCAGTTATAAAATGAAATCACTTTCTGACGTCCTTGCTGACCTAATTGATGTGCCCACGAGGGGTTGCCTAAGAGGACCAGGATCGCTTCGGTCAGCATGTTCGCGTCATCAAATTGGATTAATAACCCATCACGCCCTGCATCAATGACTTCAGGGACAGCGCCATTCCTGCAACCAATGACAGGTTTCTCCATTGCCCAGGATTCTATATACGAGATGCCAAAGGATTCATATGAAGACGGATAGGCCAAGATATCCAAGGAGGCGATCATCAATGGTTTTTCCTCTTCAGGAAAATTGTAGCGTAGTAGAATCTTTTCCCGATCGGAAACTGGAAGCTCAGCTAACTTTGCAGCCAGGCGGTCTGCATAGATCGTTTTAGCACCCGCAATAAGAAGGCGGGCTGATGGATAGACCTGCCAAACCTGATGCATGGCGCGTATCAAGGTCTCAACACCTTTGCGCTGCGAAACCTGACCGATGAATCCGATGACGGGAACATCTAATGGGATACCTAATTTCTGACGAGCAGATCCCTGTTCAACTCCTTCAAAGAGCGGTAAGTCAGTACCAGCGCCAATTACAGTGATCTTTTTTGGTGAAACGCCCCGCGAAATGACATATTTAGCTTCATGGGTAGTAAGAGAGACATAACCGTCAGCTTGTTGGATCGCGCGGTAAATCATAGGGCGATCGAACCCCCATGCGTCTGCGGGATGCAGGCAGCCAATCATGATACACGGACGGTGACTCTTATGGGCAGCTTTGAGGGTAGTAAACATGTGTAAGAGCGGGAAGGAAGCAGCTACGACGATGTCGTAATCAGATTGTTGGATAGCACGTCCCAATCCAGGAATAATGGGACCATTGAAAAGTGTGCGGTAGTATTGACTGCCTGGGAGACTTAAATTGCCTGCCAGGTAGACAAAAAGACGACTAACGTAGCTTGAAACGGGAAAACGACGCACGTGCACACCATTAATTTCTTCCCTTCCCTGAGCTATACGCGGCATCTTCAGAGTGGAGAATGCTTCAGAGCTATAACAATTTGTGGTAAATACAGTAACCTTGTCGTTGAATTGTGAGACAAGCTCTTCGGAGACGCGCTGGATAAGATGCTCAGTTCCTCCAATGGCGGGAAAGTAGCCTTGGACAACGTGAAGTACTTTCATTTGTTCATTCTGCGGAATGCAAGAGATGCTCGATTAAATAACGACGCGTGCGGTGAAGCATGGATCGAAATCCTTGATTGCGCCAAATATAGACCATCAAAGCTAACCGTCTGGTTGGCTCAGATGGGGGCGGGACGGGGTATGCAAGTCGGGGATAACGGTCAGGAGCAAAGCTGCCCTCCAGGCAATAGTAGGCTATTGTTTCAAGATCATATTCAACTGGGATATCAATTCGCGCTCTGGATTTCAGAGTTTCTTCCCAACGATAATGCTCAGACGCAGTGGAAATGAAAAAGTCACCCAGGGAGAGCATGCGATCCATTTCCTTGGCATCCTCATGAGGGGTAATGTCTGTTGGAAGTAGAATAATCAGGCGGGACTCAGTATATTCTAGAAGGGGGATACTGTTCACCAATTCGCCTGGAATGATGGCTATATCACTATTATCCACCAGGAGATGTAGGCTTTTTGGGCGATCGGGAGAATAGTGTATTTGCTGGAAATAACCACTGTCGGGTTCAACCGAATCGGGGATACCGGGAGCGTCCTTCCGAAGGGTTGTTGGGATAGCCAAGGTGATATCCATCCTACCTACCAGGTGTTGGATTAATTGCTTGACAATCAGCGTAGTCTCCGTAGATTCGCCAGTACTAATGATGAGCAGATGCGGATGGCTTTGGGTGGAGAATTCGGGCATTGACCGGGTCCTTTTTCCAGCGATCAAAGGGTAATAGTGATCAATAATCAGATCCCAAGTCAATTCTGGTAGACCATTCCATACCAATGGCATAGGAATGTCACGTTGTACCTTAAACAAGTCATCATCCGATACCACACGACTATCCTGCAGGAGACGACGTTGACCCAGGATTGCAGGCAATGTCTTGATTAAATTGCTCCAACCCCTAAAATATGCTCGAGCAAGTGTAAAACTGCCTGTAAAAAAATAGCGAATGAAATTCAGGATATCCTCAAATAGATAATTACGTACGAAGCGCGGCAGGTATTTCTTGAGTAACTTAATCGCAAATCGTTGACGACCATAAACGACATTTGCTAGCTTGCGTGGGGTTATTCCTTCGGAATGACCAGTGGATCCAAGTGATCCACCGAAGGCATGGAAAATGACCGCCTTCGGGGCGGCTAGAATCCTGAAACCTAAGAGCCGTGCCCTATAACACCACTCGGCATCTTCATAATACATAGGGAAACCTTCATCCAGTGGTCCGATTGCTTGCCATGCTTTTGGGGTTATTAGGGCGGCGGCAAAGCAAGCGGAGGGGAGCTCATGATAAGAACTGAATTGACCCAGGTCAAGATGTCCGATAGCATTATCGGTTCCCCAGGAGATAGAACTGACGTGGTTGCCTATGCCATTAAGGAACGACGGTGCCCAAGAAAAGTACAATTTAGGGGCTACAGCAGCGCAAAGGGGATCGCTTAGGGCTACAGATACCATCTGTGCAACAGCCCCAGTTTCCAGGCGGACATCAGGGTTGAGTATGAGCAGGTAGTCATCAGGTGATGCCAAAGTGACACCCGCGTTTATGGCATGTGATAAGGAGGCAGAGTGTTCAATCTGCAGGCGTTGAATGTCTGGATAATTGGTTTCCAGCCAATCAAGGGCACCGTCATACGAGCCATTATCAATTACGATAATTTGGATGTGAACATCGGTTTGGGCTAACAGCGAGATAATGCACTCTTTCAGCCACTCGAAGCTGTTATAGTTAACAATCAATGCGGAGAGTGAAGCTTGTGGGTGAGTAGGCAATGACTGGCGGTCAGCGGATGGCTTCACCAAACCTTCATTTTCCATCAGATCAATATTACGCTCCAGCAATCCTGCTTCTGCCAAACACGCTAAAGCTGCCCGGACAATTTTCGGTGTGGCAAGATTGGTATTGAAACTGAAGGAAATTTCTTCCAACGAACGTCCTTCTGCATATTGCCAAAGAGCCAGCAGGGTGGCATCCAAGGCAACATGACCATTCTGGCAGGTTGAGAGGATTGGGCGGTTATGCAAGTGTGAAAGTTGAACCTGAGGGGAATGTGTATATCTTATCACGGCTAAGGTAATGTGTTAGTCATTTGTTAATGAGACGGTCTTGATAACATCATAAGTATTATCAATGTTCTATCGCTCATTTATATCAGCTTCTAAGTGAATAAATGATCATCCTGAATACACAATATTTATTATCTGTGTTCCGATAGGATAAGCCTGCTCTCTGGATAGGTTCGTAAAGACGAGGTGCATTCAGAAAGTGTCGTTTTTATCTGGTTCGCTTAAAGTCATGAATGTTTCGTGGCTCGGATAGAACGATATTCCTTTTCAGTATTAAGGAGAAGAACACTCTATCATTCCAGAACTTGACTCGCTGGATTGATCATGTGACAAATTGCCAGAGATGGTAAAAAGTGCTTGGATAATCAGATTAATCATGCATTTTGCTTTAACTTAGTGGCAAATAATTGAAGAAAAGCATTGTCTAATCCGAGGTCGATCAAAGCAGACGCCATTCTCCCCTCAATGTAACTAATCCATACTTTTCGCGCACTTCATGTCCGCGATTGTTAACGCGGAAGGTATAGAATTGATCGTGATAGTCCAGCATCCGATCCCCATTACGGTTGACCAATGCAACGGACAACTGGTAGAGACCCTCCATCAGGGGAATAGAGGGCACGGTGTAGGTCACGCCGCCTGCGCCGGGCTGCAACGCAATATCCAGACCATCAAAAGTTGTATTTGGGCCGGTGATATGCACGCCATCCTGGCGGTGAATGGCAATGCCTACTTCGAGCGAATCGATCGGCTCGTGGGCGACATATTCAATCTGAACCTGCATGCATTCACCGGTGTGGAAAATTTGCTGTTCGCGCTCCTGGTCGTTCAATATCCTCACCTGCCTGATCTCGACAGGCTTGTATCCTCTTTGGGATGGTAAATCATCCAGGTGAGTCTGAGCGATAAGCTGCAGATTTTCTTCTTCGGAGACGCGCCCCAGGTACCGGTCGACGACCACTTTGGCATTGTCCAAGGATAAAATCTGCCCACGATGTAGCCAGGCAGCCCTTTGGCAGACTGACTCGATCATGTTCATCGTATGCGAAACCAGCAGGATGGTAGCTCCCTGTGCCTTGATCGCTTGGATGCGTTCATAGCTTTTATGCTGGAAAGCTTCGTCACCAACTGACAGAATCTCGTCCACGATCAGGATATCAGGCTGAGAATCTGTGGCCACGGCGAATCCCAAACGGGCAGACATACCTGATGAGTAAGTGCGCAGAGGAGCGTCGATGAAATCTCCTAATTCGGAAAATTCAACGATGCGTGGAAATTTCTCCAGCATTTCCTCGTGGCTGAAGCCGAGCATGGCTCCATTCAGGAAGATATTCTCGCGGCCGGTCAGCTCAGGGTGAAAGCCAGCCCCGACTTCAAGTAGGGGTGCAACTCGTCCTTTTACCACCACTCGCCCGCTTGAAGGGCGAATTACCTTAGCTACCAACTTGAGTAAGGTGCTTTTACCAGCCCCATTGTGTCCAATCAAGCCGAATACTTCACCCCGATTCACGCTTAGACTGACTTTATTCAGCGCATTAAAAGTGCGATGCTTGACTTTACCTTCCATTAAGCGGATGAAATATTCCTTAAATGTGCCGATCTGTTCCTGTGGGACGCGATATTCCACTGAGATGTTGGTCAAATCGATTATCGATTGATCGGTAGTTAAGGCGCTTATATTTTCTGCCATAGATTAGATCCGGTAGGAAAACTCATCCGATTTCATCGTAAACACCACCCAGCCCAGGGACAAAAAGAAAATGGAGATGCCAAGCGGGATCAACAGCTCGCTGGCGGTGGGTAACCTTCCAAAATAGATTGGGATTCGGAAGAGCGTGATCATGTGATACATAGGATTAAACATGGTGAGGTATGTGCGGTAAGCCTCGGGGAGAATGGATACCGGATACATTACTGGGGTGAGAAACATCCATGCCATGAGTACAATCTGGTACATTTCGGCGATATCGGGGAAGTAGACTGCCAAGGTGGAAATCAATAACCCCAAACCCAGGGCAAATCCAGCCAGGATCAACACAGAGATAGGTGCGAAAAGGATCGACCAATGCAGGGTCAAACCCGTCACCAACATGACCCCGATCAGTGGGAACATCGACAGACCGATGTTTACCAACCCCGTCCCCATGGCAGCTATAGCAAATGATGTGCGTGGAATATAGATGCGGTTTAGAAGACTACCGCCCCACACCAGGTTGACCATGGAGGCGGTTGTCGTCTGGCTGAAAAATGTCCAGGCCAGTAAACCATTTAGCACATAAGCCGGATAAGAAGGCAGGTCCCCCGCCTTGAAAAACTGGGAAAAGGCAATCGTCCATACCAGCATCATCCCCAAGGGATTGAGCATCGTCCAGGCAACGCCTAAGAATGACCGCTTATAGCGGGTCAGGATATCTCTGCGCACCAGCTGCAAGATCAAGTAGCGGTAATTAAAAATCTCCCGCAGCTCTTCGACTACCACAGAACCTCGGCGAGTGCTATCGTAAACCAGAGGGAGAACATCTTGAGACTTCATTGATTGCCTTATGAGGACTCCTGAGTATTATATACCGGGTTCAGATCCATCCCATCGTGCATAGGGATGATTCGGACTACTTCAAAGCACCTTATTTGGTGGCGAGGAAACCACCCACAACTTTGGTCATCACCAGTTTGCTTTCCTGTTTAATGCGCTTCACGGCGACTTTTTGAATAGCTTGCATCACCCGCTCGAACCCTCCCGCATCTTCGAACAGGTTTTTCCAGAGCCGGCGATCTTCGGATAAAGAAGCGCGAGTGTATGCCAGGAACGGATCAACCGCTTCGAAGGACAATGGGTTTTCGAAGATGTGGACTTCAACTGAAGAGAATAAGGATTGGATGTTATTGTAGATCAGGCTGGAATAGCGCGAGCTGCCCGGCATGGGCGGGATGGGTTTATGCGTGGCTTCAAAGATAATGTCGTAAAATATTTTTTTATTTTCCAGCATCGGTCCGGTGGTGAATAACCTCCCATTCGTCTTGAGCACCCGGTGCATCTCCGAGATGGTGAAGGGTATATCCTCAGAATAATAGATCGCAAAGCAGGAGGTTGCCATGTCGAACACGTTATCATTAGAGGGAAAGCGCTGGTTGAAATCGAGATTGATGAATTTGATTCGGTTGCCAATCCTGGTATTTTCCTGGCGCGCTTTTTCGAGCAACTCCTGATTCACGTCTCCACCGGTGATATCAGCCTCGCCTTCCAAAGCCTTGTCGAACAGGAAGCACTGTTTGCCTGCCCCGCACCCCACATCCAGGATTTTCGAACCTTTTTGGGGCATAAGTACGTGAAGCATCCATTCATCGATATCTCGGCTGCCATATTTTTTGTGGATATCAATGCGGGCGAACAAGTCATTGGTCGTTTCTTGGTAATCGATTTTCATTGAGCAACCTCTTCACATTATTCTATATAAAAATGAATCATTGATTTATTACTAGACACCTGACAGTTTGTGTTCATCGATAAGAACAGCATATAATTTGAAATGATATACCATTGACCACACACCGTTCTATGAAGCGCAAACCGATTTGGAAAATGCTCAAATCTCTTCGA